>JAHFOS010000079.1 GCA_023261545.1 bacterium
TCTGGCCGCCGCCAGCGGCGGGACGGAGCGCAGCGACCTCGCCGCCGCCTTCGCCCCGTTGGCGGCCACCACGCCCCTGGACCTGCGCCCGTGGATCATCGCCGGCCTGCTGCTGGGATGGCTCGTCGAGCTGGCGCTGCGGCGCTTGGGGGTGGGGCAGCGCTGGCCGGCGCTCAGACGTTTCGCGCCATCTTTAATTGTGAAAAAAAGGCGGCCAGCGCCGGCTCCCGGGCCTCTGCGTCAAGAGTCCGGCGCGCGCGTAGCCGCCGCCGTCATGAGCAATCCCGCGCTTCCGGCCACGCCGCCGGCTTCAGCCGCCTCTGGGTCCACCAGCCCAACCCGGGAAACTCCCGACTCCGCGCATCCACCTCCGGCAACAACGGAATCAGGCACCCTCGCCGCTCTGCGCAAGGTCGCGCGCCGGCGCGGGGAACCCTGAACCCAAAAGCGCCGTTGGCTGATATTATTTTCGGCTAATCCGAAAAATGCGTACCTATGGTAGTTTCCTCTCCCCAGTTTTTGCCGAATGCTCCGTGTTCTTAACTCGAATTTATCCACAGATTACACCGATGGGCACTGATAAAGAGGCCAGCCCTTGAGTACTTTCCGTGTTAATCTGTGTCATCTGTGGAAAAATCCCCCCGGTATTGCGATGGGGTTCCCGCCATGCCAGATCGTGGTCCCGTGTGAATACTCTTGAAAAGTACGCATTATTCGGATGAGCCTTATTTTCCGGGGAAAACCGCCAGCATCGAGCACCCGAACTCGTTCAACGTCACCTTTCTCGAAAGGCGTGACGGCCCCGCCCTCTACCCTTGACCCTTCACCTTCTTCAGCGTCCTGATGTAGTCCACGAACTGGTCCACGTCGCTGTACTCCCGGTAAACGCTGGAGAAGCGCACCAGAGCCACGGCGTCGAGCTGTTCGAGCTCGCTGATGATGGAGTCACCGATGATGCGGGAGGATATCTCGCGGTTTTCCGAACTCAAGGCCTGGATCTCCACGCGGGTGGCGAGGTCCTGGATTTGCTCCTGGCTCACCGGGCGCTTGCGGCAGGCAATTTTGACGCTGTTCAGCACCTTCTGGAGGTCGAAGCGCTCCCTGGAGCCGTTGCGCTTGAGCACCATCACGGGGATCTCTTCGAGCCGCTCGTAGCTCGTGAAGCGCCGTCCGCATTTCAAGCACTCGCGGCGGCGGCGGATGCCCGATCCGCCCTCGCTGCCGCGGGAATCCACCACCTTGTCGTCGTCGGCCTTACAGTAGGGGCAGAGCATTATTGGCCGCGCCGGTAGTCGAGGTAGGCCTTGGGATCAAGTTTCTTGATGTAGGCGCCCTTGCGCAGGGATTCGCGCACTTCCTTGCGGCGCCGGTCGAAGTTGCGGCGCGCGATTTCCTGCTGCAAGCGTTCCTGAACCTCCTCGAAGGGCAGGTGGCGGGCCGGGCGCACCTCGCCGCAGCGGGCGATGAAGAGGGCCGATTCCATATCCTCCACTCCGCTGGTCGTGCCGGAAGCAAGCGCGAAGATCACGCGGGTGATGGGTTCGGCCAGATCCCCGCGCTTCACGAAGCCCTGCCGGCCACCCGCGGCGGCCTTCGGTCCCTCGCCGTGGCGGCGCGCCAGGTCCTCAAAGGGCGTGCCCTTCGTGAGTTCCGCGTGGATGCGCGCGGCTGTCTCGCGCGCCTTGGCCGGATCCTTGTAGTTCTCCTTCATCACCAGGATGAGGGAGGCGTCCCGCGTTTCCGGGACGTCGAATTCCGCGCTGCGCCGCTCGTATTCGGCCCGCACCTCGCCCGGCGCGACGGCGCCGGCTCCGGCGTACATGCGGCGCTCCAACTGACTGATGACGAGGTTCTCCTTGAGCTGCTCGCGCAGCTCTTCCAGGGACTGGTTGTTCTTCTTGAGGTCGCCGAGCAGTTTTTCGCGCCCGCCGGCCTTGCGCATGACCTCCTCGAAGGACTTTTCCACTTCGGATTCCTGCACTTCGATGTTCTGGCGACCCGCCTCCGCCAGCATCAGGACGCGATCGATGATGGAGTCGAGCACGCGGTGGTAGAGCTCCTCATCCGCTTTCTCGCCGCCGCGCACGGCATCGAAGAACCAATAGTCGAACTCCTTGAGGGTGATGGCGTTGCCGCCAGCCACGGCGATGATGCCGTTGTCCAGCCCCACGGTGGCATCGGTGGCAGGCAAAGCCTCTGGCGTCGCCGGCTTCACGGGCGCTGGGGATTTTTCGCCTTCCGGCCAGAGGTAGGGCACATCCGGGGCGACGTCCTTGGCCGGTGTCACCGGCGGGCTCTGGCGCGCCATGCAACTGGCGAGGAGCATGGCGGCCGCGAGGCCTTGAAAAAGCTTCGATAAAATTGGAGTCACAGCGAAAAGCCACTCCGTCGGGACTCCCCCTCCAACTCCAGGGCCATCATGCCGGTTTGCGTCAGGTGCAGTTCCCCAGGAGACTTTGACGCCACAATAGGGAACCTAACGCGCCGGAATTTTTTCGCTGGCTGGACGCTGGAGGCCAACTCGTGTTTCAGAGCATTGCTCACGAGTTCCCGCAGCGTGACTCCGCGCTTGAAGGCGGCGAACTTTGCGCGTTTCAGGAGGTGATCGGAAAAATCCAGCGTCGTGCGCATGAAAACACATTGTCTTTACTGCCGCCTTCTCGTCAATCCCATGCTTAAACACGACGGCCTAAAGAAAAGAGCTGGAAAAGCGCGTTGCCCGGGTCTATCTCCATTTATTATGGAAAAAAGAAGATGATCCAGGCCCCCATCAAGGTTTTCCTCACCGGCGCCGCCGGCCAGATCGGGCACGATCTGGCCGCGCTGCTGCGCGCGCGCTTTGATCTCATCGCTCCCGCGCGCGGCGCGCTCGACCTCGCCGACCCCCGGCGCGTCCGCGCAGCCGTCCGCGCAGCCCGGCCCGCGCTCATCGTGAACGCCGCGGCCTATACGCGCGTGGACGACGCCGAGCGCGAGCCCGAGGCCGCCCATGCCCTCAACGCGGGTGCGCCCCTGGCCCTGGCCGAGGCGGCCCGGGAATGCGGCGCCGGCCTGATCCATTACTCCACCGACTATGTTTTTGACGGCGCGCGCGACCGGCCCTACCGCGAGGACGACGAACCCCGGCCGCTCGGCGTTTACGGCGCCAGCAAGCTCGCGGGCGAGCGCGCTGTGCTCGACGCCCTGGAACCCGCCCTGGTGCTGCGCACGAGCTGGGTTTACGGCGCGCGCCGCGTCAATTTCATGCTCAAGATGCTGGAGCTCTTCCGCACGCGCGAGGAGGTGCGCGTCGTGGACGACCAGACGGGCACGCCCAACTGGTGCCGGTCGCTGGCTGAGGCCACGGTCCACATCCTGGACCGCGCCCTCCGCCATCCGGGGGGCCCGAGCGATTTCCTCACCGCCCAACGCGGCCTCTATCACCTGAGCCTGGCGGGCAGCACGAGTTGGTTCGGTTTCGCCCGCGCCATTCACGAACTCGCCCCCCCGGAGCTGGCCGCCGCTTTTAAACAGCAAGGTTCCAACTTAATCCCCGCCCGGCGCGCCGACTTCCCCGCTCCGGCGGCCCGGCCGGCGCACTCCGTCCTGGACAGCGGCAAGATGAGAAATACTTTCGGGCTGGATCTCCCGCCCTGGGAGCTGGAGCTGGGGAAATGCCTGCGTGCGATGGCCGCGGTGGCGGACGGCCCCAGGCTTGGCTGAGGCCCTTTTTTTGATCCGACTTTAATATGTGCGGCATCGCCGGATACTGGGGAACTTTCGAGCCGGAACTGCTGGAACGGATGGCGCGCATCCAGGCCCATCGCGGCCCTGATGGCGCTGGCACCTGGCATGAAGCCGCCCTCGGCGTGGGGCTGGCGCACCGGCGCCTCTCCATCATTGACCTCACGGAAGCGGGCCGCCAGCCCATGTCCGACGATGCCACCGGCAACGTCATCGTGTTCAATGGGGAGATCTACAATTACCGGGAGCTGCGCCGCGATCTCGAGGCCCGGGGCGTCGGATTCCAAAGCCATTCCGACACGGAGGTGCTGCTCAAGCTGTACCAGCGTGAGGGGATGGAACTGCTCCAGCGGCTGAACGGTATCTTCGCCTTCGCCCTTTGGGACGCGCGCCAGCGGCAGCTTTTCGTGGCGCGCGATCACTTCGGCATCAAGCCGCTCTATTATGTTTCCTCGCCCCAGGGGTTCCTTTTCGCCAGCGAGGTCAAGGCCCTCTTGCAGCATCCGGGGGTCCGCAAAAGCCTCGATCCCACGGCTTTGCTCCACTACCTCACCTACCTCTGGTGTCCCGCGCCGCTCACGGCTTTGGAGGGCGTGCACAAGCTGGAGCCCGGCCAGGCACTGCTGCTGCGGGAAGGGCGCATTTCCAGGCAATGGTATTATTACGATATCCCCTACTCCCCCGAAGTGCCCGATATCAGCGAAGCTGACGCCATCGAGGGTCTGCGCCATCACCTGCGCCAGGCGGTGCAAAGGCAACTGGTTTCCGATGTCCCCGTTGGGGCCTTCCTTTCGGGAGGGCTGGACTCGAGCGCGGTCGTGACCCTGGCGGCGCAGGCGCTGCCCTCCCGAAGCCTCCCATGTTTCACTATCGCCACCCGCGGTCAGGAATTGGAAAAAGAGGGCTTCGCGACCGATTGGCCCTACGCCCAGAAGGTCGCGCGCCATCTCCAGGTTCCCCTGAGCGCCATTCCCGTGGGGCCCGAACTGGCCCAGCAGCTCGAACTCATGTTGTACCACCTGGATGAGCCCCAGGCCGACATGGCCCCGCTCAACGTGCTGATGATCTGCAAACTCGCGCGCGAGCACGGGATCAAGGTGCTGCTCTCCGGCGCGGGCGGCGACGACATCCTCTCGGGTTATCCGCGCCATTATGCCCTGGGCCTGGAGCGCTGCTGGAGCTGGGTGCCCCGCGCTTTGCGCGCCGGGATGCAAGGGTTGAGCCAGGGACTCCCACAGCAGGTTCCCGCCTGCCGCAGGATTTCCACCCTGCTGCGCTACGCGCCCTTGCCGCCCGAAGAACGGCTCGTGAGCTATTTCTTCCGCAGCGATCCCCACCTCGCCATGGAACTCCTGCACCCGGACCTGCGCCAGGTCTTGTCCCGCCAGCCCGTGCCCTCGCCGCTGCTCCGCAGTCTGGAGAGGCTGCCGCCGGGCTTAGAGCCCCTCGACCGCATGCTGTACCTCGAAGGCAAGCATTTCCTGGCGGATCACAATTTGAACTACACCGACAAGTTGAGTATGGCCGCCGGGGTGGAGGCCCGCGTCCCCTTGCTCGACCTCGACTTGGTGCGTTTCGCCGTCCGCCTGCCCCCGCGCTTCAAGCAGCGCGGCGCCACCGGCAAGTGGATCTTTAAAAAGGCCATGGAGAGCTTGCTGCCCAACGAGGTCATCCACCGGCCCAAAACCGGTTTCGGGGTGCCGCTGCGCCGTTGGATGCGCCATGAGCTCAAGCCCTTTGTCGAGGAGTGGCTCAGCCCGGAAAGCCTGCGCCGGAGAGGCATCTTCGACCCCCAGCGCGTCGCGCGGCTCGTCGCGGACAACGGCGCGGGCCGCATTGACGGCGCCAACACACTATTTTCTCTCATCTGCATCGAAGGCTGGTGCCGTATTTTCCTCGACGCGACGCCGCAGCCCAAATGAGCGCGCCAAAGGCGTTTCTTCCCTCCATCCCCTGGGAAGGCAGGCTTCTTTAATCCCCCGCTCCCCCAGGGGTTGACTGAGAGCTTGGGAACCGGGGTGGTGCGCGTAGCCGAAGGTGCTTGAGGTTTGCCGGGAGTGCGCACCATCGTAAAATGCGGCGTCCCGCACCGATCGATCCCAAAACCAAAGAAGGCCCCCCGCCCTTGAGCGACCGCCCTGAATCCGCGCCAGGTTCAAAGCTGCGCCTCGCCCTGGTGGTGGATTTCCTGTTTTTCCCCACCAATCACACCGGGGCCAACCGCTTCAACTGCCTGGTCCGGGAGCTCAGTCAGCGCCACGACGTGAGCGTCTTCGCCACCAACGAGTCGCACCCCCACCTCTCGGCGCGGGAACTCCAGACGCTGGCGAGCCGGGAATTCGCCATTCCCGCGGAGCGGTTCGTCTATCTGCGGCGCGGGCGTCTGGATCGCCACCGCTTGATAGCGCGCTTCTTCCAGGAGTTGCACTATGCGGCGCGCTTCCTGCGGCTGTTGCACCGCCACGGCCCTTTCGACGTGGTGCTGGTGACGACACCGCCCCTGCTCCAGCTCTATGTCTTCTCGCTATTGCGCTTCACGGAGCGGCGCGCGCAACTGGTCATTGACGTGCGCGATCTCATCTGGAATTATTTTGAGTACCGCCGCGGCCCCGTATTTCGCGTCAGCAACGTCCTGTTCCGCTTCATGGCGCGCTGGTCCTTGCGGCGCTTCAATATGGCGATCTGCACCACTTCCATGCAAGTGGACGAAATCCGCGCCTTGCTGCCGGACCAGCCCGTGCACCTGTTGCGCAACGGCATCGAAGGCTCCAGGTTCGCGCAACTGGCCGCCCTCGCCAAACCGCCCGCGGGCCAGCCTTTGCGCGTGACCTACCTGGGCACCGTCGGCTATCCGCAAAACCTTTCCACCTTCATCGAGGCGGCCCGCCTGTGCGCTGCGGATCCGACCACGCGCGGCGTGGAATTCGTCCTGGCTGGAGACGGCAGCGAATGGGCGGCGCTGCACAAGACCGTGGAAACCCAGCACCTCGGCAACGTACGCTTCCTCGACAAGCTCGATTGGGACGCCTGCCTGGAGCGGGTTTACGGCCCCGCCAACGTGCTCTACGCCCAACTGCGCGGCCATCCGGCCTTCAATTCGGCCCTGCCTACCAAGCTCTTCGAATACCTGGCCTCAGGCCGGCCCATCATCTACGGCGGGCTGGATGGCGAGAGCAGCCGGCTGTTGCGCGCGTTCTCAGGCGTGCAAATCGTTCCTCCCGACGATCCTCAGCGGCTTTATGAGGCTATCAAGGGTTTCGCGCTTTCCCCGCGCGTCAATGGGTTTGAGGCCAACCGCGAAATCCTAGGAAGCCAGTTCCTGCGCGAAAAACTCTCTGCGGAGTACGTGCGGCTGCTGGAAGAAGTGGCTCGGCGCCAGGACCGACATCCCGAAGCCGCGGCCGCTATCTGAAAGTGGCCATGACCTCACACCGGCCGTGAGACAAATCCTGCAGGACATGAAGGCTGGGGATCTGCAACTCGCCGAAGTGCCGGCCCCAAGGCCGGGCCGGGGCCAGGTGCTGATCCGCTCCAGCCAAAGCCTGGTTTCCCTGGGCACTGAGCGCATGCTGGTGGAATTCGCCCGGGCGGGCTGGATCAACAAGGCACGCCAGCAGCCGGACAACGTCCGGCGCGTGCTGCAAAAAATCGGCACGGACGGGTTCGCGGCCACGGCCAGCGCGGTCCTGCGCAAGCTCGACGCCCCCATCCCGCTCGGTTACTGCAACGCCGGCGTCGTGCTGGAGGTCGGCGAAGGCGTGGAAGACCTCAAAGCCGGGGATCGCGTCGCCTCCAACGGCCCCCACGCAGAAATCGTCTGCGTGCCGCGCCACCTCTGCGCCCGCGTTCCCGACGGCGTGAGCGACACCGCGGCCAGTTTCACGGTGCTCTCCAGCGTGGCGCTCCAGGGCGTGCGCCTTTTCGATCCCACGCTCGGCGAGACGGTGGTGGTGATGGGGCTCGGACTGGTCGGGCTCATCACCTGCCAGATCCTCGTGGCGAACGGCTGCCGCGTCATCGGCTTCGACATCGCTCCTGACCGCGTGGCTCGGGCCCAAGCCCTGGGCGCCCAGGCCCTGCTGCTCGCGGAGCTTGAGGACCCGACCCTGGCGGTGGCCGCCCAGACCCAGGGCATGGGTGCCGACGGGGTCATCATCACCGCCGCCACTTCCGACAACTCTCCCATCGAACTCGCGCCGCTGATGACGCGCAAGCGCGGGCGGGTTATCCTGGTGGGGGTGTCCGGCCTGCACTTGAACCGCAAGGATTTCTTCGAGAAGGAGATCCGTTTCCAGGTCTCCTGTTCCTACGGTCCCGGCCGCTACGAGGACGCCTACGAGCGCAAGGGTCTGGACTATCCCGTGGGTTACGTGCGCTGGACCGAGCAGCGCAATTTCGAGGCGGTCCTGGAGCTGATGCGCGCTGGCCGGCTGGTGGTGGAGCCGTTGGTGAGCCTGCGGCTGCCCTTCACCGAGGCCCTGGGCGCCTACGAGCGGCTGGGCGAGGGGCAGTTGGCCATCATCTTCGATTACGGCGCCGCGGCCAGTTCCGCCACGGTGGTGGTTCGCGCCGGCGCCCGCCCGCAGGCCGGCGCCTGTCGCATCGGCATCATCGGCGCCGGCGACCACGTGCGCGGAGTCCTGCTTCCCGAACTCGCGAAGACCCCCGCCGTCCTCGCGGCCATTTGCAGCGCCGCGGGCATCAACAGCGAGCACCTGTCCCGCAGGTACGACATCCCCATGAACACCACCGATTACCGGGAAATCCTGGCGCGTCCCGAGGTTGACGCCCTCGTCATTTCCACGCGCCACAACCAGCACGCGCAGATGGCGGCGGAGGGACTGCGGGCCGGCAAGCATGTGTTCCTAGAGAAGCCGCTGGCCCTTACGGTGGAGGATTTGGGTACGGTGCTGGCGGCTGGACGGGAACGCCCTGAGCTCCGGCTTGTCGTGGGTTATAACCGCCGGTTCGCGCCCCTGGTCGCCAGGATGCGCTCCTTGCTGGCGAACCGCGTCGCCCCGCTGTGCATGGTGATGACCGTCAATGCCGGCGAGATCGCTCCCTCCCACTGGGTGCACGACCTGGCTGTCGGGGGCGGACGCATCCTGGGCGAGGCCTGCCACTTCGTGGACCTGATGGTGCACCTCGCGCGCTCCAAGGTGGAATACGCCTACGCCGACTCGATGCGCGCCCCGGGCCTGGCCGTGGAGCACGACAAAGTCAGCCTGCATTTCCGCTTCGAGGACGGCTCCATCGGCACGGTGCATTATTTCGCCAACGGCCACCGCGGCCTGCCCAAGGAGCGCCTGGAGGTCTTCAGCGAAGGCCGGGTCTTGCTGCTGGAAAATTTCCGCCGGCTTCAGGGTTATGGTTTCGCGGGTTTTCGCAGCCAGCGGCTCTGGAGGTTGGACAAGGGGCACTCCGGTCTGCTGCACCAGTTCGTGCGCGCCCTCCAGGACCCGGCTACGCCGCTCATCCCCATGGACGAACTCGAAAACGTCTCGCGCGCCTGTTTCGCCGCCCTCAAATCCCTGCGCGGCGGGCAGGCGGTGGCCGTGCGCGGTTAGTCAGGCCGGAGCGGCCCATGCTGCTGCGCTACTTCCATACGCTACGCCACTTCAAGAGGGCGCAGCTCGCACATCGGCTGTTAAAGAAAATAAGGGATATCGGCGACGGCCTGCGTCCGGTACCCACCGAGTTGCCCGCCGCTACGGCGCGCCCCCTGATTCTTCCGAAAAACCTCCACCGCGATCCCTGGAACAGCGGCGCGGCATTGGCCGCGGGGACCTTCGACTTTCTGCGCCAGGCCCGGCCCCTGGGCTGGCCGCCGGATTGGAGCGCTCCCGGCGCAACCCTGTCCTGGCGGTTTTTCCTGCACGCCTTCGGCTATCTACACCTGCTCCCGCCACAATTGCGCGAGGCGCTCTGCCTGCACTGGATCGAGCAGCATCCGCGCCGCGCCGCGCCGGCCTTCGACCCCTACCCGCTATCCCTGCGCATCATCCACTGGTGCCAGGTAGGTCTTGAGCATCCCCGCATTCTGGCCAGCCTGGCGGATCAGGCGCGTTTTCTCGCGGGGCGGCTCGAACGCGATATCCCCGGAAACCACCTGCTGGAGAACGCTCGCGCCCTGGTATGGGCCGGAAGCCGTCTCGCGGGAGACGAAGCCGCCTCATGGCTGCGGCTGGGGGAGCGCGTGGTGCATGCGGAACTCGGGCAAATCCTCGCGGACGGCGGCCATTTCGAGCGTTCCCCCATGTACCATGCCCTGGTGCTGGAGGGCCTGCTCGAAGTGCGCCAGCTTGCCCAGGATCCGCATCTGCGGCGGGAACTCGATCAGCGCTTCGGCCCCATGGCTGATTTTTTGCATTCTCTCAGCCACCCCGACGGCGATCCGGCTTTCTTCAACGATACCGTGCGCGCCATCGCTCCGGCCTCGTCCCCATTGGAAGAACAGGCCGCCGCCTGCGCGGGCCGTCCCGCCCGATTTCAAAGCAGTTTTCCAGCGAGCGGCTATCACGTCCATCGCGAAGGGGATCTTTACTTCGCCCTGGACGCCGGACCGCTGGGACCGGATCACCTGCCGGCGCACGCGCATTCGGACCTTTTCAGTTTCGAGCTCTCCCTGGCGCGAAAACGCGTCTTCGTCAACAGCGGGGTCTTCGAATACGCCGCCGGCCCCATGCGCGACTATTGCAGGAGCGCCTGGGCGCACAACACCGCCAGCGTGGACGGCGCCGACCACGGCGAATTCTGGGGCAGCTTCCGCCTGGCGCGACGCTACCCTCCCGAGGGGGTGGCGTTCTCCAGCGGCGCGCAGGGATTCCAGTTCACCGGACTTTTCAAAGGCTTCGCGCAACTCGTCGGCGACGGCATCGCGCATCGCCGGAACATCGAGGGTAGCGCCCTGCGCCGGGAGGTCACCATCAGAGACGAGTTCTCCGGCCAGGGCACTCACCTCATCGAGTCTTTCCTGCACCTGCACCCTGACTGCCGGGTGGAGCCCGGCGCCCCCGTGATGGTCCGTCTTCCGGGGTGGCCCTTCCTCGTGGAGCTGACCGTACTCGAAGGCGCGCTGGCTATCGAGAAGGGCTGGTATTGTCCGGAGTTCGGCCTGAAACTGGAAAACGCCGTACTGCGAATCTGGAAGCGAACTCTTTTGCCCGCCGCGCTGGCCCTGCGAATCTCATGGCGGGAAAACTGACCCGACGGCCGGGAATCAGGACGATCACGGCCCTCAGTAGGCGTTCCGGTGATAAAATCCCTTGAAGAGGGTGATGAAGATGATCTTGATATCGAAGAACAGGGACCAGTTCTGGATGTAGTAGAGGTCGTGTTTGATACGGTTTTCCATCTTCTCCAGCGTGTCGGTCTCGCCGCGCCAGCCGTTGATCTGCGCCCAACCCGTGATGCCCGGCTTCATCTTGTGGCGGTGCATGTATTTATCTATTTTGTCCCGGAAGTATTCGTTGTGCTGCACGGCATGGGGCCGCGGTCCCACGATGGACATATGGCCCTGGAGGACGTTGAAGAACTGGGGCATCTCGTCCAGGCTGGTGCGCCGCAGCCAGCGCCCAAATGGCGTCACGCGCTGATCCACCCGGGTCGCCTGGCGCACTTCATTCGCTTCCTCGGAGGCCACCATGGTCCGGAACTTCCAGACCTCGATCTCGCGGCCGTTCCAACCCAGGCGCCGCTGCTTGTAGAGCACCGGTCCGCGCGAGGTGAGGCGGATGATCCCGGCGATGGCCAGCATCGGCAGACTGGCCAGCGCCAGGATGCACAGAGCCAGCACGCGATCCTCCGCTGCCTTGAGGACGCGGCTGATGCCCACCATGGGCGATGAGTTATAGACGATACCCGGCACGCCGGAGATGTGGGTGATGGCGGAGTGGCTGAGCAAGTCGAAGCTGAAATGGTCGAAGACCAGGTGGATTTCCACATGGTAGCCCACAAGCTCCTTGAGGACGTCCTCGATTTTGTGCTCCGCGGAGAACGGCAGGGCGATCCACACCTGGTCCGGGCCGCGCTCCTCCATGAAACGCGGCAGGTCGTCGAGCTTGCCGAGGACCGGACAGCCCTCCACCCTGCGGTCCTTGAGTTCCGCGTTATCGTCAAAGAAGCCCATGATGCTGAACCCAGCCCAGGAGGTCTGGCGGATCTGCTGCACGATGCGCCGGCCCTTTTCACCGGCTCCGAGGATAACCACCTTGCGGCTGTTGTAGCCCCGGGTGCGCAAATGGCGCAGCGTCAGGCGCAGGATGATGCGGTAGCCGAGCAGCAGACTCAGGGCCGCGAGAAACCACACCACGCTCCAGCGCGGCTGATACAGATGCGACCTCTGGGTGAGCTGCGCCAGGACGCACAGCACCGCGAAGCAGACGAACCAGGCGGTGGCCGTATGGCGCATCTCCGGCACCAGGCGCTCGCCGCGCCAATACACATACACACTCATGCGCGGGAAGACGAGCGCGGCGCAGAGCACCGCCGCGATCAAAGCGTCCCAGTATTCGGACGGCAGGGTCGTCCAGCCGAAAAGATAGATATGGCTGATGAGACCGGCGGCAAAAACCAGCACCCAGTCGAAGACCTGCAACAGGCCCTTCAACAGGTCGGCATTTTTCTGGATAAAACCGCTCTGCATGGCTGGGGGTGAAAGTCCCCCATTATGAGGGTGCCTCCGGTTTTTCCAGGGGCTTCACGTTGTAAAAAAAAGCACGTCCGGACCCGCTGGCCCGGTCCTCAATACGACCGCATCGCCGCTGGGACAATGCTCCGGGGGCGCAGACTCAGCCGCTTCCACCTCTTCAAAGTCCCAGGGCCCCTCGCAGACCTTCCAAGTCCTCGCGAAAGCTCCAGCGCCCCACGATTTCGAGCCCGGCTTGCCCCATGCGATCCCAATCCTGGCGGCGGCCCAAAAACAACCCGATTTTGGCCTGAAGGTCGGCCACATTCCCCGCCCGGAAGACGAAGCCGTTCACGCCGTCGCGCACGAGGTCCGGGGCGCAGCCCACCTGATCGCTCACCAGCACGGGCCGGGCGGCGTTCAGGACTTCGTTCACGATGAGTCCCCAGGGCTCCTCGACGGAAGGCAGGATGAACAAATCGGCCAGGCGGAAGTAGGCCGGCAATTCGGTCTGGTTCTTGAAGCCCGTGAAGCGGATGGAGTTCCAGCCCGTGGCCTGGGCGCGGCTTTCCAGTTCTGCGCGTCCGGGGCCGTCGCCCACGAACAACAGGTAGGGTTCCGGTTCCGTGCCCCCGGAGGAGATCCGGATGTAGGCCTCCAGCAGATCGCGGGCGCGCTTGCGGGCGATCATCTTGCTGCAAAAGAGCAGCACGGGCCGGCCCGGCGCCAGTCGCAGCTCGGCGCGCAGGCGCTCCGCCGCCTTGCCGCTCTCTTCGGCCCGGCGGCGGAAAAAATCGTTGTCCACGGCGTAGGGGACGCTCAGGATACGGCTGGGATCCACGCCGTAGTTCAGGTAGTAATCGCGGCTCAAGGACCCGATGGCGAGGAAGCGGTGCACGCGGGGATTCAGCCAGCGGAAGAAAGCGGCCTTGAGCAGCTTCTTGGCGGTCCCGCGCGGCCGGCAGATGAGGTTGGCTTCATCGCGGATCAACACCTTGACACCGAGCTGGCGCGCGGCGGCGACGGCCAGCCAGTGGGCGAAGCGGTTGTAACCGTGGATCCAGAGGAAATCGTAGCCTCCGGCCTTGAGGCGCCGCAAGAGGCCATGGTTCCAGGGCCTCCAGAACGAGAGCCTGTCCCGGCTTCCCCAGGCGGGCAGGAACTCGTGGGAGTAGCCCTCGACCAGCGGCACGTCCCAGCGGATCGTCACCCCGAACCCCGGGTCCAAATTCTCCTTCAGAGACAAGTCGCTGCAGAAGAAAACATGCAGGTCAATGCGGGGGTCGGCGGCGATGAGCCTGAGCAGCGGTGCCTGGTACTGGATGGGGTGGGAGACCAGGTAGGCCAGCCTGATTTTGCGTTTCGTCTCGTTCCCCGCCATCACGCGCCTCCCGACAGCGCCGCTTCCAGTTTGTTGATCTCCAGCAGCACTTCCTCGACGGTGATGGAGGTGATGCACAGGCGGTGCCCGTAGCGGCAGACTTCGAGCCGGCAATCGGCACAGGGCGTGCGGTGGTAGAGGGGATGGTGGCCGCGGCCGTAGGGAAACCACACGCCGGGCTTGGCCCGGGCGGTGAACACGGCCACGCAGGGCGTCCCCGCCGCCGCCGCGAGGTGCATGGGGCCGCTGTCATGGCCGAGGAAGAAGGCGGCCCGCCCGAGCAGCGCGCAGCTTTCCCGGGGATTCAACCGGCCGCAGAGGTTGAGGCTGGGTCCGGGCCAGACGCGCCGGGCTTCTTCGTTGAGGGCGGCTTCCCCTTCGGCCCCGACCATGACCAGGCCGACCGCAGGCCATTTTCGCCCCAGGCGCGCGAGCAGCTCGCGCCAGTTGGCGAGTCCCCAATCTTTAAGCGGGACCTTGGTGCCGACGCCGCAGGCGATGAAGCGCGCAGGGGCCGGCCAGGCTTTTAACGCG
The DNA here is from genome assembly GCA_023261545.1 of bacterium. GTDB lineage: Bacteria > Planctomycetota > JADGBV01 > JADGBV01 > JADGBV01 > JAHFOS01. Next base: position 14,265 of record JAHFOS010000079.1, read on the forward strand.
GCGTCCGCCTTGGCGAGTTCGGCGGGGCTGAGGCGCAGATCCCAGGCCGCGCGGCTGTCAAGATCGATTGGGCCCATGGCACCTCCCAGTTTGTGCACCAGGCGCTCGGTTTCCGACTCGTGGACGCCGTGCGACTTCAGTCGGTGCTGGCGGATCTGCGGTGTCCAGGGCAGGCCGAAAACGCGGGGGATGCCGCAGCAAAGCTTGAAAAAAAGGCCATCGCGCAAGGTGTTCCAGAAACCGCGGTACTCCGTCAGATAGACCAGCGCGTCGGGATTCCACGCGCGGATGGCGCGGATCAGGCGGAGGAACTCGGCGGGATGGCGCGTCTTCACGGGATAGCGCAGGTAGCCGTGCACCAGCCCCGTGCCCCCGAGCACGGCGTCCATGGGCGAGGCCGCTTGGTGTTCGGGATAGATCGTGAGCACGCGGCGCTCGCTGCAGGGAAAGAAGCGCTCGATGAGGTGGAAGCAAGGCAAGGCCACCACCGTATCTCCCAGGCTCCCGAGGCGATAGATGAGGATGCGCTTCGCGGAGGGGGGGGTGGGCTTGGCCGTTGACGGCGTTGTAGCCAAGGTCGCGTGCGCCCGCGCGGCCTTGGCGACGGGTGGCGACACCAGTCCGAAATGCCGCAACAGGTAGCGCGCCCAGCCCCGGTGTCCGCGCTCCCGTTTTTCCAGCAGGCCCGAATGCTCCAGCCACTGCTGGACGGGGGTGTGGAAGCCGGTCTTGCCCCGCTGCAGCACTTCCGCGGGCAGGGACTCCGCCGGCAGTGCCGCGAGGTCAGCTTTGGTGACGCGCCCCGCCAGCCCATGACGCTCAAACCCGCGCAGGACCTCGAAATCCACCAGCGGCGTGCGGATCTCCAGGGAGTGCGCCATGCCGGCCCAATCGGCGTCGCGCAACAGGCGGCTTTGCAGGTAATGGCGGATTTCGAGCATGGCGATGGTCCAGGTTCCCGAGGCTGTTTTGTCGTAGCTGGCCTCAAGACTTTTCATCACGGCGAGCCTCTCCCATCCTTCCCGCGCCAGCTCCGGGCCGAGGATCCCCGGCAGCTCCCAGGGCATGAACAGGGCGCGCCGCAGGAAAAAAGCTCCGGCAACGGTGCCGCCATACTCGGCAAGCCCAGCGTACTTGGGGGATACTCCGCGCGGCAGCCAACTGCGTGCTAGCGAGGTACAGCCGCGTCGCATTCCGGCGCTTATGGGCAGGCGGCGCATCCAGCTCACCATGGCGGGGATTTCGCGGAAAGAAGAGTAGCCGGCAAAGAGTTCGTCCCCGCCCACGCCCGAGAGCGCCACCTTGAGACCGAGGTCGGCGGCGGCACGGCTCACGAAATAGGTGTTGATGCCGTCCACGCTGGGCAGGTCCATGGCCTCCAGGATGCGGCCCAGGTGATCGTCGAAATCCCTGCGGCCGATCCAGACCGTCTGGTGCGCCGTGCGGTAGCGGCGCGCCGTGATTTCCGCGATGGCGGTCTCGTCGTAGGCCGTACCGCGCAATTCCTCGAAGCCCACGCACACGGTGCGGATTTCCTTGTCCGCAAAGCGCTCCCGGACCAGGGCCGTGAGCGTCGAGGAATCCTGGCCCGCGGAGAGGAACACCCCCACCGGCACGTCGGCCACGTTGTGTTTTTCCACGCTGTCGAGGAGCAGGGCCTTCAGGGTAGGACGTACATCTGCGACGGAGCTGGCGCCAGAGGCGACGCCGTCCAGCTTGCCGATATCGCTGTGCAAGAACAAGCGCGGGGATCCTCCCCGGGAGACCTCCAGGCCGTGGCCCGCCGGCAGGGATACTAGACCGCGATAAGGCGTCCAGGGCTCGGGCACATGGCCCCAGGTGAGGAAGCCGACCACGCCGGCGGGCTCAAGCTCCGGGGTGCTCTGGGATCGCAGCAAGGCCTTCACCTGGGAGGCGAAACGCAGCGTTTTTCCGTCATCCTGGTAGTACAGGGGCTTGATGCCGAAGGGGTCGCGTCCCAGCAGCAGGCGCCCGGCCTGCTCGTCGAATAACGCGAAGGCGTACATGCCGCGCAGATCCTCGAAAAGCCGGGTCCCTTTCTCTTTGTAGAGGTTCAGGATAACCTCGGTGTCGGTATCGCTCAAGAAGCGATGGCCCCGACTCTCCAGCTTGTGCCGCAGTTCCTGGTGGTTGTAGATCTCGCCGTTAAAGACGATGACGCAAGTGCGCCCGGCGTCCCACATGGGCTGGGCTCCGCGTTCCGAGAGGTCAATGATGGACAGGCGCCGGTGGGCCAGTCCCACGTCCCCGCGTTTCCCCATCCACAGCTCGGCGCCATCGGGTCCGCGCGCGGCCATGGCGTCGCGGGTCAGGATGAGCTCGCGCTCCCGCAGCGGCGGGGCGCCGTCTCGGTAGTTAAAAATCCCGTTGATGCCGCACATGGTAAAAGCGGGCGGGCCGCCGCGCCCCGAACCTCAGCTCCCGAGCAGCACACTGGCGATGCGCTCGGCCGTGCGGCCATCCCATTTGTCGGGGATGCGCCCGCGCCCGCGCTCCGCCATGGCCTGATCCAGGGCCTGCTCCAGGTTTTCCGGACCGGCCAACTGGTTGGTACCCGAGTTCAGCGTCACCGGGCGCTCGGTGTGGTCGCGCAGCGTGACGCAGGGAACCTTGAGGTAGGTGGTCTCCTCCTGGATCCCCCCCGAGTCGGTCACCACGCCGGCGGAGTGCAGGATCAGCGAAAGGCATTCGGTGTAGGGGAGCGGCGGCACGCAGTGGAGGTCCCCGTCGCTGGCGAGCTTCTGCAACCCGAATTGCTCCAGGCGCGCCAGGGTGCGCGGGTGCAGGGACACGACCACGGGGAAGCGCGCCGCGAGCTCCCGCAGCTTGGCGAGGATGCGTTCAAGGCGCTGGCCGTCGTCCACGTTGGAAGGGCGGTGCAGGGTGCAGAAAAGGTAGGTCTGGGGCTTCAGGTCCAACTTGCGGTAAGCGTGCGCCGCGCGGATGCCGTCGAGGTGGTGGCAGAGGGAGTCGATCATGATGTTGCCCACCATGTGGATGGCCGAAGCGGGCCGGCCTTCGCGCAGCAGGTTGGCCACCCCGTCCGCGGAAGGCGCGAACAGCAGGTCGGCCACGCTGTCGGTGATCACGCGGTTGATTTCCTCCGGCATGGCGCGGTCGAAGGACCTGAGCCCAGCCTCCACGTGCGCGACCTTGACGCCCATCTTGACGCCCGTGAGGGCCGCCGCCAGGGTGGAATTGACGTCGCCCACGACGACGAGCCAATCCGGCCGGCGCTCAGTCAGGATGGGCTCCAGGCGCAGCATGATCTCAGCGGTCTGGCGCGTGTGGCTGGCGGAACCCACGTCCAGGAAGTGCGCGGGCGTTGGGATCCCCAGCTCCTGAAAAAAGGCGCCGTTCATCTGATAATCGTAATGCTGGCCGGTATGCACCAGCTCGTTCTCGACGCGCGCGCTCAACTGGGCGAACTGCCGGCACAGCGGCGCAATTTTCACGAAATTCGGCCGCGTGCCGACAACGCTGGTCACTCGCAGCATGGGTGGAGGTTTCTGAGTTCCTGGAACGCCGAAAACGCGGCATTCTCGCAACTGGCGGCTCGCTTCAAGCCGGCGGCCACAAGGCTCATGGACCGCCGGTCCGTGTTGGATGAACTGCCCTTGCGACCCAAGGCCTTCCACATCAACGCCCGAACCTAGGATGGGCGGGCGATGGCACTCTCCTATCGAGGCAAACAGGTCCTGCTGGGGCTCTTGCGCAAGGTCCCGGGCCCCTTGCGAGATCGCGTCATCGAGACCGTGAATCCCTTGCGCGTGGCCTATGTCAATAAATTCAAGACCTTGCGCTGGGTCACGCTGTTCATCACCAACTACTGCAACGCGCGCTGCCAGCACTGCTTCTACTGGAAGGAGCTCAACACCAAGAAGCCCGAGCTCAGCACCGAGGAGCTCAACAAGACCTTCGGTTCGCTGGTGCACCGCCTCAACACCGTGCGCCTGTCCGGGGGCGAGCCCTTCCTGCGCAAGGATCTGCCCGAGTTCTTCCTCTACCTGGACGCGCGCAAAATCACCACCAAGATGGGAATTCCCACCAACGGCATGATCCGCATGTTGCCTCCCTTGGAACAAATGCTGGCGGGCAGCCGCTTCACCCACCTCAATGTCAGCGTTTCCCTGGATGGCATGGAAAACCGGCACAACGAATTTCGGGGCGTGCGCGGCGGTTTCGCCCTGGCCATGGAGAACCTGCGCGAGATGGTGAAGCTCGAAAAGCATTTCCCCAGGTTCAACGTGTCGGCCTCCGTCTCCCTGGTGCGCGACCTGGTGCACCGCAACGGCAACGGCCGTTCGGAGGCCGAGGACCTCATCGAGTACCTGCGCAACGATATCGGCGTGCGCAGCATCGGCTACGATCACATCCGATCCGCCGGCGAGGACGTGTTCAGCCTGCCTCCGGGCATCAATTCGCAGTTCGCCCCGCCCCCTAAAATCGGGGAAACCGAGGACGGCAACCGCCACAAGCGCAGCGGCAATATCCAGCTCGACGTTGACGAGATGGAGGAGGTCAACGAGCGCCTTTTGAAGTACGAATCCAACGACACTTTGAGGCTCAACCACCGGCGCATGCAGCTCCAGGTGGAGATCAAGCGCAGCCGCAGCCGCATCGTGGACTGCATGGCGGGCACCGTGGATTGCGTCATCTACCCCGATGGGGCCGTGGCCGCCTGCGAATTCACCACCCCTTTCGCCAACCTCCACGATTTCCGCTACAACCTGCGCGAGCTCTGGCTTTCACCGGCGGCTGAGCAGCAGCGCGCGCTCACCCGCAAATGCGCCTGCACCCATCCCTGCCACCTGTCGGATTCCATGGCCTACGACACGAAGTTCCTGAAGTTCTACGCGGGCACGGAGGCTTCAGGGCACCTCACGAACGGTTCGCTCGTCAAACCGGCCTGAATGCCCGGATCCGCCCCAGCGGACAAAGCCGAGTTCGTTTCGGTCATCATCCTCACTCGCAACCGGCGGGAGGATCTCATCTTGTGTCTGGAAAGCCTGGCGCGGCAATCCCATCCCCGCTTTGAAACGCTGGTCTTCGACAACGGCAGTGCCGACGGCACCCGCGAAACCGTGGCGCAGCGCTTCGCCTGGGCGCGCTATCTGCGCAGCGAAACCAACCTCGGCACTTCTTTGTCCCGCAACCTGGCCGTGAGCCTCACGCGCGGGAAATACCTGTGGTTCCTGGATGACGACACGGTGGTGCACGAGTCGGGCTATATGGCCGAGATGGCTCGCTTGTTCGAGGCTGAACCCGGACTCGGCGCCGTGGGCGGGGAGGCGGTGCTGGACGGCGGGAATAGCATCGTCGGCGTGAAAAGCCTCGAACTGCACGCCAACGGGCTCATCCGCGGCGTCTTCCGCTGTGATCTGGGCCAGGGCGAGCGCCGGGACGTGCGCTGCCTGCCCACGTGCAACTTCTTCACCACGCGGGAGGCCTTCGCCAAAGCCGGGGGCTTCGATCCCTGGTTCTTCTTCTACCTGGAGGACCTCGATCTCTCCTATCGCCTCTACAAGCGTGGCTA
>JAHFOS010000227.1 GCA_023261545.1 bacterium
AAGGCCGTGGGTCGCCTGTACCGCTTGCGGCCCAACCTGAAATTCAAGGCCGCCCCGCTGGCGAGGGGGCTCAAGGCCGTGCGCGCCGTGAAGACGGACCTGGAGATCGCGCTCATGCGCCGCGCCGCCGAAGCGTCGAGCGCGGCGCACGTCCTCGCCATGGCCAAGGCGCGGCCCGGGCTCTGCGAATACCAGCTCCAGAGTTTTTTCGAGAAGGAGCTGCTTTTTCACGGGCTGGTGCCCTCCTACCCCCCCATCGTGGCCGCCGGGTCCAACGCCGCCGTTTTGCACTATTTCCGCAATACCGCCGTGATGCGATCCGGGCAAATGCTGCTGCTCGACGCCGCCGGAGAATGCTCGGGTTACGCCGCTGACATCACGCGCACCTTTCCGGTGGGCGGACGCTTCACCCGCCGCCAGCGCGAGATCTATGAAATCGTGCTGGAAGCGCAGCTCGCCGGCATCGCCCAGGTGCGGCCCGGCACCACCACCGACGACCTCCAGTTCACCGCCATCGAGATCCTGTGCCGCGGGCTGCTGCGTCTCGGTTTGCTCAAGGGCAGCTTGGATGAGGTGCTGGAGCGCAAGAGCCATACCCTGTTCTATCCCCACGGGGTGAGCCACATGCTGGGGCTCGACGTCCACGACGTGCACCTCCAGGACCGCGTGCCGCGCAAGGCCGACAGGATGCGCGCGCACGTTATTCTGCGCGAGAACCATGTCATCACCGTGGAGCCGGGTCTGTATTTCATCCGGGCGCTGCTTGAAAACAAGAAATTACAGCGCCGACACGCGCGCACCGTGAATTTCGCCAAGGCGCTGGATTATCTCGACCTCGGCGGGGTGCGCATCGAGGATGACGTGCGCGTGACGGCGCGGGGCAGCGAGGTCCTGAGTTGCGTTCCCAAAGAGGTGCGCGAAGTCGAGACAGCGGTGAGGAAGGGATGATAGTTCAGCCCATGAATCGCGCCCTCGCAATACGCGACACAGGCAGGTCCGTTCGTGCTGAGCTTGTCGTAGCAGGAACGTGTCGCGACATCCCGCCGTTCGCCCCTCCGACAAGCTCATCCCCCAAAACTGGGGATAAAGGGCGAACGGCTTTTCATAAACTATTACAGGAAGGAGGGAAAAGGATGCGGTGCCACATAACGGTTTTCGCCTTGATCCTGGTCGCCGCGGGCGCGGCTGCAACCCAGGAGCCCACCGAGGCGATGGATCTGTCACGCCATCCCGCGCGCCTTGCGGAATCCTGGAAACCCTGGTTGCGCAAATCTTTGCGCGAACGTCTGAAGCCGGCGCCCGCCATGCTGGTGGATTATCTGCGCAAGGACAACCAGAAAAACGGATACCCGGAAGTTCCCAGGTCAGCAGAACTAACTGAGGATTTTTTCAAAGATATTGAGAGCGCTTTGGCGGATATTCCGGATGCTGTTATCGAACTGATTGAGCCATACCTCACGGGTGTCTACCTGGTGCGCGATCTCGGCACCTCCGGCTTTTGCGACACAGCCTTTAGCGCCAGCGGCCCGCCGCTGTGCTACATCGTGCTCGATCTCGGTTTCCTGGACCGCACGGCCAACGAGTGGGCCACATGGAAGGAGTCGAGCCCGTTCCGATCCTCTGGCCATCTCGGGATTCGGGCCACCATCGAGCCCGCCCATCGCGACGACCGCGCGGGAGCGCTACGCTATATTTTGCTGCACGAATTCGGCCACGTCGTGGGCGCCACCCAGGGCCTGCATCCCGATTGGAATGGGGACGGCGACCCGGACAAGTTTTCTTTTTCGCGTCTTTCCTGGAAACGGGAAAACGGCAAGCTGACGAGTCGCTGGGATCCCACTTTCAATTTGCGCCCCAAGCTGCGTTACTACGCCTTCGACAAGGCCGAACTGCCCACCTCCGAAGCCGTGGCCGCCTACCGCCAACTCGAAGCGACGGATTTCTGCACGCTCTACGCCGCCACCAACCCGTTCGACGACTTTGCGGAGTTCTTCGTCACTTACGCCCACACGGTGCTGGCCGGCCAGCAAGTCGAGGTGCAGATCCTAGACGGCGAGAAAGTTATTTGCCGGCTTGACGTGGACCTTTCAGCCCCGCGCTTCGCAGCCAAGCGCCGCATCCTGGATGGGATCTTTGCTGCCTGGCGACGTGGGAGAGGAAGGTGGCCTCCACGAAATTGAGACAGAAAGGAACTAGGGGGATTTTAAGGCGTTCGCGTTTGGCCTCGCGGCTGATCTCAACACGGGCTTGTCCGTCTCCGGTGAATCCATGAATGAACAAAAAGTTATGTAATCGAGGTTGACGCCGCCTTGGCCGCCGGTCAGCGTGAGGGTGTTATGTGAGCCCGAATTTAACGAAAAAGTCAGGTACGCGTGGCCGCTGTAGTTGCTCCAACCGCCGGTCGTGGGCGTATTGATGAACGAGTAATCGAAACCATTGACCGTCAAGCGCAACTTGGCGCCGCCATCGTTGCTGGCGTAATAGATATGCAATGTCCCTCTGCCGCCATTGAAACCGTTCACTTTGCCGAACTGGACATAAGCATCCGTGTTATGCAAGTCCTGCGCCGATTTTCCTCCAGATGCGGAGCTGTCAGACTTCAGGGATGCGCCATTCCCGACGATGGCGCTCTCCGCCTCGTATTTAATCGGATCCGGAGCCATCGCCGGCGGCAAGCCGACCGCGGTCACGCCTACCGTAGTTGGCGTGACCGTCCGTATAGTGCCGTCCTCATGATAATGCAACAGGTCCACACATATGGAACGCAGCCAATCATTTTTAGAAATGGCGCTGTTGAAATAAAATACATACCCTTGGCCCTTGAACTCCACGATGGAACCATGGGCGCAAAAGCTGTCCGTTGGATCCATGACGATCCCTTTATACGTCCAAGGCCCCAGCGGTGAAGCGCTCATCGCATAACACATCCGGTTGCCCCCCGTCGCGTCGGAATGATTATCGGCATAAGAAAGGTAATAGGCGCCATTCCGCTTGTGCACCCAGGCCGCCTCATGGAAATCGGCCAAGCCCGTCATGTCCTGCATAGGGCTGGCGATTTCCACCATGTTCGCCTTGAGTTTCCCGCCTTTGCAGATGCCACCTCCGCCGTAGTAGAGGTACGCCTGTCCGTCACTGTCAACGAACACGGAGGGATCGATCATGGGCTCAAGTCCCGGAATATAGCCTTGGCAGGTAAAACCGCTGGCCGGACTCGTGCTCGTCGCGATCCCGATTTTCCAGGTCTTTCCCCAATCGGTTCCGCTGGGATGAGGGAAATAGAAATAGTACGTGCCATCTTTGAACGCGCAATCGGGCGCCCACATGAACCCTCCTTCCTTCCTGCCCCAAGGCACCTGGTTTGAGCGGAGGATTTCGCCCTCGTCAACCCAGTTCACCATGTCCGCGGAAGAATACACGTGATATTCGTCCATCCGATCGCACCCTTGATTCGGATCTATGTCATGAGACGCGTAAACGTACATCCGGCCGTCAGCCCAAACATGGCCCGAAGGATCCGCCGTGTATTGGCTGGTGATAAAGGGATTTTTCGCAAAGCAGACAGCGGAAAGCAAAAACATGACGATGCAGACATGCGACAGTTTTGCAAAGGAAAGATGTTTTTTTTGTGATTCCAGCGTATTCATTTATTTGGTTGCGTGAGCAAAGGGAAGTCGTCCGTGCGCAAGGGCGCAGATTCAGCCGATTTAACCCGACAGCCGTTTCGCCAAGCCCGATGTGCGTGAGACGCGCTGCGCGAGGGCTGAGGCCAGGGCGGCGCGCGGGCAGGCGAGGGTGACCTTGCGGGAGGCGCGCGTGAGCGCCGTGTAGAGCAGCTCGCGGGTGAGGATGGGGGAAGGGCGGTCCATGACCGCCAGGACCTCGGCGAATTCGCTGCCCTGGCTTTTGTGGATGGTCATGGCCCAGGCGGTTTCGGGAGAGGGGAGTCGCGCCGGAGCGAATTTCCGAGGTGGGTCGCTCATCCGGCCCTGGAAAACGGCGTTCCAGCCCGCGTTCTCCGGCTCAGGCAGGAGGACCCCCATGTCGCCATTGAAGAGTCCGGCGCCATAGTCGTTGGCGCCAACGAGCACGGGCCGGCCCGCGTATTCCCGGTCCTGGTGGGCGAGGCCCGCGGCGGCGAGCCAGCTTTCGATGAGCGCGTTCAGGCCCGCGGCGCCCAGCCGTCCGCGGCGGTGCGCCGTGAGGACCCGGAAGCGGCTCAAGTTCTCCAGGGCGCGCTGAGGGTCGCGTTCCATCACGGCGGGCCGGAAAGATTGCACCAGCCGCTCGCGCAGCGCGCGCGCGAAGCCGGCTTCGCCGTCGAATTCCACCCACTCCACGTCACGGAGGCCACCGTGCAGGATTTCCATGGCCCGCGGCGTGTCCTGCTCCTGGATGGCGCGGGCCAGGGCGCGGATGCCGCTGTCTTCGGCAAAACGCAGCGAGCGTGTGAGGTGCGTCAGACACGCGCCCAAGGGACCGCGCTGGCCCGCCGCGAACAGGTCGCCGAGCACCGCGCCCGCTTCCACGGAGGCGAGCTGGTCGCGGTCCCCGAGCAGGATCAGGCGCGCGCTGGGCGGGACGGCCTCCACGAGGCGCCGCATGAGGGGCAGGTCCACCATGGAGGCTTCGTCCACCACCACGATGTCAGCGGCGAGGGGGTGGTCGGCGCCGTGCAGGAAGCGCCCCCGGGATTCCGGCGCAGTGCCCAAGGCGCGGTGTACGGTTTGCGCTTCTTCCGGAAGCAAGGGCAGAATTTCCTCGGGGATAGGGATCGCGCGCGCACGCTTGGCGGCGCGCACGGTTTCCCCCAGGCGTGCCGCGGCCTTGCCTGTCGGGGCGAGCAGGCGCGCGCGCAGGGGACGGCCAGAGCCGCGCAGGAGTTCGCCCAGAAGCGCCAGGATGCGTACCACCGAGGAGGTTTTGCCCGTGCCCGGGCCGCCCGAGATCACCGCGAGACAGTGCTCGGCGGCCATGCGCGCGGCGCGGCGGCGCAGGTTTTCAGGTTCATTTTCATCCGCGGGGAAGTAACGCTCCAGGGCGCGCTGGAGGGCGTTTTCATCCACGCCGTCGGGACGGGTTGCCGCGCGCGCCTTGAGCATTTCCGCCAACCGCACTTCATCCTCATGGTAACGGCGCAGGTAAACGCGCCGGTCCTCCACGACCAGCGGAGCGCCATCGCCTTGAGCCAGGGAAGACGCGGCGATGCGCTCGGCCCAAGGGGCGGCCTCGGGCCAGATGAAGGCTTCAGCTCCCGCGCCATCTTCGCGGCGCAGCGACTGCGCGAGGGCCTCCAGATCCACGGCGACGTGCCCGTAGCGCGGAGCACGGCAGGCGAGGGCGGCGCCGAGCAGAACTTCATCGTCGGCAACACCCGCCAGCCGGCCCAGGGCCGAAGCGAATCGCGCGTCAACCGCTTCGAGGATCCCCGCTTCTCGCAGGGTTGCAATATCTGCTTTCAGATCACGCATGTTTCCTGGCCGACTAATGTGTACTTTTCAAAAGTTTTCACACGAGGCCACGATTTGGCAAGACGGAAGTCAAATGTAATACCGGGGGGATTTTTCCACAGAGAACACAGATTAACACAGAAAACAACCAATCGTGACTGGCCTCTTTAATCAGTGTCCATCGGTGTAATCTGTGGATAAATCCGGGTTGAGGGCACG
>JAHFOS010000228.1 GCA_023261545.1 bacterium
GAGGGTGAACACCGGCTCACTGCCAATTTTAGATAGAAACGGGCGACAATTCCCATTGCTTGAGGAGATTGGGGGCATGAAAAACGCTGGATGCACAAAAGGCTGGAGGGTGGCCGCTCGCTGCCAGGATGGCTATATGGTCAAGGGGCGCATCTGTGCAATCCGCAAGACAAAAAAAGCTATCGAGATGGCCCAGGAAAAAATTTTGGCAGAGGCTAGGCAGCAGAACAAACAACCCAGGCCCGAAACCTTGGAATTTGCAAAGTGTGTTATCGTTTTCACCAACAGCCCAGAATCTCGATTGTCCAATAAAGAGGTGCTTGAGTTGTATCGAATTAGGTGGCAGGTAGAACTCGTATTTAAAAGGTTCAAGTCCATTCTTGGGTTGGGCCATATTCCGAAGCAGAATGATGAAGGTTCGATGGCGTGGCTCTATGGCAAGCTGTTTGTGGCGCTGCTGACAGACAAGTTGATTGGTTACGCTAGTTCTGTTTCCCCCTGGGGATGCTCTATCGACTGGAAAGAGGAAGAGAAGCTACTGGCGTGAGTTTTTGTTTGCGTACCATCAAGTGAGCCGAGCCATCGAGCCGCATTTTTCACTGCGGGATACCATAACGGGTTGGACCGCTATTAAGAAAGAGCTGGCCGAAGCTCCCAGGGCGAGGAATATGCAGGTGGAGGATGCGCATTGGTGGAAAACAAAAACAAGTTAGCTCTTATGCCCACACATCACCCAACCGGAGAGCAGCTTCGGATTCCCGGCCTATCACGGCTCTGACAGCAACTACGTTTTTTTTGACAATCACGTCGCGGCGGTCGGCGCCATGGAACTGGCGATTGAGAATCTTCCCATCCCCTTCTACTACCAGTGGAAAAAAGGGCAATAGCTCACCGCAGAGATGCGGATGACACACTGCAAAAATTAGGAAAAACCACAATGATCGCGAAAAATAATCCCCAGGGCGTTTTGTCCTTGCCGACGCTGGTGATTGCCGCACTAGCCTTCTGTGCTTCTTCTATGAGCGGGAATGAGCTCCGGACAATTAAATTCGAAAGCGATGGCACCCCGGTGCGTAATCCCGGCAAAGGCTGGGTGGTGTACATCTATGACAACTTCATCACCCGCTACGCGGAGGGCACGGACGCCGCCGGCGTCGCCCACAAGATAGATCGCTCAAAGCCCTTTGATTTTCCTGGCGCGGGGATGATCTACTTCCGCCTATCTTGGAACCACATTGAAAAGGAAAAGGGCCATCTGGACTGGAGCCTTTTCGAGCCCTGGGAGCGATACTTCTCTGAGCAGGGCTTCGAGATTAGCTATTGCATTTCTGTAAGCGAGGATTCTGAGCAGTACGCAACGCCCAGGTGGGTGTTCAACCAGGGCGCTGCGCTGCGCTTGTTCCACAACACGCCGGAACTTATAAGCCGCCATCCGGATTCCTGCCCAAAGGCAGAGCCGGTCTACGAAGACCCTATGTTCCTGTCCTGCCTTGGATCGTTTCTCGCGGCTTTCAACAAACGCATCCAGGCCATGGACAATGTACCTTTCATTGACGTGGGTTCCCTGGGCGTATGGGGCGAGGGCCACACCCTTTTCTCCACAAAAGTCCCAATTTCCAGGGAAGCCTACATCAAAAATCTCGAGCTGCACATGAAGCAGTTTCCGAACATATTTCTGCTCATTAACGACGATTATGACATGTATGGCGATAAAGTGGTGCAGTGGGCCAAGGAAATTAACGAGCAGCGCATTAAGGAGGGGCTAGCCCCTTATTTCGGGTTTAGGGACGACAGCATCTGCGTACAGCCCAAGCCTCTATGCGCTCTACCAAAAAGCCAACAAATGGCCGCTGATTTCTGGTCTTACGCGCCTGTGGTAGTGGAAACCGACCATTACCAGCAAGCCAAGGACCGCGGCAGTTGGGACAGCGCGGAGGTGGCGCGCCTAGTCAAGGAGGTTTACCACGCCAGCTACGTTTCCATCCACCACTGGCCTGACGACTTCCTCAAACGCGAGCCGGAACTGGTGAGAGATCTCGCCAATACCATGGGCTACTGGATTCACCTTGCCGGGGCGAAAATTCCCAATTCTGTGCGCCGTGGCCAGACAACAGAGGTGGAACTTTCCTGGACCAATCGCGGTTCAGCTCCGCTCTACCGGCAATATGCAATAGCATTCGCACTCACCGAAGTTGCTACTGATAAAATCGTGTGGACTCAGGCGGACACAAAGTATGACCTGCGCACCTGGATGCCAGAAAAAACAACGGAAACAAAGCACGGCCTTGCCTTGCCGGAGACTCTCCGCCCGGGAAAATACCGCCTGCTTCTAGGTCTCTCAAAGGACGCAGTAAACATAAAGCCTGCCATAGCCCTGCCCATGAAAGGCCGGGACAAGAACCGCTGGCATAGTCTCGCTGAGATTGCGGTGGAGTAGCCGATAGGAAATTGGCTTCACGGAACAACCGTGATTTTAGCGCCTTGTGACCTGAAACAAGGCAGCGCAGCTCCCCGCCCGCCGAGGTGCGGGGATCCCCGCGCCTCGGCGGGCGGGGAGCTCAAAAATCGCGTAAAAACCGAGGCTGTCGGCATCCCCAAAGCCGAGCGCGCCCTCCAAATCTGACGCGCGAGCGCGAAACTCCCGTTTACGCTAGCTGGGCGAAAAATTTTTTGGCTCAAGAAGGGTGGATGGCGGTGGCCCCGTCCTCCGAAGGCCACTCAGCCGTCCCCGTTGCCGGCAGCCCCCGGATGTTGAGGCTGGGGGGATCCTTGCCGATCAGGTCAAGGTGTTTGAGGATGCGATAGATGACGGCGGTGTCCACGATGAAGGCGACGATGCGCATCACGCCCGGGCAGGCGGGGCAACGCAGCGGGTCAACCTCGTAAACCTTTTTATGGGAGCCGCTGTGCGGCCAGGAGCGCATGTCGGCGACGAGGTCCGCGTTAATGACGCCCTCCTTCAGCATGAAAATGCTCCAGCGTGAATTGCCGGCACTCATTCAAGGCACTGCGGCCCGATTGAGGCGCTCTATTTCGACGAGCCCCGTTCGCCCTCGTAGGGTCGCAGGGAGAAACGCCTTAGCGCCCGGACTTGATGGTATGCGAAATGCTCCAGAAAGTCTTCCTGACCTAGCAACAGGAATGGGAGATCCTGTTCTATGAATTCTATGGTAAGAGACAAGGGCCCGAAGGCTTTTTTGCTGGGATTGGGAGTCAATGTGGGCGAGGGTTGTAGCACGGTCAGGATGGAGGAGTGGGAGAAGGCCCTGACCGGCTTCTTGCCGACTCCATAGGCCAGGCTGGGCTGCGTGCCCTTTGCAAACACATGCCCCAACAGTCGGCATAAGGTATGGGGTACCGTTGTGCAGTCCGCACCGGTATCTGTCAGGGCTGGACAAATCAGTGATCTACTCGGCTTATGTGCGTTCGTCAGCAACACCCAGACTATGGGTTTGGGTGTGTCGTTCTCCCGCAGTCGGATGAACGGAAATTCGGTCGCGCTCAAAAAATATACCGGCGCTTTTTCGTAATATCGAGGTTGAGAAGAATTGGGATTTTGCAGCCTTTCCTTCTAGCTTTCTCGACCACTGCATCCACATTTTTTCCTTGGGCCACGCAAGTTCCCTGCTGATTCAGGGCCACGTATTTTCCGCCTTTTGGCGATGGCAGGGAGAATGGCATAACGGGAGCTTGGGGTTGCATGGCGACTCGGAATTAGTTGCTTTCAGATCTGTAAGCCATCCTATTGAGATGATGGAAAAATCAATTTGGCTGCAAGCAGCAAAACATTGGATCCGACCTTGCCCATCACTTCCGCCACCCTGGAACCTTCATCCTACGGTCTACAGCCTTCAGTCTATTTCCTCGTCAGCTAGCCCGGTAGCGACGCAGCAGGGCGACGAGCACGCCCTGAACCTCGACCTCGGCGTCCGCGGGCAGCGGAATGGGCTGCATGCGCCCGCCGGCGGCCTCCAGCCACGCTTGCCGGCCCTTGCGGCGCAGGGTCTTTAAAGTCGTCTCGCCGTTCAGCAGCACGGCGGCGACGTCGCCGTCCGCCGCCGTGGGCTGGCGGCGGATAACGGCCAGGTCGCCGTCATGGATGCCGGCCTCGTGCATGGAATCCCCGCTCACCCGCAGCGCGAAGTGCTCGCCGGGACCGATGAAGTCCTGGGGGATTTCCACCTCCTCGCCTGGAACGGCATGGACGGGACGGGGCGGACTGGCGGGCGCGGTCCCGAGCAGCGGCAGGCGCACGGCGCGGACAATGGCGGGTTCCTCGGCGGGAGAAAGCGGGCGGTAACGGCTGCCGTCGTGCCGGAGCGCTCCCTTGCGCAGTAAGGCGTGGATGTGCAGATGCACCGTAGCCTTCGAGACCAGTCCCAGGCTGCGGCGGATCTCATCGTAACTCGGCGGCAGGCCGTCCGCGCGGTAGCGCTCGGTGATGAGTGCTAGCACCGCGCGCTGGCGCAGGGTGAGTTTCTTACTCATGGCCGCGGTAATGATAGCGAACACAAAAAGAACTTCAAGACACAGCCCCGCCGCCAGTCAGCCGTGGGCGATGAACTCGAAATATTGACAAGTCTGTTAATATAACAACCAGCCGTTGGAATGGACATCGAACAAATCAGGATTGAAATTCTTCGGGATGAAACGAATTCACTTTCCACGCTGAGACGGAAAGATACGAGGAGCATATCAGCATTGCCGATATTGAGCACGCCATCTTGGGCGGGAAAGTCCTTGAAGGCTACGAGTCCGAGCTGGGAGATGAAAGGTGCCTGATTCTAGGCCACTCCGAAGAGGGAAAACCTATCCACGTCGTGTGTGGTTTCAGCAAAAGCGGAATCTTGCGAATCATTACGGTTTACGAACCCAAACCTCCGAAATGGAAAAATGAAAGCAAAAGAGGCAAAAGCAAAACATAGTTTCTCGGATTGCTCCTACTGCGGCGGTGCGGTTCGGCTCCGTGAGGTGGAGATGGACTATCGCCATCAAGGCAAGCTCTACATCTTCCAGAAAGTGCCGGCTGGCGTGTGCTCCCAGTGTGGGGAAAAATTCCTCACCTCGAAGGTTGCCAAGACTATCGAAAGAAAAATTACCGCGGGCAACCCGTGGAAGCGAACTGTGGAAGTGCCTATCGGCGTTTTTCGAGAAGAAGCCGCCGTTTAATTCTCGCCCATGAGGGCTATGAGTCCCTGTGCTGCTTCAGACCCAAAACCCCCTCATCAACGCCATCCGCGTGCTGCGCGAGCCGTGAACCAAGTTGCCTTGAACTACGGAAATCCGACAGAGCGAATTCCCGAACTCAGAATTCACACGACCGACTTCGAATTCATTCCACGAAGTGCGGGGACCCTCCACTTGTGATTTCCTTCGACTGGAGCAGAGTCGAAGGGGGGAGGCGGCCTACTCCGCCGCTTCCACCACCTCGGCCTCGATGCCCGCGAGGCAGCGCTCCACCAGGCCGGCGACGTCGAGCTTGGACTCGTTGTGTTCGAGATCGCTCACGCGCGAGCGGGTGAC
>JAHFOS010000080.1:0-12611 GCA_023261545.1 bacterium
CTTTGGCATCCGCTTTGGCATTCGCCTGGTCGCCGCCTTTGCCATCACCTTTGCCGCCTGCGGCTTTGTCATCCGCCTTGGCGTTCGCTTGGTCGTCGCCCTTGCCATCACCTTTGCCGCCCGCGGCCTTGTCATCCGCCTTGGCGTTCGCCTGGTCGCCACCTTTGCCATCCCCTTTGCCGTCAGCGGCTTTGCCATCCGCTTTGGCATCCTCCTGTTTCTGGGTCTTGTCGGACTTGCCCTTCTTCGTCGTGATTGCGGCCAGATCCGCCTGGGCGAGCTTGACCTCCTTGTTGATCTGAGCCATCAACTGGGCGCGATCCACGGCCACCGAGGCCAGCGCTGCGCGCAAGGCGGCCAACGCCTCAGCGAGACTCTTCTCGGCCAACTGCTCCTGCGCCAGCGCCTTGGCTGCATGAGCCGCCTGAAGCTCGATGACGCTATTGACCATCTTCTGCCCCGGTTTGCCGGCATGCAGACTCTTCAACGCCAGCTCGACCTGGTGCAGCACCTCGGCGGCGGCCCACGCCTCGACCGCCTTGGGCAGGCCCTCGGCGGAGAGGAGCGCGCTGTCGGTCTCGCCCTTCAAGCGCGCCTGGGCGGCGGCGGTGGCGGCCGTCTCGCGCTGCTGTGCCAGGCCGGGATCGCCGCTGATCGCCACCAGGGCTTGAGTGCGGTCCATAAGCTCGCGCTGCCTGGCCAGCACCTCGGCCAACTGCAGTCCGACGGCTTCCAGCGTTCCGGACAGGGAGTCGAGGCTGTACTGCTTCAGCGCCAACAGGACCTCGCCCAGGGTCTGGTCGGCGATAGTGGCCTGGTGCAAGGCGTCCTTGACATCGCCCTGACCGAGCGCGGCGACCGCCGCCCGCATCGCGGTCTCGGACTGGTTGATGCCGAGAGGCAGCTTGGCCAGCGGCGTGTCCTGGAACACCGGGTTGGCGTTCATGTCATCGGCGACGGCGCGGATGCGCTCCGCCAGCTTGCGTTCGCGCTCGGCAACCGCGGGCGCCTGGAGGTGGACCTCGTCGCTGGTGCGGGCATCCAGCGCCACGACCTGTTCCTGGACCAGGTCGTGCTCGCGCTTGATCGCTCTCAGTTGCCGCAACGCCTGGCCGGCGGCGGCGGCGAGCTTGGCCTCGGCCTCGCGTTTGGCGGCCTCTTTGGTGGCGGCCTTCAAGGCGTCAATGCGGGCCCTTTCGAGCGAGACCTTCGCGCGATCGGAGATCGTACCCGCTATTTTCTGATCGGGTCCGAATTTCATCACGCCCTGGGTCATCAGAAAGACCTGGAGCTGCGCCAAGCCCGCTTCCAGGGTCTCCATCGCGGCCTGGGGATCGCCCGCCTGGAGAGACGCATGCGCCGTCTTTACCAACGGTGGGAGCGTGCGCCCCAAGGCTTCAAGCGCCGGCGATGGGGTCTCATGGGGTGGCAGGTAGTCCTTCAGGCCGTCATTCGAGGCTTCGCCTTCCGTGGCTTCCATCTCCTTGGCGACCGCCTGGCTGCGGGCCAGCACGGCACTCTCGGCAAGACGGTGCGCCTTACGATCGCGCAGGATGTCCCAGGTGTCGTTGAAGACGTCGAGCAGAATAGCCGGGGGTTTGGCAAGCGGATCCGGCGGATGGCTGTGGAAGTCCCACGCCTGCCACGGCTCGTAATCGAGGATTGAGATCACCCCGAGGGTGGTGGTGGCCTCCTGTTTCTTGCCATCGGTGACGGTGACGTTCCAGATGATGATGTCCTGGGGGTTCCACGGCGGAACGATGGTCTCGAGCGCCAATGCAGCGCCCAGGATCACGGTGCCGGCGGGGTCCGCGACCTTCGGCCGGGTCGGATCCCGCGGCGCTGGCGGCAATGGAGTCAACGGCACGACGCCCTTGTCGATCACCGCGCCAACGGCGTTGCGGCGGGTCCAGCGCAGCTCGTTGCTGACCAGGCCGTGATCATCCCACGCCTTCACCCGCACCTGGATCTCACTGCGCGGAAGCACGGCCACCGGTTCGGTGGGAACCTCGAGCTCGACGGTCGGCGGGTGGTCACCCTCGACCAGGAGGCGGGCGGGACGGCTGCTGGCGAGTTCCTCGCCATCGGCATCGCGCACCGTCCAACTGAACGTCGTGGCGGTCACCGGTGCGGCCGGGGCCGCGAAGGCCAGCACCAGGATCCCGTTCTTGTCGCTGCTGCCCTCGAGGGTGGTGCCGTCTTCCCAACGCAACGTGCCCTTGGCGAGGGCGCGGTTGGCGGTGAAACGCAGCTCGGCCTTGCCGCCGTCCGGGATCTTCAGGTCGCCATCCGGCGCGGGTAAAGTCACCGGGGCGCCGCCGAGGTAACTCGGCGGCGTGATGACGGCGTCAATGCTGGCGAGGACGAGGGGATCGTAAACCGCGATTTGGCGCTCGGAGGTGCGGACATCACCGGAAACGACGCAGAACACCAGCGCCTCGCTGATGTCGCTGATCTGGCCGCCGAAACCGTTGGCTCGCTCGACCGGGGCCATGTCAATGGCGCGCCAGGCCGCATTCGCGTCGGCCTGGCTGCGCACCAGGATGCGCGGAGTCGGGTCGGGCCGGCGTGAGCAAATCGCCTCCAGCCGCAGCGCATCGCCACGCCGGACGCGGAACTTCTCGGCACCCGGATCGAGTTCGAGCTTCAGTTCCCGCGGCGCCTCCTCGGCCTTCTTCAGCCCGGCGAGCAGCGCCGCCAGCGCCGGATCGAGGGGACGTCCGTCGGGGCCGAGTTGGGCGCTGGGGTCGTGCAAGGGGTTGAAGGCGGCCAGCACCCGGCGCTTCAAGTTCTCGGGGGTGACGAGCAGGGCCACCGACCATATGAGCAGCAGGCAGGCGCAGAGGTTCACGTACTTGCGCAGGTGGCCCAATCGGACCGACGCGACCGGATTGCACGCACCGGCCTCCGCTATGGCCTGCGTCACTGCCAAGGAGACCAGTTCGGCCTGGGCCGGCGGCAAATGGGTATCGGCGAATTCTATCGCGGTCAGCAGAGCGCCTTTGAAGCCGCGATGGCGCTCCTCGATGAATAGCGCGACATCGCGGTCGCTGATCCGCCGCACGCAGGGCCGGCTACCGTGCCAGGCGAAGAGCGCCGCCACCGCGGTCCAGGCCAAGGTCGCGAGGACCGTGTGGGCCGAGGCGGTGGAGACGAACAGGAGGTCCACTAGGAGGAACATCACCAGGATCCCGATCCCCTCGACCGCGGCGATGGCGCAACCCGCGAATACGGCGGTACGGAGCCAGGCGCGGCGGACGGAAGCCAGTTGGCGCCGAATGTTCTGGGAATCGTTCATGGGTAAGCGTTCAGCTATGTTGAAGAACTTCTAGCCGTTCGCCCTGAGCTTGTCGAAGGGTGGACGGCGGTTGGGTTCGCGGCCCGTCCATGCTTCGACAGGCTCAGCACGAACGGGCCTGGCTGCTGACGCTGCAATGCGTATGCGCGAATTATGGGGTGAACGCTTACGTTCATGGTAGTCGCTGTTCCCATGGTCAGTGACGTTGCGTGCGGTTGCCGATGGTGAGCTCAGCCATTGTCCCGGCGGCGGCGGCAGCCAGGATCCACCACCACCAACGGTCGCCACCGCCACGGCGGATGTCGCCATGGCCGGACGCGGCGGCGCCGGAGCCGCCCTGGCGCAGGGCCGCTACCAGTTGCTCGGCGGGCACGGGGGTGGCATCGGATTCGGCGAAGGGGCGATTGACCGCCACGCGCACCGCGCTCTGGCCTGGGCTGGTGCAGGTGTAGAAACCGGGCAGATCGCTGCTGGTCTCGGACAGCAGCGCCCGGGTGGTATCCGGACGCACGACCTCGGTCGCGGCGACGCCCGGCAGGCGCTCGCCGACGGTGAGAACGGTGGGCGGGTGGCCGCGCAGCGCGAGGTGGCGCACCGCTTGATGCAGCAGGGGCAGGAACACCGCCTGGAACGGCAGATCGTTCCAGCCCGGATCCGGCGGGCTGGCCAAGAGCATACTGATGCCGTCGCCGCTGCGGCGCTCGATCACCAGTGGCCGGCCATTGGCCAAGCGCAACGGCACCGCCGCACCCTGCACGTCGGCTACTTCCCAGAAGCGGGTGAAGCGCGGCGCCGCCAGGTCGCCCCAGTGCGGGCGGGCGAAGAGCTCGAACGCCGGATGGGTGAAGTCAATGGCCGCCACCGCCTGCGGATCCTCGCGATCCTGGGCGATGACGCGCTGCAGGTGGCACGGGGCGAGGTCGGCGAAGGCACGGCGGAAGACCTCGGGATCGCTGAGCGCGCTGGGCAGGAACAGCAGGCCGCCGCCCCTCTCCAAGATGCCTTGGAGCGCCTGATGCACTGCGGCCGGTGGTTCGCCCGCATCGGCGATCACCGCCACTCGCACCGCCGCCAGCTTGGCGGGGTCGTTGCCGGCGGTGGTGATATACTCTTGGACGATGAAGGGCGACTGGTCATCGGGAGCGAGGGCGAGCTTGACCAGGAAGGCGGGATCGTGGCCGGCCTTCAGGGCGTGGTCGGTGACCAGAGCCACCGGCACTCGCGCCAGCACCCGGACGACGAAGCGATAGCGATCTGCGTCAGTGCCGCCGTCTTGCACCAGGACCTCGCAGGAATGCTCGCCCGCCTGGTCGAAGGTGTGGCGGAAGCGCACCGTACCCGAGCCCTTGGCCGGAAGGTCAACGCCGCGGGTGTCGGCTTCCTTGCCGTCTATTCGCAGCGCCACCTTCACCCCGGCCGCTGGCGGGTCGCCGGGATTGACCAGGCGCAGCGACACCGCCCGCGCGACCCCGTCGAGGGCGATATTGCCCGGAGCATCGGCGTCCTTGATCACGATACCGGTGGCGGCAACGGGCGGCGGGACGTCCGTCAGCAACTCCACCCCGGGCGCCAGTTTCCAGTCGCCACGGTAGGCCGACCAACCGCAACGCTGCAGGTCGGAGAGCAGCACCACCGATTTCTCATGCGCCTTTACCGTCGCCAGCAACTCATCGGCCTTGCGCAGCGCGCCGACCAGGTCGGTGCCGCCATGGCCGGGGACGAAAGCAGCTAACATGCTTTCACTCTTGGCGAGGTCGGTGGAGGGCTCGACCAGAGTACGCACGGTTGCGCCGATGGCAACCACCGCCAGCGCGTCCTGGCCCCTGCGCATTTCGCTTAAGCGCTTCTTGGAGGTGGCGACCAGCCACTCGCGCTGGCCCGCCATGGAACCGGAGCCGTCCATGACCAGGACGCGGGCGTGGGCGATGGTTCCGGTCTCGGACTTGGCGCGGTCGGCCCGCGGACGGGCGAAGGCGAGGACGATGAGGGCGATGAGCAGCACGCGCAGCGCCAGCAGAGCCGCCTCGCGGATCGAGCGCTTGCGCAGGACGGTGCGACTCTTGACGAAGAAGCGCAGGGTCGGGAAAGCGACCTGCTGCACGCGATCGCGCAGCAGCAGGTGGATGAGCACCGGCACCGCCATCGCGAGCAGTGCCCAGAGGAAGCCCGGCGCGGCGAAGCTCATGGTGTCTTACCAGCCTAGTGTCAAAGCACGCAACATTTTTTTGATGTCAGCACTCAGGTCCGTTCGTGCTGAGCTAGTCGAAGCATGAGCGGACCGTGACCCCACCGCCATCCGCCCCCTTCGACAAAGCTCAGGACAGGCTTCGACAGGCTCATCCCCCAAAGCGGGGGATAAAGGGCGAACGGCTTTTCGACCGGGTGAGCTATTACGCTTCATTAGCGGAAAGTTCATAGCCGCTGACTCCGCCGGTGCAGATACTCGCTCAAAGCCAGATCGACCGGCCGGCCGGTGTCGAGCAGCTTGTAGTCGGCCTTGATGCCGGCGCAGCCGCGCTCGAAGGCATGGAGGAAATCCGTCAGCTCCTTCATATAGACCGGACGCATGCCCTCGGGGGCTACGAGCGACTTCGCGCCGGTCTCGAGGTCGGTGAACTCGGTCAGGCTCTGGAAGGGGAAATTGAGTTCGGCGTTGTCCATGATCTGGAGGACGAGAACGTCGTGGCCGAGGAAACGGAAGTGCTGCAGGGCCGAAAGCACCTTGGCCGGATCATCCAGGAGGTCGCTGATCAACACCACCATGCCACGGCGCGTCATGCTTTCGGCGAGCTGGTGCAAGGGCGCGGAGATGTCGGTGTCGCCGCCCGGCTCGATACCGTCGAGCTCGGTCATGATGCGCTTGAGGTGCGCCGGGCGCAGGCGCGGAGGCAGCACGGTGCGGACCTTGCCGTCGAAGATCATCAATCCCGCGGCGTCGCGCTGGCGCATCATCAGGTGGGTCAGGCAGGCGGCGAGGGTGGCGCCGTACTGCAGTTTGGTCAGGCCCTTTGGGTTCGAACCGTAGCCCATCGAAGCCGAGGCGTCGAGGATGACCGTGGCGGCGAGGTTGGTTTCCTCCTCGAACTGCTTGATGTAATAGCGGTCGGTCTTGGCGAAGACCTTCCAGTCAATGTGGCGGATCTCATCGCCGGGGGAGTATTGGCGGTACTCGGCGAACTCGACGGAGAAACCGCGGAACGGGCTGCGGTGCAGACCGAGGATGAAGCCCTCGACGATGCTCGTGGCGAGCAACGACATGCTGTCGAGGCGGGCCAGGACATGGGGATCGAGGTAGCGCGGGGCGGCCACGGGCGCTCCCTACAGCGCCAGCTTCGAGCCTGGGGGCGGCACCTCGGCGAGCAGGCGCCGTATAACGTCATCGCTCTTCACGCCGGCCGACTCGGCACGGAAGTTGGTGACGATACGATGGCGCAGCACCGGCAGGGCCACCGACTGGATGTCCTCCAGGCCGACGCACGGCCGCCCGGCGAGCACCGCCCGCGCCTTGGCCCCCAGCACCAGGTAGTGCGAAGCGCGCACCGAAGCGCCCCAGGAGACGTTCTCGGTGATGAAGGGCAGCGTCTTGGGGTGACTTGGCCGGCTGTTGGCGACCAGGCGCACGGCGTAGGCCAGCAGCGGTTCGGCGATGGGTATTTGGCGGACGATTTCGTTGTAGGCCAGCAGGTCCTGGCCGTCCATGCACTTGGATATGGCCTCGGCGTCAGCGCCCGTGGTGGCGTTGATCACCGCCACCTCGTCCGAGCGCGGCAAGTAATCAATTACAAGGCTGAACATGAAGCGGTCTTGCTGCACTTCCGGCAGCGGATAGGTGCCCTCCTGTTCGATGGGGTTCTGGGTCGCGAGGACGAAGAACGGCTTGGGCAACGGATAGGTGGTTCCGGCCACGGTCGCCTGACCCTCCTGCATCGCTTCCAGCAGCGCCGCCTGGGTCTTGGGCGGGGTACGGTTTATTTCGTCGGCGAGGAGGATGTTGGTGAACACCGGACCCTGGCGGAACGACATCGCGCGCTTGCCGGTGGTGCGATCCTCTTCCAGCACTTCGGTGCCGGTGATGTCCGCCGGCATCAGGTCGGGGGTGAACTGGACGCGGCGGAAGTCGAGGTCCATCGCGCGGCCGAGCGAGGCGATGAGCAGGGTCTTGGCCAGGCCTGGAACGCCGGTGATGAGGCAGTGACCGCCAGCGAAGAACGCGGTGATGACGTCGTCAACAACCTGCTCTTGGCCGATGATGACCTTGCGCACCTCGCTGAGGATGCGCTCGCGGCCGGACTTTATTTTGGCCACGACTTCGGCGCCGTTGACGCGGGCGGGGGATGTTGCGGATTCAGACATGGCTCAATGCGCTCCCTGGGTGGTGGTACGGACGGCGCCGGGGGCCTTGGCCGTGCGGGTGGCGGCGCCAGGCGCTGGCACGGCGGCGATGAGGCGGGCGACCACGTCCTCCACCGAGACCTTGTCGATCTCGGCGCGGAACGAGAGACCGATGCGATGGCGCAGCACCGGCAAGGTCACGGCGCGGATGTCATCAGCGCTGACCACGGCACGCCCCGCCTGGGCGGCGGTGGATTTGGCGGCGAGGGCGATGTTCTGGCTGGCGCGGAGACCAGCACCCCAGGCGATGTAGTCGGTGACGAATTCGGGAGCCCCCGCGACGCTCGGACGGCTGGTGGCAACCAGGTCAACGATCCACTCGCCCAACTCGGGCGGCAGGCGCACCTGGCGGATGGCCTGAGCGAACTCCAAGAGATCGCTGCCCGCGATCACAGCCGCGAGTTCGCGGTGGCCCGCGCTGGCGGTGCGGCCAACGATCTCGACCTCGTGCGCTTCGCTGACGTATCCTGTCAGCACCGAGAACATGAAGCGATCCATCTGCGCTTCCGGCAGCGGATAGGTGCCTTCCTGTTCGAGGTTGATCTGGGTGGCGAGGACGAAGAAGGGCTTCGGCAGCGCGTGGGTCCGGCCGCCGATGGTCACCTGGCGCTCCTGCATGACTTCGAGCAAGGCCGCCTGGGTCTTGGGCGGGGTGCGGTTGATCTCGTCGGCCATGACGATGTTGGTGAAAACCGGGCCGCGCACGAACTTGGTGACGCGATGGCCGCTGACGCGATCCTCTTCCAGGACTTCGGTGCCGCTGATGTCGGCGGGCATGAGGTCAGGGGTGAACTGGATGCGCTTGCACTCCAGGCCTGAAGCCTTGCCGATGGCCGAGACGAGCAGGGTCTTCGCCGTGCCGGGCGGGCCTTGGATGATGCAGTGGCCACCGGCGAACATGGCGGTCAGGATCTGGGAGACCGCAACCTCCTGCCCCACCACCACCTGCTTGAGCTGCTCGGTGATCCCCGCGCGCGCCGCCTTGACGCGGGCGAGCAGCGCCGGGTTCGGACCGGCTTGAGTTCTGGTTTCGGCTAGTTCGGACATGGGTATCTCCCGCGTGGATTGAACAGGGGTCGGATTCGAGCGGAGGCACGGGCCTCGGCGCCCGGCGGAGCGCGATCAGGGTTCGCGCGGAGGTACGGCCTCAGCGCCCGGCGGTGCGCAATTCGGCCAGGCTCTTTTCGAGCACCACCTGGCGCTTGACGAGCCAGGCGCCTTCGTGGTCCTCGTTCAGCGCCTTCATGAGGGCGTCCTCATAGGCCATATAGGCAGCATTGCAGGCTTCCTGCGCCGTCTTCAGGTCGGGCGAGCTCTGGACGAGTTCGTTGCTTGTCTTGTCCATGGACTCGCAGGTGCTCTGCATCTCGGCGGCGATCTGGGCGAGGTCGTCGGTCTGCACGACCTCGGGATCGCCGGTGCCCGGAGCGGGGGCCGTGGCGGCGGCAGCGCCGGTCGCGGGATCCGCGGGGGCCGCAGGAGCCGCGGGATCCGCGGCCGGCGCAGCGGTCGTCGTAGTAGCGCCGCGCGCGGCGGCGGCCTGGAGTTCATCGCGATGCAACGCCAGCGCGTGATAACGCTTCTTCCTCCAGTCGTAATCCGGGGTAGCACTCAACGCGGCGGCCTTGTTCGCGCTGAGTTCCTTTGATGGTCCATCATACTGGGCAAAGAGCTTGCCGAGCTCGGGCGACTTGTCGGTGAGTTCCTGCCTCAGCGCCTGCACGCGCTCGCGCACGGCATCCAATTCCTTGTTCACCGCGGCGCTGTCGGCCGGGAGGCCGGCTTCGGGGTCGGTTTCGGTGGGGAAGAGAGACGGGTCTCCGGGCGGGGTTGGGGTATTTCCCAACGCCATCGCGGCCGCTGCAACAGGCTCCGCCGGGTTTCCGGGCTGGGTTGGAGTTGGAGTTGGAGTTGGAGTTGGAGTTGGAGTATTTTCTGGTGCCGCCGCGGCCGCTGCAACAGGCTCCTCCGCTGGAACAGGCTCCGCCCCAAGGCTCGCGCACACCTTACCCAGGACCATCGCGGTCAACACCATCCACTTCATGTCCGTGGAGGGTCGCCTGCCCTTTTTCGATTTTTCAATCGTCATCTTCAGCTCCCGAGCGAGCGTGGAGGGGGTGTTGTTGTTCATGGGTTTTTTGACCTTTCACAAGAGTATATGTTTTTTGTATAACTATTCAATAAATGAACTTTAAATGAATACGCTGGCTTGACGGGAGTACAACAGCAACGGAACTGCTAACAACCTATAATATCCTGCTGTGGACGAGGTAAATAAGAAGTAACGGCTCGTTCTTATGGCCGCGGGCGCGCGCCGTCACGATTGAATCTAGACGGTCGGCGAAAGTGGTCAATGGGTATGGCTACGTTGCCCGAGGGCGCCGAGGTCGAGAGCCAAGGCGTGCTGGTCGCCCTGCTATTGCATCCTCAAGCACCTCGACTTGCTCGGCAAGGATCCCCACTCGTCTTGACAAAATTTTTTAAGCACACTATAATACACGCTAGGGGTGCATATGAATACAACAAGGCTGAACATCACGTTGCCAAAGAACCTGGCTGCCAGCCTGGAAAAGGTACCCAACAAAAGCCTTTTTATCGCCGAAGCCGTCGCGGCCAAATTCGCTGAGGAAGCGGTGGCCCGCCGCAAGCTGGAACTTGCCGAGTCCTATAGGCTTGCGGCTGCCGAAGAGGCCCTCCTGGTGGGGGAATGGGACGGAACCACCGGAGACGGCGTTTGATCAAGAGAGGTGAAATCTATTGGGTCAATCTAGATCCTGCCATCGGCTCGGAGATACGCAAGACACGTCCGGCGGTCATTGTTTCCAATGACATCAACAACGTGCATGCCCAAACCGTCACCGTCCTGCCTTTGACTACGGCCACCGGCAAGGTTTTTCCTTTCGAGGTCCCCTTGCCCGCCGATTTGACCGGCACGCGCGGGGGATCAAAGGCCAAGGCCAACCAAGTGCGCACGGTTGACAAGCAGCGCCTGGGAAAACTGGCAGGTTTGGTGCCCCCGGTCCTGATGGCCAAGGTGGATGCGGCCCTCAAGCTTCATCTGGATCTCTAAAACTCCCTTTATTTCCCGGACGTAAAAGGCGGAGCGGCCTGAGAGGGGCCTTTCACCCCGGCGAGCATATCCAGGCGACTTACATGGAGCCGTTGGGTGTTGGCTGCCGATCCCTTGCCGAGCATCTGAAAGTTGCCGCTTCAACTTTCAACCGCAGGCAAACTTTACATGCACCAATCTTATCCAAAATAGTATGATCCAGCAAACGAAGTTCAAATGCGCAAATTTGTAATTCCCCAAACCAATCTGAGCGTCACGCGGCTCGCCTATGGCAACATGCAGATCGGCGGCTCGTGGGACGACCGGGCGCCGTTGGCGGAGGATCGCGCCAAAGCCACGCGCGTGATCGCGCGGGCGCTCGAATGTGGCATCAATTTTTTCGATCACGCCGACATTTATTGTCGCGGCAAATCGGAAATGGTGTTCGGGGACGCGCTGCGCGAATTGCGCGTGAACCGCACCGACGTTATCCTGCAGTCCAAATGCGGCATCCGCTTTGGCGCAGACCCGAATCCCGGCGATCCCGCGCGTTATGATTTTTCGTGCGAACACATCACGCACGCGGTCGAGGGCAGTTTGCGCCGCCTGCGAACTGATTACCTCGACATCCTGCTGCTGCATCGTCCCGACGCGCTGGTCGAGCCGCGCGAGGTCGCCCGCGCGTTTGACGAGTTGCGGCGCGCGGGCAAAGTCCGCTACTTTGGCGTGAGCAACCATACGCCCGGGCAAATCGCGCTCTTGCGAAAATTCGTCACCCAGCCGCTCGTCGTCAATCAACTCGAACTCAACCTATGGCATCACGAGCTCATCAGCGAAGGCCTTCTCGCCAATAACGATGCGGCGCATTATACGAACGCCACCGGCATCCTCGAATATTGTCGCGCGCAAGAGATGATCCTTCAGGCGTGGGCGCCGGTCGCGGGTGGCAGATTGATGGATCCTCCGCGTGACGCGGACGCGGGCATCACGCGCGCCGCCGCGTTGGTCGCGCGGCTTGCGCAGCTCCGGAACACATCCAGAGAAGCGATTGCGCTGGCGTGGCTCTTGCGTCATCCTGCGCCCATCCAGCCGATCCTTGGAACGACGAACCCCGAGCGTGTCGCTGCAAGTTGTCTGGCGGATGAAATTGAGCTGACGCGTGAAGAGTGGTACGCGCTGTTGGAGGCGGCACGGGGAGAACCAGCGCCCTGAATCAACTGCCCAGACCAACTCCAACGCTCACCTGCGATCCGCAAGATGACCGTCGTTGAGAAGTGCGGCTGCGCGAGCCATTTGGACCTATAGATGAACGGGACTACCGTGGCGGGACCGGAGCACCTACCTCGACTTTCTGACCGACCGTCCGCTCCAGCCCTGTGTCGCGCCGCTGCGCTGCACCTCAAAGCCGCAGTCGCCTCGCCGGGAAGCGGAGAGGGGGGACCTCCGAGGGCCAGAGCGGGGTCGCGTACGGGGACCGGCGCGGAGGTGAACGCCCGAGTCATCTGCCGGGCTGGGAAATACATTCCCAAGTACAACGTCCCATCGGCTCAGATCGCGTCCGGGCGGGGATCACCGATGGAACCTGCGTAGTATGTTTCGATGTTCCAGAAGCCAGGAGGCCGGACGCAACGGCGTGGACGTAAAGTTGTAGAGAGGGAAATCACTCTTTTATCCCTGCACCACTTTCAGCACGGCCCTGGCCCCTACCCCAGCCATGGCAAGATGGCGGCGCGCTCGTCCAAGCCCAGGCCCTTTTCCCGAAGGCACCGGATTGCTTTCCGAAGTTATTGCTTTCCGAGGTTAAGGCGCTGAGGCCGATCTGGCCTGCGTGGAAAAGCAACCGGCGCGCCGGAACCTGTACAGGCGGGTCCG
>JAHFOS010000080.1:12621-19152 GCA_023261545.1 bacterium
GGGTCCGCGATCCTATAATCCTTCCTTTCGCGTTCCATGCCCGCCGCCATCCCCCCCAACAACATCAAGGAGCTCATCGAGCGCATGGCCGCGAACCAGCGCGTGGCCATCCTGATGCTGAAGTCCGGCGAGCGCCACCACCTGAAGATCGTCGCCATCCACGGGGACCTCGTGGTTGGCGAGGCGCGCGGGCTGCACCACAGCCATGAGATAGGCCGGCGCATCCACCAGCACGCGCTGGAGGAGGAGCGCCGGGGCGGCCTCAGCCTGCCGGGTGGCCTCCACGGCCTCACCATGGCCGACGCCATCGAAAAGTTCGGCGGCGAGGCGCATCGCTTCAGCTTCTATGTGGCCCTCGACCAGATCCACAGCGTGGCCGAAGACGCCGACGATATCTTCGACGAGACGCCCTACTTCCCGGGGCTGCTCTGAACGACACGGGGCCGGACCCTTGCGGTCCGACCCGCAAATTTCGGAATCAGTGCGCTGTGACCGCGACGCGGTTGCGCCCTTGTTTCTTGGCGAGGTAAAGGGCTTCGTCGGCCTCGCGCAACAAGGCCTGGGCGTTCCATTCCCCCGAGGCGATGACGGAGGCCGCGCCAATGCTGACCGTGACGTTGGGACCGACCCGGGAGGCGGCATGGCCGATGCCCAGGGCCTCGACGCAAGTGCGTAGCTTCTCGCCCACTACGTGCGCGCCTTCCGCCGGTGTTTCAGGCAGGACCATGGCGAATTCTTCGCCGCCATAACGGGCGATGACGTCCCCGGGGCGATGGTGCAAGCTCATCATGGCCCTGGCGACTTTGCGCAGGCACTGATCGCCCATCTGGTGGCCGTAGGTGTCGTTGTAGGTTTTGAAGTCGTCAATGTCAACCATGATGATGGAAATCGGGCTGCCTTTGCGCGCGGCGCGCTTCCACTCGATCTCCAGCCGCTCGTCAAAGCAGCGGCGGTTGGCGATGCCGGTGAGCGCGTCCAGGGTGACCAGGAGCCTGAGATGGCGATTCTCGCTTTCCAGCTTTTCCAGGGCGTGCTCAGCCTCCAGCTTCCGGCGCCGGCAGGCGGCAAGGGCCGTCTGCAGTCCCCGCGACCTCGCGGTCCCGCGCTTCACTCCCGTCTGGATCATGCTACGTCTCCGAGCCTGTGCTCCCGGCATTTTTTCGGGGCCCTGTTGTTGTCAAAGCCGCGGGAAACGGCTGGCTGAAGTGCGCGGCGCGGCCCCCTAGCGCCGCGCTTGCAGGATGCGCCAGGCCGCCATGGCGGCCTGAAAACCGCCGTCAATGTTGACCACCACCACGCCATTGGCGCAACTGGTCAGCATGGCGAGCAAAGCCGCGAGGCCCTTGAAGCTCGCGCCGTAGCCCACCGAAGTGGGGACGGCGATGACGGGCCGGCCCGTGAGGCCGCCCACCACGCTGGGCAGAGCCCCCTCCATACCGGCGGCAACGATGTTCGCATCGGCGCGGCGCAGTTGGTTCGCGACTTTGAGCACGCGATGGATGCCGGCCACCCCCACGTCGGGGATGAGCCGGGTTCTGGCCCCGAGGAAGCGCAGCGTGGCGCGCGCCTCCCATAGCACGGGCAGGTCCGAAGTGCCGGCGCAGACCAGGTTCACCAGGCCCCGAGTGGCGGGATGCCGGTGACCGGAAGGAAACCAGGAAAGACAGCGCGCCTCGCGGTCCGCCACGGCCTTGCCGGACACGAAAACTCCCGGCAGCCGCTCCAAGGCTTCCGGCGCCAGCCGCGTGGCCAAGAAAGGCCGGTGGCGACGCTCATGAAGGCGGGCGATGGCCGCGAGCTGCGCCAGGCTTTTGCTTTCGCCGTAAACCACTTCAGGAAAACCGACGCGCTTGTGGCGCTGGAAGTCGAGGTTGAAACTCAAACGCAACCGTTCATCCGGTCCAAAATGCAAAAACAAAATTTGAATCTGGAACTCAGGAACTCAGGAAAATTAAACTTTGAGGGCAAGCGTGGATGCGTTTTCATGGGGGGGTGATGCCAATGATTTTTTCCTGAGTTCCTGAGTTCCAGATAAAAAACTGAATTCTCTTATATTTGCATTTTGGAACACCCACTGGCCCGTAAATGCATCGCGAGTCTTCCGGTGACTCAAAGCCCGAGCGCGGCGTTGAGCGATCCACTTCGGAAGCCCGCCAGGTCGAGCGATACGTGCAGGAAGCCGAGGGTCTTCAGGCCCCGCACCACCTGCTCGCTGTGCTCGATGAGCCGCGTGAATTCCGCGGGCGGCACTTCGATGCGCGCCACCGCGCCGTGGTGGCGCACGCGCAGCACCCGGAAGCCCAGATCGTGCAGCAGATCCTCGGCGCGCTCCACTTGCGCGAGCTTCGCGCCGGTCACGCGCTCGCCGTGGGGAATGCGACTGGATAAGCAGGGCGCCGCCGGCTTGTCGGCGACCTCCAGCCCCCAGTGACGGGCCAGCGCGCGCACTTCGGCCTTGCCCATGCCGGCCGCGAGGAACGGCGCTTCCGCGCCGGCTGCGGCCGCGGCCTTGAGGCCCGGTCGGTAATCGCCGAGGTCGTCGCGGTTCACGCCGTAAGCCACGGGCCAGCCCGCGTCGTGCGGCTCGCGCGCCAGCAGCGCCCGGACCTTGGCCAGGGTGTCGAAAAGCGTCTGTTTGCAGAAATAGCAGCGATCACCTGTGTTGCGCGCATACTCCTCGCGGGTGAGCTCGTCCGTCGCGACCACGCGCAGCGGGATGGCATGGCGGCGCGCGAATTCCTGGGCGGCCTTGAGCTCGCGGCGCGCGAGCGCAGGCGAGTCGGCCAATACGGCCAGCATGCGCTCGCCGAGGGCGAGGTGGGCGGCGTAAGCCAGGGTGGCGCTGTCCACCCCGCCGCTGTAGGCAATGAGGAATCCCGGCCGTGCCGCAAAACATTCCGCGAGCCGGCGGGCGTGCTCCGCGGGCGACGCCGGCGGCGCGCTGGCGAGCGGGGCGCTCACGCGTAATGCCGCGGGAAAAGCTGGCGCTCCACCGCCTCGATGGCGATGTGGAGCAAACACATGTGCACTTCCTGGATGCGATCCGCCGTGGCGCCGGGAGCGATCCATTCGAAATCGCACTTCCCTTTTATTTTTCCGCCGTCCTTGCCCAGCAGCGCCGCCGTCTTGAGGCCCTGCTGCTGCGCTTGCTCGATGGCGCGCAGGATGTTCTCCGAATTGCCGCTGGTGCTGAGGCCGATGAGCAGATCCCCCGGCTGGCCGAAGGCCTGGACCTGGCGCGCGAAGATCTCCCCGAAACCGAAATCGTTGCCCACGCAGGTGATGTGGCCGCCGCCGCCGAGGGCCAGCACGGGCAGGGCCTCGCGATCTTTGCGGTAGCGGCCCGTGAATTCCTCGGCGAAGTGCAGCGCGTCGCAGTAAGAACCGCCGTTGCCACAGATGAGCACGCGCCCGCGCCGGCCAAGGATTTCAGCAATCAGCCCGGAGAAAGTGGCGACGCGCTCGATGCTGCGCGTGTCGGCGGTGAACTCCTGGAGCGCCTTGACCGCGTCGCTGAAAGCGCCGTGAACAGCTTGCTGCAAACCCTTCACACCCATGTCGCTGCCTCCTCTGGGCCGAAGCCCACTGTGACTCTTTTATCTCCGACCAGCAGCGGGCGCTTCAGCAGCCGCCCGTGCGCGGCGAGCAGCGCTATCTGCTCCGCATCGGTCAACCGCACGCGGCGATCCTTGATTTTCATGCTCTTGTAAAGCTCCCCCGAGGTGTTGTAAAAGGCTGAGAGCGGCCGGCCTGAAATTTTTATAAGCCGGCCAAGTTCCGCGGCCTCCGGGGGTTTTTCGGTGATATCCGTGAAAGCGTAGGGAATCTTGCGCGCCTCCAGATGCTTCTCCGCCTTGCGGCAGGTGGCGCATTTCTTGTAGCCGTAGAAGCGCAGTATCACGGCGGGCATTTTAATAAAGGCGGGAGGTGAACAAGGCGACGGGGCACGCGTGGCGCCGCGGTAACAGCAGCTATGATTGCGGCGAAAGCGTCTGAAATTCGCAAGATCCCAGGACTGCGGCGATGAACCCTATGCGCGACCCCTCCTTGTTGCGGATTCTCCTGCTGGCTTTGGCAGCTCAGTCGACGGTTTGGGGCGATCCCAGCTACGAATTCGATGAGCGCGGTCACAAACTCACCCCCAGGGAATCGGTGGAGAAGAAAATCGTCCATAACTTGGCCAAATCCGACGCGAATGCGAATACCTCAATGCAGATCATCTACAGCAGCGAAGACTCCAACGTCAACCAGAACCTCCAGGCCTGGAACGAGACTCTTTATAACCAGCTCGCCAACAACTGGGTCCAGACTTTTTCCGAGTTCACCCGCACGCCCATCGTCCTCAAGGTTTCCCAGAACGGGGTCCTCCAGGAAATACGCGGCGTCAAGGTGCTGCGCGCCAATGGCTCGCTCCTCACCGTGGTCTATACCTCTTCGGATCGCGGTGATCTCAAGGCGGTGGTGCGTGCCGCCGACGTGATCGGCCTCTTTGAAAATCCGTAAGCGTTCGGCCCATGATTCGCGCCTTCGCATGGCTGTGTCAGCAGCCAGGCCCGTTCGTGCTGAATCCTGAGCCTGTCGAAGGATCGAAGCATGAACGGGCCGTGCCCGTCCGCGCCGTCCGTCCTTCGACAGGCTCATCCCCCAAAACGGGGGATAAAGGACGAACGGTGTCGGGACCTGTCGTGGTACCAAAAGGGCTGAACGTTTACGAAGATCCATAACCTGAAACGCGGATCTCTTCGCGAGCCCCGGCGCTGACCCCCTACCATAAAACCCTGCTGATCCTGCACCTGCTGGGCGCGGCCATTTGGACCGGCGGCCACCTGGTGCTGGCTCTGGGGTTCCTGCCCGCCGCCCTGCGGGCGCGCGATCCGGCCATCATCCGCGACTTCGAGAGCCGCTTCGAGCGCCTCGGCCTGCCAGCCCTGCTGTTGCAAGTCCTGACCGGCGTGGCGCTCGCACACCTGTACCTCCCCCCGCGGGAGTGGTTCGCGTTCTCGGGCCCTATTTCCAGCTCTATCGCCGTGAAGCTCCTGCTGCTGCTGGCGATTCTCGCTTTGGCAGTCCACGCGCGCCTGCGCCTCATCCCCAGGCTTTCCCCGCAAAACTTGCCCGTGCTCGGGCTGCACATCATCGCGGTCACCCTGGTCTCGGTGCTGATGCTGGCCGTGGGGGCGGGAATTCGCGCCGGCGGGCTGTTCTAACTCCAGCGTCCAGGAGAATGTGCCCCTTCTTGGTGTTCCGCAGTTAGGAGTGTCGCCCCACCCGCCGGCAACATGCCCGCAGCGCAATCCATCCTTTATCTGGTCCGCCATGCCCAGGCCAGCGAAGCGAGCCAGAAATCAGGCCGCCAGTGGCGGCTACCGTGTCGAGCCTCTCCCTCTGGGAGAGGGCGGGGTGAGGGCTGGAACCTGGAAGACTTTGATCGCCCGTTCACCAAGCGCGGTCGTCGGCAGGCCGCCCACCTGGCCAAGTCGTTCACGCGGCGCGCACAGCTTGTCGTCCGTCATCGCGCGCGGCGACGTGCTGCTGCATTTTTCCTATCACTCCTTTTCCACATTCGCTAGATTCGCGGGACGCTGAGGATGTCCCGGCGGCTGAGGACCGAGTGGCGGTGACGATGGGCCACCGTGTGCAGGTCCGCTTCTGGCAAAATCCTGCAAGACTTACGCCGTCTCACGATGCTGTTGACTTTTACTCCGTTTTTCATATAATTGCATAATGGCACAAATATACAATGAAAGACCCATGACCCCAAGGCAGGCCGCCGCTTGTTGCGGACCGTTGGACGATTTGCTGGACCCCGCCCTGTTCAAGGCCCTGGGCGACCCTACGCGCATCCGGCTGTTGGGGTGCATGATCAAATGTGGGCGGACCTGCTCGGTCAGCGAAATCGCTGAATGCTGCGTGGTGGACTTTTCCGTGGTATCCCGGCACCTGCGGCTGTTGGAGCGAGCGGGCATCCTGGGTTCCACTAAGTCCGGCCGCAACGTATCCTACACGGTTAAATACAGCCACCTTTCCATGGCACTCCGTTCCTTGGCGGGAGCCATCGAGCAGTGCCGCCCCTCTGAAGCCAGGGCCGGCAAAGGGGATTGCTGTGGAAGGTGAACCATCTGCCGCAAGCCGCAAACTGCGCGTGCTCTTTCTCTGCACCGGCAATTCCTGCCGCAGCCAGATGGCCGAAGGGTGGGCGCGAGCCCTTAAATCCGACGCCATCGAGGCCTATTCCGCCGGCATATGCCCCCAGGGTCTCAACCCGCTTGCCGTCCGCGCCATGCGGGAAGCCGGCGTGGATATATCAAAACATGAATCCAAGCGCACGCAGGACCTGCACGCCTCCTTCGACGTAGTGGTCACCGTCTGCGACTCGGCACGCGAGTCCTGTCCGATTTTTCCGGGCTGCCGCAGGGTTCATGTGAGCTTCGCGGACCCGCCGTGGTTGGCCAGGGACGCCCGAAGCGACGATGAGGCGCTGCCGCATTACCGCCGCGTGCGCGATGAAATTCGCCGCTTTATCGAGTCTTT
>JAHFOS010000229.1 GCA_023261545.1 bacterium
CCGTCTTTACGAGAAGGGGCGCGCTGGAGCTGGATGAAACTCATACAAGTGCCTCGCGAAGCGGGTTTATAGATATTATATTATATCTACGTTCACAAAAAAATCAAGAGGAAATCCTAAGGTTTTTCAAAAAGTCAGCGGTAGATATAAGAAACCGCAGATTTCAGGTGGTGTGGGAGGGAGCGCCCGCAAGGGCGTTCCCTCCCCGATATTTTTAGGCCCTGAATGAGTAGAGATGGATACTTGGAGGCAGCCGGATTCGGCTTTTTGAGGTAGGGTTCGACTCTTGGTGGTTCGTTGGTCAGCGAGAAGGATTCAACTGATCCAGGGCATAAATCCGAATACGTGCAGAGTCAAGGGCTGGATTGCTTTTAAGCGCATTTTGATATGCCGCCCGCGCTTCGAGATTCTTCCCCAGATTTTCAAGGGCCTGACCTAAATTGTACCAAGCCGCTGTGCTAGAAGCATCTATTTTTAAGACCTCTTGAAATTCCAGAACGGATTCCTTCATCATTCCAGAACGGTAGAGAAGGGTTCCTTTTTCATGGTGGTAGAAGGCATCTTTAGGATTTAAAGATATGGCTTTGCTGACAAGGTTGAGTGCTTCGGCATACTGCCCATCGGCAGCGAGGAGTTGCCCGCATTTATGCAATGTTTCATGATCCCCCGGATGAGACTGCAAATGCAACCGGTAATATTCAATGGCTTTTAGACTGTTCCCGCTTGTTAGACATGCTTCCGCCAGGATGGATGCGCGCGAAAACGGACGGGACAAAAGCTGCTTTGCCAATTCGGCATAGTGATGTCGTCCAGAAACTCCTATAAGGTTAACAATTTCCTGCGCCAGGACACGATCATTCTCAATTTCATCGCGGTAAGTGGTGTCGAGGATCGCAATCAAAGGGCTGTGGAAGTTCAGGCATTCCATCAATTCTTGCAGACGACCTGAGCCGAGAAGCTGATGGGTGGCATTTCGCAGAAATACTCCCAGGGCATGGCGGTCACTATAGGAAAGATTGGGAATATTGTCAGGGATACCGATGTAGCGGGGCAAAGGCAAATCAACTCCAGACACTGGCAGACGCAACATGGCCATGCTTGTATCAAAGAATTCTGGGATCCAGCCGAGATTCATGAAAGAGGCAAGAATCTCACGGTCAGCGGTCAGGCTGAAAAGGGCTTTGTTGAGCCCTTGGGCTAAAGCAATGTTATAACCCACATCTTTTCGATAATTAGTATAAAATTTGCTTTCGTAGATTCCCGATCTGCCATCAATAAACACCTTTTTTTTTAGGTACCACTCCCAAATAAGATAACCCCCGATATTGTAGCTGTTGTAGATATTTTCCTTCGGATATTGGTCGAGGATGCGGCGGGGCATTTCGGGACGGAAGCGGTTGATTTTTCCAAAGCCGACCTCGGTGTCCATGAGTCCGGAGAATCCAACGAATTGAGTCTTGGCGCAGTGATAATATTCCATGGCCATCACCATGAGGAAAGCCGTGAGCAACCCAAAGTTCAAAATGCGTCGCAGGAGAGGGCGGACCCGTTCCATGATGCAGAGTCCATGAGCCGCCATAAAGGGCATGGCAACCAGAAATGGATATCCGACGGTCCTGAAGTAGCCGAGACCTAGCATGAGGGTGGCCAGCGACGGCAGGATCATGGACAGGCGGAACTTGCCCGTGGCGAACGCAGGGATGAGGAAAAGAAGGGCTAGTGCACTAAGTAGAAAGAGTGCCTTGCAGCAGGCGACGTAAGGTAGATCGAAAGGGGATGCGTATTCTCCTACAAAAGATTCGTCTCCGCTGCCTTTGAAAGCCACGCGAAAAAGGCCCTTCCAACCTGCGCTGTCTGAGGCTGTCTTCGTTGCGGCACCCACCTGCGTAACCGTGTCGGACATGAGCGTGGAAGTATTTTGACCCCAGACGTCCTTTAATTGGAGGTGAGAAACTAGCAGAGCAGCTATGGCAAATGCGAGGAAACGGATGTCCCGTGGGACTTTCCGGAACGCTTGGTCGAAGGACTCGCCTAGAACGATGAAAAAGAGCGCGACGACACCCGCCGCGGCACCGCCATGGCAATGCTTCCAGACGTAGAACAGCAATGGAAATCCTAGTAGCCACCATGGAGATTTTCGCCGCGAAATGGCCTGCAGCCAAATCAGCACTTCCAGACTTAAAAACGGAATTGTGAAAATGGCATTGCGGAGCGATTGAAGCTGTTCGGTCCCTATGACGAGCAGCAGGGCACCGCACAAAGTTAAGATGTCACGTCGCCATCCGGATGCCTTCATAAAAACCAGTACAGAAAAGAAAATAAACAGGGATTGAAGAAACTGGAGGCCGATTTCTTGGCCCATGAAGCGATAGATCAGGAAAAAAATCAGATCTCCCGTAAGGACTTGGTCCATCGCGAATGGATCTGCCTTCACAGGTGAGAAAGTGAAGGCGTCCAAAGGGACGGGGTAGCCGTTCTCCCAGTAAAATCTGCCGTGGGCCATATGCCACCACAGGTCCTGGTCGGCAACGGAGCGTAAAAGATAGAACCAGGTGGCAGCCAACCAAAGCATCCAGAATACCCAGCGTGGCATGCAAGACAGGCCATCGCCAAACGTTGCGAAAATGCGAGGAACCGCTCGGGCGGGATTTTTCACGCGAACCTCAAAGGAGCAACGCCTTCAGGCCCGCCTCAAGTTGACGGACAAGGAGCCTATGGTCCCCACCGTGGCGGGCCGAAACGACCCGGATGCCCAAGCTCCGACAGCGATGGGTGAAAAGATCCGCTCCGATATGCAGGTGATAGGGGTCGCGATCACCACAGGAAAGATAGAGGACCTCTAGCCTTCGCAGACTACTAGCCCGTTCTTGAATCCATGCTACCGGATCCACTTGGAGCCAGCGCCGCCAGACTTTAAGGTGAATTTCTCCTGTGCGGAAATCAATGGGACTGTCGCAGCGCCAGGTGCGGTTACGGAGATTGGGCGAATAGGCTGCGCATAAAGCGAGCATGTAATGGTGGCGCCCTGTTTTCAGGAAGGCGCGCAGGTTTTTTTCCAGGGAGCCTGAGCGCAGATCATTGACCAGCCCTGAAAGCATATGCAGATGGGTCAACTCGAAATGCATATCTCCGGCAAAGGAGGCGATTCTGGGGAAGATTTCCGGATGCCGGGACGCCAGGTGTAAGGCTCCAAATCCTCCGGATGAGTGACCGGCCACGGCCAGCTCTTTCCTGAGCCCGAAGCGATGGCGTAAAAAGGGGACGATTTCCTCCACGATGTGCGACATGAAGGGGCCGTTCAGCGGAGAGTCCAAGTACTGGCTTCCACCGAGCCGCGTGGAGCCATCAACGCAGGCGAGCACGCAGGGAGGGGCTTCTCCGCTCAGGATCATGAGTTCCAGCAGCCTGTGCATGGGAAAGTCGCGTTCTTTCCATTTTTTTGGCCCTGACCCGAAGCCAGGGAGGAAGATGATGCCTCGGAGGTTCTGTCGGCGCGAGAATCCCGGCGGAGTGTAAACCAGAAGCCTGCGACGCGTGGAATTTCCGAGCGGATTCCCGCGCAGCAAACGGCTGC
The DNA here is from genome assembly GCA_023261545.1 of bacterium. GTDB lineage: Bacteria > Planctomycetota > JADGBV01 > JADGBV01 > JADGBV01 > JAHFOS01. Next base: position 3,575 of record JAHFOS010000229.1, read on the forward strand.
TCAGGGTGAGATCGTGGAGGGTTCCGACCGGCACTGATTAACGCGGCGCGGGTCCAGGGGCCAAAGGGTTCGCGTCCACCCAGTTTTTTCTAAGGTTCATCCGATCTTGCTGGGTGGAGTTCGCGAGGCCAAACTCAGAAATGGCGGTGTGAGGGAATCATGGGGGGGGATCAACTCTAGCTGCCCTGTTTCCATACCAGCTCTACGGGGCAGTGGTCGGAGCCTTTTACCGCGGCGTGAATGTGGTTCTCCGCGCAGCGTGAAAGCTCGCGGCGCGTGGCCATAAAGTAGTCGAGGCGCCAACCCACGTTGCGCTCCCTGGAGCCGGCGCGATTGCTCCACCACGTATAGGCGTTGGCTAGATCGGGATGCTGCTCGCGAAAGGTATCCGCGAGACCCGCTTCAATAAACCTGTCGATCCAGGCGCGTTCCTCGGGAAGGAAGCCCGTGTTTTTCTCGTTCTCTTTGGGCCTGGCGATATCCACGGGTCGGTGGCAGGTGTTCCAATCGCCAGTGACGATCACGGTGCGGCCTTCGCGGTGATAGTCCTGGACGTGTTTCAGCAAGCGATCATAGAAACGCAGTTTAAATGGGACTCGGGTGAGGTCGCGACCTCCGTTGGGGAAGTAGGCATTGATGATGGTGAAGCCCGCGTGTTCCAGCTCGATGAGCCGGCCTTCCTCATCGAACTCGCGCACGCCAATTCCCAATCGGGATTTTCTTGGGGCGACTTTATAGAAGACGGCGGTTCCCGAATAGCCTTTGCGTTCTCCGCTGTTCCAGAGGGCTGCGTAGCCTGCCGGCTGACGTTCGGCCTCGCTCAATTCTTCTGGCCGAACGCGTGTCTCCTGGAGGCACAGCAAATCAGGATGGGCGCTTTCCAGCCAGTCCAAGAATCCCTTTTTTAGGCAGGCGCGGTAGCCGTTGACGTTCCAAGTGAAAATGCGCAAGGTATTTTCAGCCATGACCGCCTTTGAGGAAGCTCAGATCGCCAGCGGTGCGGCGGCTCAAATTTTCATCGGTGAGGAAATCCAAGGCAAAAGCGAGGATCTTATCGGGTTCGTTTCCAAGCGCGAACATGGAGTGGCGGAAAAGGCCCTTGCCGGGGATGCCGCTGGCATACCAGACAAATAGTTTCTTGAGCTTGGTGTGTGCCACGAGAGGATGGGTATGGCGTAAGACCAGCTCAGAGTAGCGTTCCAGCACTCGCCGGATGGGCACTGGCGACCGGGGTTCTCCCATCAGCTTGCGGCATTCCAGGAAGACGAAGGGGTTGGCGAGGGCCGCGCGGCCGAGCATGACCGCGTGGCAGAAGCCCAGGCGCAGCCGCTCCACGGAGAGTTCGGCGCTGGCGAGGTCGCCATTGCCGATGATGGGGATCGGGCTGTCACCGTGTAAGCCGCGGATGAGCTCCCAGTCGGCGAGCCCCGAATACCCCTGCTCCCTGGTGCGGGCGTGGACGCTCACCCAGGCCACGCCGCAAGCGGCGGCGACGCGCACGATTTCGCTGGCGTTGATGCTGCCGCTGTCCCAACCCGAGCGGATCTTGATGGTCAGCGGGACCGAGAGGCGCGCGCGCATGGCTTCCAGCAGGCGCGCCATCTGCACGGGCTGGCGCAGCATGGCGGATCCCGCCCCGCAACTCACCACCTTGGGAACCGGGCAGCCGAAGTTGATGTCCACGAAGTCCGCCCCGGCGTCTTCGCAGCACAAGGCCGCCTCCGCCATTTTATGAGGATCCGTTCCGAAAATTTGCAGGCCTACCGGGTGCTCATCCTCATGGATACGCATCATGGCTCTCGTTTTATGGCTGCCGTGAGCGAAGCCCTCCGCGGAAATGAGCTCGGAAACTACCACCTCGGCGCCGAGCTCGCGCATCAACAGCCGGAACGGCAAGTCGGTGATCCCCGCCATGGGAGCGAGGAAGAA
>JAHFOS010000230.1 GCA_023261545.1 bacterium
ACGTGATGCGCTTTGGCCGCTTCCTGCCGCAGGTCGAGGCGCCCGGATTCCATCTGGCCCTGCCCTTCCTGGTGGACCGCGTCTTCATCTTCGACACCAACGGCGTGCGCAGCCTGGAAGTGACCGCCTTCGCCCCCCCGCCGCTGTTGGATGCCTCGACTCAGGCACAGGACTACCTCATGACCCGCGAGGGCAGCATCCTGCACGCGAAGATGCAGTTCACCTACGCGCTTGAGGAACCCCTGCTCGCCTGGCGCTTCGCAGGCCCCAGCGACCTCGCGCGCGAGCACCGCCTGCTGGCGGGGCTTTTCCAGCACGCCTGTCTGCGCGCCGCCGGCGAGCTCAGCGTGGACGCCGTGCTGCTGCGCCCCGACGAGCTGCGCGCGCGTATCGCGGATCTCGCCGCCGCCGAGCTGCGCGACCAGGGCACGGGCTACAAGCTGCGGCGCGTGGACGTGGTGGAGATCACGGTTCCCGGCGGCGTGGGCGCGGCCTTCAACGAGGTGCAGCGCCAGGCCATCGCCAAGGAAAAGCTCAAGAGCGAGGCCGAAACCGTCGCCCTCGGCCTGGAGCGCTCGCTGGCCGCCGAGCAGAGCCGGCTGATCTCCGCCGCCACCACCACGGCGGCGCGCCTGAAGTCCGACCTCGCCGCCGAGGCGCGCCTGTGCGCCATCCTGCGGGAACGCTTCTCGCCAGCCGAGCGCAGCGCTTACCTGGCGTTGCGCCTGCAGGGGGTTTTGCAAAAAGCCGTCGCCGCCTCCGAGAACCAGGTCTTCCTGGTGAACAAAGGCGAACTCCGCATGAAGCTGGGCCCCGACCCCTTGGCTGAGCGGCAGTTGCGGAAGAAAAGCGAAGCCACCGCCGCGGGCAAGGAGGCGCCGTGAGCGTCGTCCCCGTACCCGCGGTTCGTGGGCCCGCCGGGCCCGGCCACGCCCACGCCGCCGACTGCCCGCCCGATGTATGGTGCGCCCATGAGGAACCGCTGAGCGAGGCGCAGGTGCAGCGGCGGCTGTTGCTCGCGCTCTCCGGCGGGGCGCTGCTCGCCGCTGGCTGGGTGTTGGGCGGCGTGGGCAACGATTTCTCGGGGGGCATGCTCGAAGCGCTCGCCTGTCTGCTGTTGGCCGGGCCCATCCTGCTGGATGCCTGGGGCGGACTCAAGCACGGGCATGTGGGCTTCCCCAGCCTGGTGGCGCTGGCCTTCCTGGCCTGCCTGGCGGGCGGAGAACTCACCACCGCGGGGCTGGTGGCCTTCTTCATGATCACGGCCAGCCAGCTTGAGCACCGCACCGCCCTGGGCGCCCGCCAGGCCATCGAGGCGCTGATTCGCGCCACGCCGGCCACGTCCCGACGCATCACGGAGAGCGGAGCCATCGAGGAGGTGCCGGTGGGTGCGCTGGGTATGGGCGACGTTATCCTGGTGCGGCCTGGGGACGGCCTCAGCGTGGACGGGGTGGTGGTGGAGGGCGAGAGCAGCGTGGACGAATCCTCCATCACCGGCGAGAGCTACCCCGTGGACAAGCGCCCCGGCTCGCCGCTCTACGCCGGCACCACCAACCTCACGGGCGCGGTGCGCGCGCGCGTGGAGCGCATCGGCGACGACACCACGGTGGGGCGCGTGAAGAAGCTCATCCTGGCGGCGGCGCGCTCGAAGCTGCCGCTCATGGGCGTGATGGAGGAGAACGCCGGCTGGTACACCCCCTGCGTGCTGATGCTCGCGGCCGCCGTGTATTACTTCCAGTACGGGGTCGCGGGGGCCTTGGAGAAGTCGGTGGCGGTGCTCATCATGGCCTGCCCGTGCAGCCTTATCCTGGCGGCGCCTTCGGTGATGGTCGCGGCCATCACCGCCGCGGCGCGCGCCGGCATCCTCGTCAAGAACGCCGTGGAGCTCGAGTTCTTCCACCGCGTCGAGCACATCTTTTTCGACAAGACCGGGACGCTCACCACCGGCGAGATGGAACTCGCCGCCATCGTGCCCGTCCCAGGTCTGGAGGCCAGCGACGCGTTGCAGTTGGCCGGGACGGTGGCGCGCGTGAGCAGCCATCCGGCGGCGCGCGGCGTGGCGCGTGCCCTGGAGCGCGCGCGGCTGGCCCCCTTGGAGGCCGTGAGCGTCGAGGAGGTGCATGGCCGCGGACTCAAGGGCTCGGTGGGCGGGCGCACCGTGCTGCTGGGCCGGCCCGAATGGGTGGCGGAGCTCTGCGGCGTACCCATCCCCGCCGCCTCGGAGAGCACGTCCGAGGGCTCGCGGCTGCTGCTGGGCGTGCCGGGCGAGGGTCTGCGCGCGGAGCTGCTGCTGGAGGATCGGCTGCGCTTGGATGCCGCGGAGAGCATCCGCGATCTGCGCGCGGGCGGCGTGCGCACCTTCTCGCTCATCACTGGTGACGCCTGGGAGCCGGCGCGGCGCGTGAGCTCCGCGGTGGGTTGCGACGAGGTGGTGGCCAAGTGTCTGCCCGAGGACAAACTGCGCCTGTTGGACGCGGCGAAGGCACAGGGCCAGCTCACCGCGGTGGTGGGCGACGGCATCAACGACGCCCCGGTGCTGGCCGCCGGCCACGTGGGCATCGCCATGGGAGCGCTGGGATCGCAGGTCGCCATCGAGAGCGCGAGCATCGCGCTCATGTCGTCCTCCCTTGGCCGCCTGCCCTTCCTGCACAAGCTCTCCAAGGCGGTGCGCAACCTTATAGGGGCGAACCTGGCCATCGGGCTCAGCGTCATCGCGGCGGGCCTGCTGCTGATCCTCGCGGGCCTGCTCACCCCCGTGGCGGCCGCCCTGCTCCACAACGTGAGCGCCCTCATCATCCTTTTCAACAGCGCGCGCCTCGTGAAGATGCGCCCCGCTGGCTGAGAGTATGCAAGTGGACTCCCCCGCGGACGCAGCGGCCGGGGCCGTGACCGGGGCCGTCATCCACATCTCCGGGCTGAGCAAGGTGTTCAAGGACTTCTGGGGCCGGCCCAAGGTCCAGGCTTTGGAGGGGGTGGAGCTTACGGTGGCGCGCGGGGAGATCTTCGGCATCGTGGGGCCCAACGGTTCGGGCAAGACCACGCTCATTAAAATCCTGCTGGGCCTGCTCTTCCCCAGCGCGGGAACGGTGCGGGTTTTCGGCGAAAACGTTTTTCGCACGCGCAACAAGCTGCGGCTCGGCTTCCTGCCGGAGCAATCCTGCTTCTACGAGCACCTCACGGGCCTGGAGACTTTGCATTTTTATGGAAAATTGCTGGGCCTCCAGGGCGCGAGCCGACGCGCGCGCGTGGACGACCTCATCGAACTCGCGGGCCTCAAGGAGGCCGCGCGCCGCCCCCTGGGCGAGTACAGCAGCGGCATGCTGCGCCGCATCGGCATGGCGCAGGCTCTCTTGGCCGATCCGGAACTGCTTATCCTCGACGAACCCACCAACGGGCTCGATCCGCTCGGCATGGACGAGGTGCAGAAGCTGCTCCTGGACCTGAAGCGCCGTGGCAAGACGCTGCTGGTGAGCTCGCATCTGCTCGGGGAAATGGAGGAGGTCTGCGACCGCATGGCCATCTTCTGCCGCGGGCGCGTGCTGGCCCAGGGGCGGCTCGATGAACTGCTGCAAGCGGGGGGCACGGGCGACGGCCAGGTCTCAGGGACCGCCGCGAACATGAGCCGGCTTAAAGAAATCGCCGCGCGCGAGCACATCGCGGTCGAGTTCGCCCCGCGTAGGCTCTCGCTCAAGAAGTTATTTCTGGAACTCCTCGACCGCGAGTTGGCGCAGCGCGCCCCCGTGGCTCTGCCCCCGGCCACCACGCCCCAGGCGCCTGAGACCGGGCCCGACAGCGACTATCTGGGCAGTCTCGCGCGCAAGCCCTGATGCCCTTCCTCGCCGTGATGCACGACGTGTGGCGGCATGCCTGGCGTGCGCGCATTCCGGTCGCATTGCTCGGACTCCTGGCGCTTATCCTGTCGGCTCTGCCAGCGCTCATGGCCTCGGACGGCAGCCCCGAGGGCAAGCTCAAGCTGTTCCTGCACTACGCACTCTATTGCCAGAGTTTCGTGCTGTGGAGCGCGGGGGCGCTGTGGCTCATCTGGATCGAAGGCAAAGAGCGCCGCCGCCGCGTCCATTGGATGCTGGCGCTCACACCCGTGGGACGCTTGCGCGTGGTGCTCGGCAAATGCGCCGCCACTTTCCTGATGGTGCTCTTGGGCGCGCTGCTCACGACGGCTGGCATCGCCGCTTCCGCGGGTGCTCTTCTGCGCCGCGAAGCCGGCGCTGAAGCCTTGGAAGTGGGCCGCCGTCTCGAAGAAGTGCAGCACAAGATCCCGCTCGAAGCCGCGGAGGTCCGCGTTGAGGAAGTGCGCCTCAAGGGCCGTCCGGAGCGGGCCCAGGTGCTAGCTCCGGCCCAGCCGCTGCGCTTCCGCTTCGCGCCGCCACCCGCGCAACGCGAGCTGCGGCTCGAAGGCACGTTGCACTCCGCCAGCAGCAGCGACGGCACCTTGCTGCGCATCGAAATCGAGAGCGGCGGCCACGTGTTGTTCCGCCGCGTGCTGCCCGTCACGGCGGGCGAACCCTTCCGCGAAATACTTCCGCAAGCCATCGCCTCCAGTGACGCGGCGGTGGTGCTGACCCAGATCAATCCCGAAGACAAAATCTTCTACATCAAGGCCGGCGATCCCCTGCGCCTGTCCCTGCCTTACGGGAGCCTGCCCGCCAACCTCGTGCGCGCGGCCTTGCTTTTCTCCCTCATGGGGCTCTACGCGGTGCTGCTGGCGGGAACCTGCGGCCAGTTCCTTTCCACGCAGGCCGGGGTCTTGGTGGCGGGTTCCATCACCTTGCTCAGCCTTTTCAAAAGCAGCGTGCACACCATGCTTTTCCCCGACCGTGCCGGCTTGCCGCCCCAGGCCTTCGATCCCGTAGGATTGCTTTACGCCGTGGTCTGGAAGCCGCTGCTCGCGCTGCTGCCCGACCTGGGGGCACTGGATCCCACGGCGCGGCTGGTGGCGGGGGAATGGATCACGCTCGGAGATCTGGCCCTGGCCGCGCTTTCGCTGCTGCCCATGCTGCTCGCCATGTTCGTGCTGCTGGCGCTGCGGCTCCCGCGCCAGGAGCCCGGGGCCTTGGGATGAGGAGCCGGCTGCGCGTCGTCTGGCTGCTGGTGGCCGTGGCGCTGCTGGTCGGGGCCGTGCCCGCGCGCCGCGCGCTGATGGAGCAGCGGCGCGATCACAACCTCGGCCTGGAGACCGGCGCTCTGGAGGCTCCGCCCCCCGAACTCGGCTTCGCGCTCAGCATGGGCGTGTTCCGATCCATGCTGGTGCAGGTTTTGTGGATGCGCGCCGCCGAGATGCAGCGCGACAAGCGCTTCTACGAACTGGTGCAGCTCTACGACCTCATCGGCAAGCTCCAGCCCCACAACGGCATGGTGTGGGTCTACGCCGCCTGGAACATGTCCTACAACATCTCCGTCGAGATCCCCAGCAGTCGCGAGCGCTGGCGCTGGGTGCAGAACGGGCTGGATCGCCTGCGCTTCCACGGGTTG
>JAHFOS010000231.1 GCA_023261545.1 bacterium
TCGAGCTCAAGGCGCTCACCGTCACCAACGGCCAGGGCAAGCACTTGGCGACCTTCCTTATTGCCGGCGCCGCCGTCGGCACCGCCAGCGAGGAATACCGCCAGGGCCGGGCCACGGTGAACGTCGCCATGCTCAAGTTCACCCTGAACAAGCTCAAGGACGCCATGTTTGCCAAGATCCGCGAGAACGAGAGAAGAGAACACCAGAACCAGAACGAGGAGAAACCATGTTCGGCCTATCACGAGCAGAGCGCGTAAAGCGCCATCACCCCATTGACCAGCTTATCCGCTCTTACGGGGTGGATCTCAAGCGGCAAGGCGCCGGCCTTATGGGCCGCTGCCCCTTCCACGACGACAAGAACCCCTCGCTTTCGGTCACGCCGGACAAGGGGCTCTTTCACTGCTTTGGCTGCAACGCCGCCGGGACGGTGATCCACTTCGTGGCGAAGAAGGAGGGCATCAGCGAAAGGGAAGCCAGCGCCCGCCTTTATCAACAGCTTCCGGCGGCTTTTCGCGACGAGGCGCCTAGAAAAGACCCTCACCTAACGCTGCGCGACCCTCACCCCGGCCCTCTCCCAGGGGGAGAGGGGGTAAGAAACATTCCGCCTCTCGACCTCGAAGCCCACAGCCTGCTTGCCGCCGTCTGCCGCATCTATCACGAGAGCTTCAAGGAAAGCCCCGCCGCCCAGCGCTACCTCGAAGGCCGCAGCCTCAGCAACAAGGATCTCTGGCTGCGTTATCAGGTGGGCTACTGCGAGGGCGGGAAGCTCAAGGACGCCATCCTGCACGGCAGCGAACAGGAAGAACAACTCCGCGAGCTGGGCCTGCTGAACGACAAGGGCAACGAGAGCTTCTACAAATGCGTGACCTTCCCCATCCAGGACGAGCGGGGCGCCTACGTCGGCCTCTACGGCCGCAGCATCGAGGGGCAGCGGCAACTGTATCTCAAAGGCCCGCACAAGGGCGTCTGGAACGGCCCGCTCTTGAACGGCCACGACTCGGTGATCCTCACGGAGAGCATCCTGGACGCCTTCTCCCTGCTGCACCTGGGCCAGCTCTCCGTGATGCCGCTTTACGGAGCGCATGGTTTTACCCCCGAGCATCTGCGCTTGCTGGAGCAGCACAACTTCAAAGAGGCAATCCTGGCCCTGGACAACGACGAGGCGGGCCGGCAAGGCAGCGAGCGCCTGCGCGAGAAGCTGGCCAGGCTGCCTTTGAAGCTCTCGATTCTCCAGTTGCCCGAGGGCGTCAAGGACCCGAACGAACTTTTGCAGAAAGGAGCGGACAAGGAGGCTTTTGAGAAGCTGCTGGCGGAGCGGGTGCTTCTGGCAATCCCCTCACCCCAGCCCTCTCCCGAAGGGCGAGGGGGTCAAGAGGAAATGCTGGCCAGCAGCCCGAACCCCTGCAAGTTGCTGCACCAGGACGCCGACCTGCTGCTTTATGAAATTTCTGGCCGCCGTTATCGCCTGGGCGACCTGCGCGCGGGCCGCCCGGGCGCGCGCGTGCGCCTGACGGTGAGCCAGGACGGCCGCAGCCACACTGACCGCACCGACCTCTACACCGCCCGCGCGCGCCGCTCCTTCGCCCACGTCGCCGCCGCCGTGCTGGGTCCGCAAGCGGCGCGCGTCGAAGCCGACTTAAGCCACCTCATCGAAGCGCTGGAAGATCGCTCCCGCCACAGCCAGGCCGGCCCAAACCCCGCGCCTGAGCGCGAGCCCATGAGCGCGGAAGAAGAGCGGAGCGCCCTGGAGTATCTGCGCGCCCCGGACCTGCTCGCGCGCATCCTGGCCGATGTCACCGCCTGCGGCTACGTGGGGCAGGACGACGAGAAGCTGCTGTGCTACCTCTCCGCCGTGAGCCGCATCACGCCCTCGCCCATTCACCTTTCCTTTCAGGGCTCCAGCTCCACCGGCAAGAGCGAACTCATGGAGAAGGTGGCCGCCCTGTTCCCGCCCGAGCAAGTCGAAGTCTTGAGTTTTCTCACGCCCAAGTCGCTCTACTACTTGAAGGGCGGCCTCAAAGGCAAGCTCTTGGTGGTGGACGAAAAGGCCGGCGCCGAGGGCGCCGAGTATCCGCTACGCTCGCTCATGAGTCGGGGCAAGCTTTCGCACGCCTACGTGGAGAAGGATCCGCGCACCGGCGCCAGCACCACGCGCATGATGGAGGTGGAGGGCCCCTGTGTGGTCTGGGACTCAAGCTCCGAGATTGCCACCGAAGACAACCGCAACCGCGTTTTCGAGGTCTGGTTGGACGAAAGTCCCGAACAAACGGCGCTGATTCACGCCGCCCAGAAGTGGCGCTACAGCGAGGCAGGCCGGCGCCGGCGTCAGGATGCCGACGCCATCTTGAAGCTGCACCGCAACGTCCACCGCCTGCTGGCGCCCCTGGAAGTGACCATCCCCTACCTGGAGCACCTGGGCTTTCCCAAGGACAACGCCCGCACCCGGCGCGACCACGCGCGCGTGCTGGCGCTGCTTGCCGCCGTGACTCTGCTGCACCAGCAGCAGCGCGAGACGCGCGCGGACGCCCAGGGCCGGCCCACGCTCACCGCCACGCTCGCGGACTACTCCGCCGCTCATCAAATTGCCTGCAAAGTCCTGCGCGCCTCTTACAGCCACGTTCAGAAGGAAGCCCTGGATCTGCTGGAGACGGCCCACGCCCGCGTGCAGACGCTCGCGCACAAGGAGCAAATCCCCTGGCAGGATTACCTCTTCTCGCGCCGGGAGATCCGCGAATGGACCGGGACCAGCGAGCCCAAGACGCGCCGCTGTCTCGGCGAGTTAGTGCGCATGGAGTACCTGCTGCCCGCCGGCGGCGGGCGCGGGCGTTCGGGACTGCGCTACAAGCTCGCCGTGACTCCCGAGGAAGCCGCCCCGACTCTGAGCGGCCTCATCAGCCCCGCAGAACTGGCCGAGCGTGTCGGAGTGACATGAAATTCGTCAAATGCGTCATAATTCGTCAAAGGCACTTTGACGAATTTATCCCCAATGTTTTCCAGGGTTTTTTGCTAATTCGTCACTTCGTCACGGAAAACAAACACACCCCCTGTTTTTCTTGGCGCACACCCCCCGCGCCGGCCCCCTGAGCCCCATGCCCTGCGGCGCACCCTTCGAGCGTTACGCCGTCCTGCGGCGTGCCGCCGGTATTGGCGAGCGTTCCATCAAGACCGAGGCCGACTCCCACCGCTGGTTCTGGCGCTTCCTGGAGGGCCGGGGATTCGCGGGCGACGAGCTCGCCGTGGGCAAGGACGACTTTCAGGCCTACGCCCAGCACGTTCTCCAGCGCCAGGACCTCCAGGCCAACAGCAAGCTCACCCTGATTGGCACCCTGCGGCCCTTCTACAAAGAGGCCGTCCGCCAGGAGTGGATCCTGCTGAATCCCATGGACGACATCCAGAACCCCCGGAAAATCCGCCTGCCGCCCAGGGTGCTCACGGTGCCGCAGGTAAAACAGCTTCTGGAGCAGCCCGACCTCGCCACCGCCATCGGCCTGCGCGACCGGGCCATCCTGGAGCTTTTCTATTCCTGCGCGCTGCGGCGCGACGAACTTCTGAGCTTGCGAAAGGAAAACTTCTCGGAGGGCTACCGCCGCCTGCGCTTCAGGGGCAAGGGCAACAAGGATGCCGTGCTGCCGGTGGGCAAGGCGGCGGCCCACTTCACCGCCTTCTACACCGAGCGCCTGCGCCCCTTGCTGAACCGCCACGGGTATCCCCAGCTTTTCCTCTCCGCCCTGCGCTTTGCGCCCTTGAGTCGGGAAACGCTCACGGCCAACCTCGGCGCCTACGGACGCAAGGCCGAAATCAAGCTCCCCGTCACGCCTCACGTCTTCCGCTACTCCATCGCCACGCACCTGGCCGAGGAGAACGTGGACATCCGCCTTATCCAGGCCTTCCTGCGCCACGACGACCTCGACACCACGGCCCGCTATATCCGCCATTCCTTTCAGAAACTCCAGGACGTCCACCGTGCCACCCACCCCAGGGAAACCGGCCGCAGCGCTGATTGAGGCGTACCTCCAGCACCTCCAGGACCGCGCCTGCTCGCCGGCAACGCGCGCTTCGCACGGGGCCTTGCTGCGCCATTTGGTCATCGAGGGTTGCGATTTGTCACAGCCCGACACCGCCCGCGTGCAGCAGATCATCTTTTCCCCTGAACTGCGACCCGCCACGCGCTACGCCTACTTCACCTGGGTTTGGCAGTTCTACGATTGGATGCTCCAGCAAGGGGAGATCGCCTCTCATCCCCTCGCCGCCTTGCCCCGGCCATCCTCTCCGAGGCAACACCTCCAGCCCGCCGTTCCGCCGCCGTCTCAGCCCAGCCTGCCGCTCATCCAGGAGTTTCTGGCCTATCTCGAATCCTGCGGCCGCAGCCGCAACACGCTCAGAAGCTATCGCTGGACACTCACCTCATGGTGCGCCCACATTGGCGACCCACGCGCCGCCACCCCGGACACCATCGCCCGCTATCTCTGCCGGCCCAATTGGTCGCCCGTCACCCGTGCGCATTGCTTCGACCAATTGCGCCACTTCTACCATTGGCTGAAACGCCAAGGGCGCCTGCTGGCGGACCCCATCCTCAAGCTGGACCGGCCCAAGGTGCCCAAGAGCCTGCCCACCCGCGTCATGAGCGCCGGGGAGGCCGAGAAGTTTCTGGCCGTTGCCCAGGCGGATCCCGACCAGCCCCGCCTTTTCACCTACCGCGTCATGATCGAGCTGCTCTATTCCTGCTCGCTGCGCTGCGGCGAGCTGCTCCAGCTCACCCTGGAGGATTACGACCCCTCGCTGCTCTGCCTCAAAATCCGCCCCGCCAAAACGGGCCGGGGCCGCCTGGTGCCCGTGGGCCGCGCCGCCGCCGCCTTGCTGGACCGCTACCTCCGCGAGGTCCGCCCCACCTGCAAGATCCCCTACCTCTTCCCCAGCCCCCGCAACCGCAAGGGCTGCTACAGCCCCAGCAGCCTCATGCGCATCGTGAAGCTCCTGCGCGAGCAATCCGCCATCCGCACCAAGGCCAGCAGCCACAGCTTCCGCAAGACCTCGGCCACCCTGATGCTCAAGAACGGCGCGCCGCTCACGACCATCCAGCAGCTCCTCGGCCACGGGCATATCTCCTCCACCGAAATCTACACCAAGCTCACCCCCCGCGACCTCTTCAAGATGCACGCCGCCCACCACCCCCGGGAGAAGCAGAAGAACCTGCCCCTGCCAGCCCTGGAGCTGCCAGGGCTGCTTTTTCAGAGCCCGAACCCCCGGACGCGCCACAACAAACTCAAGCCCGCGCCGCTTCCCCCCGAACCGGAGGCGCTAGAATGTAGCTGATGCCGTCAACCGCTGCAGCCGCCCCCTTGCGCCGCCAGGCCCCTAAAACCGGCTGGCTGCGCACTCCGGGAGCCCCTTGCGGAAAAACCCCCATTATTACCCGGATTCCTGCAATTTACGACGCCCCGAAAAGCGAGAAAGCGCCTGGGAGCATTGGTCGAAG
>JAHFOS010000081.1 GCA_023261545.1 bacterium
GCATGGTGTCGCGGAAGTGGAACTTCCAGTTGTCGCGCTTGTCCACGTTGCCGAGGGCCGCCGCCACGCCGCCTTCGGCCATGACGGTGTGCGCCTTGCCGAGCAGCGATTTACAGACCACCGCCGTGCTGAGGCCGTTCGCGGCGCAGGCGATGGCGGCGCGCAGGCCGGCGCCTCCGGCGCCCACGACGATGACGTCGTGCTCGTGGGTATCTACTTCGGAGATATCGGCCATCAGGCCCAGGTGTTGATGTCGCGCCACACGCCCATGGAAACCAGGCGCACGTAAACGTCCGAGAAACCCACCCAGAACAGGCTCAACCACGCGAAGAGCATGTGGTGGCGGTTCAGGAACGACACGCGCTCCCACGCCTTGTGGCGCAGTTCGGAGCCGGGGCACGAGGAGAAGCAGTTGAGCCGCCCGCCCACGAGGTGGCGCCAGGAGTGGCAGCCCATGGTGTAGCAGCCGAGCAGCGTGGCGTTGACGAGCAGCACCAGGGTGCCCACGCCCACGCCGATATGGCCCTCCTTGAAGAAGGCGCTGAAGGCGTCGTAGTAAAGGAGCACGACGAAGACCAGGGCGAAGTAGAGCGCGTAGCGGTGCAGGTTCTGGAAGATCAGTAGCGCGGTCTCTCCGCGGTAATCGGACTGGGGCAGCGATCCGACAGCGCAGCCCGGAGGCGCGCCCGCGAAGGAGCGGTAGTAGGCCTTGCGGTAGTAGTAGCAGGTGAAACGAAAGAGCCCGGGGAAGGCCAGGATGAAGAAGGCCGGCGAGGCCGGCAGGAAGGAGGGCCACCATGTAGGGAAAATCCCGAACCAGGAGTGCGCGAGCGGCGCCGCGCCCGGGGCGGAAGGGTCCACGAACAGCACCGGCGAATAAAAGGGCGAGAGGTAGGGCGCGTGATAGTAGTGGCCCGCCTGGAAGGCCGCCCAGGTCGCGTAGAGGATAAAGGCGGAGAACCCGAGGACGGTGAGCAGCGGCCCGATCCACCAGGCGTCGGAACGCTGCGTGGTGAAGAGACCCATATTGTGGCCTCCGGCGGCGGTGATCGGCGAGGAAGGTGGCATCGGATCTTTTGGATAAAGCGCCGCGCGCCTTATATTGGCGCCCCCCTCTTTTCAAGATTTGGCCTCATGCCAGTTGGCGGCGATTCTCCCGAACACATCCCCGTGGATCGCGTGCGCAACTTTTGTATCGTGGCGCATATTGACCACGGCAAATCCACGCTCGCGGATCGCATCCTCGAACTCACCGGAACGGTCTCCGCGCGCGAGATGGTCGCCCAGTACCTCGACAACATGGATATCGAGCGCGAGCGCGGCATCACCATCAAGGCGCGCGCGGTGCGCGCGCGCTGGCCCTACCGCGGTCCCAAAGGGGGGGGGCTCTATCAGTTCAACCTCATTGACACGCCGGGGCACGTGGACTTCACCTACGAGGTCTCGCGCTCGCTCAAGGCTTGCGACGGCGCCATCCTGCTCATTGATGCCACCCAGGGGGTGGAGGCGCAGACGCTCTCCAATGCTTACCTCGCCATTGACGAGGCCCTGGAGATCATCCCGGTGCTCAACAAGGTCGACCTGCCGCACGCCGACAGCGAGCGCGTGAAACGCGAGGCCATGGAGATCTTTGGTTTCAAGGAGGGCGAGTTCTTCAGCGTGAGCGCCAAGAGCGGCCTGGGCGTGCGGGAACTGTTGGACGGCCTGGTGGAACGCCTGCCGGCCCCGAAAATAGAGACGGACCAACGGCTCAAGGCGCTGCTCTTCGACGCCGAATACAACGACTATCGCGGCGTCATCACCTACCTCAAGGTCGTCTCCGGCATGCTGAAGCCCGGGGACCACCTGTTCATGATGGGCACGCAGCGGCGCCTGGAGGCCATCGAGGTCGGTGTTTTCGCGCCCAACATGGTGCGCGTGGACCGCCTGGAGGCCGGGGACGTGGGCTACCTCATCTCCAACGTCAAGGAGCTGGCGGCGGTGCGCATCGGCGACACGGTGGCGCACTGGGGTTCGGGGGTTGAGGCCATGCCGGGCTACCGCGACCCCCAGAAGATGGTTTACTGCGGCTTCTACCCGGCCAACGACGTGGAGTTCGAGGTCCTGAAAAAAGGCATGGACCGCCTGCACCTCAACGATTCCTCTTTCTCCTACCACGTGGAGAGTTCCACGGCGCTGTCCTTCGGCTTCCGCTGCGGCTTCATGGGCCTGCTCCACATGGACGTTATCCGCGAGCGCCTGGAGCGCGAGAGCGGGGTGACGATCATCCAGACGGCGCCCAACGTGAACTACCAGGTGCTGTGCACCGACGGCAGCACCATGGAGATCCACAACCCCGCCGACATGCCGGACCCAGCGCGCATCGAGGAGATCCGCGAGCCCTTCGTCATCGCCACCATCATCACGCCCGCCGATTATA
Organism: bacterium; assembly: GCA_023261545.1. Lineage (GTDB taxonomy): Bacteria > Planctomycetota > JADGBV01 > JADGBV01 > JADGBV01 > JAHFOS01. The sequence goes on from JAHFOS010000081.1 coordinate 2,420, forward strand.
TCGGATCGGTGATGAAGCTCTCGGAGGAGCGCCGCGGGGTTTACATGAAAACGCAATACCTGTCGCCCCAGCGCGTGCTGCTCGAATACCGCCTGCCCTTCAACGAGGTGGTTTTCGACTTCTTCGACCGCCTCAAGTCGTCCACCAAGGGCTACGCCACGCTCGACTACCAGATGGTGGGCTTCGAGGCGGGCGATCTCGTGAAGATGGACATCATGGTCCACGGCGAGCCGGTGGACGCCTTGAGCGCCATCCTGCACCGATCCAAGAGCCAGGCGCGTGGCCGTGAGATCGTCCAGAAGTTGCGCGAGGAGATCCCCCGCCACCAGTTCCAGATACCGCTCCAGGCCTGCATCGGCGCCAAGGTCATCGCCCGCGAGAACATCTCGGCGGTGCGCAAGAACGTCACCGCCAAGTGTTACGGCGGCGACATCACGCGCAAGCGCAAGCTGCTGGAAAAGCAGAAAGAGGGCAAGAAACGCATGAAGAGCATCGGCAGCGTGAACGTGCCGCAGGAGGCCTTCATGGCGGTGTTGAGCATCCAGAAGCAGTCGGGGGATTGAGGGCCCGCGGGGTCAGGAAAGTTCTTCGCGGCGGCTTTCTCGCGCGGCTCGGCCCGTTTGACACGGGCCGGTTTTTTTTAGAATCGCCGGTTCTACTGGGAGACGGCCATGGCTCATAAAGTCGGAGGGGGATCCACCACCAACGGGCGGGACAGCAACGCTCAACGTCGGGGTGTCAAGCTCTTTGGCGGTCAGAAAGCGGGTCCGGGCTGCATCATCGTGCGCCAGTGCGGCACGCGCTTCAAGCCAGGCCGCAATGTAAGGATTGGCCGCGATCACACGCTGTATTCCGTCGCCGCGGGGACCGTGAAGTTCGCGGACGGCGTGGTCTCGGTGGTGGTGGCCGAGAGCGCGCAGGCCTGAATCCCGCGTCGTGGTGACGCTGGGCTTTCTCGCCTTGCTGTTCCTGGCGGTTGTCGGCGGCGGGGTCGCGTGGGTCATGACGCGCTGATGGGGGGTCGCGCGCCTTTCCTGGTTCTTGTCTGACATGCACATCCTCATCACCGGCGGCGCGGGCTTCATTGGCGGTCATCTCGCCGAAAAGTTGCTGGCCGAAGGGCATGCGGTCCACGTCATTGACGACCTTTCCACTGGCTCCATCCGCAATATTGATGCGGCCAAGGGGCATCCGCGTTTCACCTACGATCTCGACACGATTTTCAATGAACGGCTGTTGCGCGAGGCCATAGACCGCGCGGAAGTGATCTACCACCTTGCCGCGGCGGTGGGCGTGCAGCTCATCGTGGACCGCCCCGTGCACACCATCGAAACCAACGTGGTGGGCACCGAGAAGGTGCTCAAATTCGCGGTCCTCAAAAACCGGCGCGTGTTCATCGCCTCCTCCTCCGAGGTGTACGGCAAAAACCCCGAGGTGCCCTTCAACGAGGAGAGCGATCTGCTGCTCGGCCCCACCATCCGCCATCGCTGGGCCTACGCCTGCAGCAAGGCCATCGACGAGTTTTCAGCCCTGGCGTACCACCGTGAAAAGGGACTGCCGGCCACGGTCCTGCGCTTCTTCAATACCGTGGGTCCGCGCCAGACCGGCCGTTACGGCATGGTTATTCCGCGCTTCGTGGAGGCCGCCCTCAAAGGGGAAGCGCTGCCGGTGTATGGCGACGGATCGCAGACGCGCTGCTTCACCGATGTCGAGGATGTCGTTTGGGTTTTGACGGAACTTTTGAAGCACCCCGCCAGCGCCGGCCAGGTTTACAACATCGGCAATCCCGAGGAAATTTCCATCACGGAACTCGCCAAAAAGATCATCGCCCTCACCGGCAGCAAGAGCGTCCTGCGTTTCGTTCCCTATCAGGAGGCCCTGGGCGAGGGCTTCGAGGATATGCTGCGCCGCGTGCCGGACATCCGGAAAATAGCGGCGCTCACCGGCTACAAGCCGCGTCACAACCTTGAAGCTATCCTGAAGCGCGTCATCGCGCATATGCGGTCGGCGGGGAAGTAGGGCACGCCAGCCGCCCCAAGCCTTCATTCCGGCTTTCCAAGACCCTCACCCCCATCCTCTCCCAGAGGGCGAGGGAGAACAGAGATGGCTGCGCCGCTTTCTAACCTGAGAGGGCGTAAGAGAACTTACGCGCCGACTCAGCTCAGGCGGCCCGGTTCTCCAGTAGCTTTTCCTGCGGGACGGGGCGCAGGTTCCAGACCAGTCCCGCCTTTTCCATCAGCTTGAGCAGATAAAAGCTGATATCAATTTCCCACCAATAGAAGCCCTGGCGCACGGAGTTCGGGTAATGATGGTGGTTGTTGTGCCAGCCTTCGCCCAAGGTGATGATGGCCAGCAGGAAATTATTGCGGCTGGTATCGGTGGTTTTGTAGCGCGTCCGACCCCAGACGTGGGCGAGGGAATTGATGAAAAAGGTGCCGTGGAAGAGCAGGGTGGTGGAGACGAAAAAACCCCAGACCAAGAGTTGGGCGCCATTGGTATGAAGGCCGGGGTAGTAAGCCTCTAGATAGCGACCGGTGAAAAATATGGCGACGGCGAACATTACAGGCACCATCCAGTCGAAACGATCCATGAAGCGCAACTCGCGGTATTTCATGAGGTCCTTCACGGTATCCGCGCGGCTGGGAATATTGTGGGAGGAGAAGATCCACCCGAGGTGGCTCCACAGGAAACCCTGTTGGACGGGGGAGTGGTTGTCGAGCTCGGTGTCGGAGTATTTGTGGTGGTGGCGGTGGTGGGACGCCCACCAGATGGGTCCGCGCTGCACCGCCGCATTGCCGACGATGGCCATGACGAACTGAACGGGGCGCGAGGTCTCGAAGCTCTTATGCGAGAAATAGCGGTGGTAGAAGCCCGTGATGGCAAACATGCGCACGAAGTAGAGCGCCACCATGACCCCAAGGGCCACCGGGCTCCAGCCCACGGCGAAAACCGCCAGACACGCCAGATGAAAGACGATGAAGGGGATGCTGCGCTGCCAGTCCAACTGGACGCCATCCTTTTTCGTATGGGTCTGATAGTTGGCGATCTGACTGGAATCCAGCCATCCAACGACGGAGTGCCAAAGATTTTTAAGCTTCAATATTCAGGATTCCCGTTGAACCTATTGTAAGCCGCCAGGCGGTTTTGCAAAACTGAAAGCGCCTGGGACATTCCCGATTTCGGGGCCTCAAGGCCCGTCACTGCAGAACGTAATAGTTCAGCCATGATGCTACACATCCAGCCGTTCGCCCTGAGCTTGTCGAAGGGTGGACGGCGGTGGGCGTTGCGGTCCGCTCATGCTTCGACAAGCTCAGCACGAACGGACCTGAAGGCCGGTAAAGTAAAGCAAAGACTCATTCCAAGGGCCGAACTATTATGGCAGTACCAAATGGTAGGAGATATGCCGCAGGACTCTGGCCTCGATTTGGCGCACGCGCTCCTTGGTGAGGTTGAAGATTTGGGCCACTTCATCGAGGATCAGGCCGTGGCCTTGAAGCATGCGGTTCACCGCTGAAGGGGGGATGGCCTTGTGCAGCCAGATGCCCTTCATCACCAGGCGGTCGCGGGGTTTGAGCTCCAGCCAGCGGTCGAATTCCCGTCCTTCCAACAGCGCGAGCAGGGTGCTCTCCTTGCCGCTGAGACCCTCCAACGCCGTGGCCTTGCGCCGCGCCTCATCAAGCTCGGCGGGATCGTGAGGCAGCACGCGCGCGGCCAGCTCGCCGCCGGCCCAGCGCTGGGCTTTGAGGGCGCGGAACTCCGCGAGCTCGATGCGCTGCTCGGTGGGCAGGCCCATGAAGGTGAAGACCACGGGGGCGAGCTCAGAGTCGAGGAATTTCTCCAGGGATTCATGGATGTCTCCATCCTCGTGCTTTTTCCGGGTTTCTTCAAAGACGCGCTCGAGGTCGGCGTAGCTCGTTTCTTCGGGGACGATTTCCTCGCTCTTGAGTCCGTAGCGCAACGCCAGGATGAGGCGCTCGCGCGGGGCGTAGAGCCGCAGGTGCGTGCGCAGCGCCTCTTGCGCCTCGTCATCGAAGGTGCGGGACTCTTCGTTGCTCGTGTCCGCGACGAGGTCGAGGGAGCGCTCGTCGTCCTCGTCCCCGCTGTCCTGGGGGGAAACCACGAAGGCGTGGGGCACGTCGGGGCGGCGCATGCCGATGTCCCCTTCCTCGGGAGGCTCGCCGGCGTTGGCGTCCAGCTCCCCGCCCTCCGTCATGAACCCTTTCTCCTGGTACGCGCGATCCTTGAGCGCCAGGTATTTGCGGCTCAGGTGGTGCTTGTAGGCGGGGATGCGGATGAGGCGCTCCTGCTCGAGGATGCCTTCCTGGATCTTCTGTCTGATCCACCAGATGGCGTAGGTCGAGAACTTGAACTTGAGCTTGTAGTTGAAGTCTTCGGCCGCGCGGATGAGCCCCTGGTTGCCGTACTGGATGACGTCCATGGGGGCGATGGCGCCGCGGAAGAATTTGCGCGCGATGCTCACCGCCAGCCGCAGGTTGTAGTTGATGAGCAGGTTCTTGCACTCGATATAGCGCTCATAGCGCCGCCGCACGCTGTCAATGTGGGCGCGGTACGCGAAATAGCGGCCCGGATCTTCCAGCAGGAGACGGCGGAAATCATGAAAGACGTTTTCGCGGATATTGAGGTCCTTCACGATGAAAGCGATGGCGAAGGTGAGGATGTTGCGCTGGAGGCGCAGCTCCGCCGCGTCAGCGCCGGGCTTGACTGTGGCGCCGATGCGCGCCTCTTCGGCGCGCAGTTCCCGCACCATGTTCCAACTGCGTTTGTAAAGTTCCCAGAGCTGGAAATGGGTCAGTTTCGTCGAACCCGGGACCACCAGGGCCTTGAAGCGCGAGAGGTTGAAGGGTCGCGAACCCGTGGGAAGACCGATTTCGGCGAACCTGGATTCGAGCCAGTCCAAGAACGCCGGGCAAAAGCACAGGCTCGCCTTGTAGCGGATGTAGTAAACCTCCATGAGTTTGGCGAGGTCGAGCTCCTGCTCGCGGCTCAACACCGGGAAGACGGAGATTTCGGTGATGTATTGATCGATAAAAGACATGTCCTCGATGCGCTCCGACCTGTGGGCCGTTTCGGGAACGGTGACGGTGGGGAGTTCGAAGTCCCTGGTGGTGACGGTCACGCCGCAGAGGTCGAAGGCGGAGAGCACGATGCCGGTGAAATAGTTGGGCTCCTTGTCGAGGTGGAACATGCGCTCCACCTCTTCAAAGGTGCAAGGGCGCGTGAGCCCGTGGCGATGGATGCGCCGCAGGATAGCCTCGCAGGGGGTGAAGCTCAGGACCTGAGCGGAGGTTTTTTCCTGGACGGCATCCGTGACCGGGCCCGCGTCTTTTGTCCGGGCTGCGCCCTTCGTCTTGGCGGGGTTCTTCATGCGACCTACAGGAACGCGGCTACGGCGTCGGCCATGCCCTGGGTGCCGAGCCGGCGCGCACCCGCCGGCGGCGCGCCGCGCAGGAGGTCGCCGGTGCGCGCTCCGGCGGCCAGCGCCCGTTCCACGGCCAGCTCCAGGCGCGCGGCGGCGGCTTCATCCCGGAACGCATGGCGCAGCATGAGCGCCCCGCTCAAAATCATGGCCAGGGGATTGGCGACGCCCTGGCCCGCGATGTCGGGAGCCGATCCCCCGCTCGGCTCGTAGAGCGAGAAGCCGTTGTCGGGGTTGAGGCTGGCCGAAGGCAGCAGCCCGAGGGAGCCCGCGATGCCCGCGGCCCCGTCGGAGAGGATATCGCCGAACATATTGGAGGTGAGCACGATGCGGAAGGAAGCGGGACGGGTGAACAGGTAGAGGTTGAAGGCGTCCACCAGGCAGTGCTCGAGCTCGACGCCGGGGAATTCGCGCCGCTGCACGTCTTCCACCACCTCGCGCCAGAACAGCCCCACGGCGCCCAGCACGTTGGCTTTGTCCACCGAGGTGACCTTGAGGCGCGCGGCCCCGGCATGGGCGAAGGCGCTGCGCGCGATACGCGCGATTTCGGCCCGCGTGTAGGCGCACTCGTCCGCGGCGCGCTGGCCGTCCGCGCTGCGCTCGCGGCGCCCAAAATACATGTCGCCGGTGAGCTCGCGGTAGAAGGTGAGGTTGACCCCGCGCGCGATGTCGTCCTTGAGCGGCGAAAGCGCTTCCAGGCCGGGATAGACGCGCACCGGGCGGATGTTGACGGCAAGCCCCATGCGCTGGCGCATGGGCAGCAGCGCGCGCTTTTCGGGGCGCATCTCCGGGGGCGTGGCGCGGTCGCGCTCGGGCAGCCCCACCGCCCCGAAGAGCACGGCGTCGCAGGCGGCGAGCTGTTTCCAGGTCGCCTCGGGCATGGTATCGCCGTGGCGGTCGAAGGCCGCGTAGCCGATGAGGCCCTCGCTCCAGGCGATGTCGTGGCCGGCCTTGCGGGCGCAGAGCTCGATGACCCCGCGCGCCGCCGCGGCGATTTCGGGACCGATGCCGTCCCCGGGAAGCAATAAGACTCTGAGTTTCATACGGGTTAAGAGTGCGCGGCCAGCCAGTTCAGTCCCTGGTGCACCTCGACCACGAGGGGTACGTCGAAGGGCCAGGGCAGGGCGGCGTGGTCCTCCATGGCGCTTCGCACCCGCGCCGTCATCTCCGTGGCGGCCTCCGCCGGGCATTCGAAGACGAGCTCATCATGGACCTGGAGCAGCATTTCCAGGGGCAGTTTATGTTCGCGCGCTTGCTGGTAAAGCCGCACCATGGCCCACTTGATGATGTCGGCGGCGCTGCCCTGGATGGGGGTGTTGATGGCCATGTTCTGGGCGGCGTTGCGGAACAGGGAGTTGCTGCTTTTGAGGCCCGGCAGCGGCCGGCGCCGGCCCGCCAGCGTTGTGGCGTAGCCGCGTTCCTCGGCCTCCCGTTTCATGTGCTCGATGAAGGCGCGCACGCTGGGAAAGCTCGCGAAATAGTGCTCGATGAACTCCTTGGCCTCGGAAAGCTTGAGCCCGGTGCTGCTGGCGAGGTGGCGCGGCCCCATGCCGTAGAGCAGTCCGAAGTTGACGGCCTTGGCGCGCGAGCGCTGCTCGCGGGTGACTTCGCCGACGCCGACGCCATGCACGCGCGCGGCGGTGGCGGCATGGATGTCGAGCCCCTGGGCGAAAGCCTCTAAGAGCGCCGGATCGCGGCTGAAATGCGCCATGACGCGCAGTTCGATTTGGCTGTAATCGGCGGAAAGCAACACCCGGCCGGGCCCCGAGGGCACGAAGGCCTCGCGGATGCGCGCGCCCTCCGCGCTGCGCAGCGGGATATTTTGCAAATTGGGGCGGCTGCTGGAAAGCCTGCCCGTGGCCGCCCCGTTCTGCTGGTACTGGGTGTGGATATGCCCCGTCCCCGGCAGCACCTCCGCGGGCAGCGCGTGGATGTAGGTGGAGAGCAGCTTGCTCCAGGATCGGTATTGCAACAGCGCCGCGGCGATGGGGAGGGGCGCCAGGGATTCGAGCACGTCGCTGTCGGTGACGTAGCCCACCTTGTTGCGCCGGGCCTTGAGGCCCGCCGCCTCGTGGACCTTGAGCTTCTCGAAAAGAATCAGGCCCAGTTGCTGGGTGGAGTTGATGTTGAATTCCTCTCCGGCGCGGGTGTGGATTTCCCGGGTCAGCCTGGCGATGGCGGCCGCGGCCTCGCGATCTAGCTCGGCGAGCTTGCTCGCGTCCAGGGCCACGCCGCGCCACTCCATGGCGGCGATGGCGGGCAGCAGCGGCAGCTCCAGGTCGTTCAGCACCGCCTGCATGCCCGCGCTGGCGATTTCGCCGGATTGCCGGCGGTGGAGCTCCAGGGCGGCGGCGGCGCGCCGGCCGGCGTAGGCGGCGAGTTCCTCCCGCGCCACAGCCTTGAGCGAGCGGCGCGCGCGCCCCGTGCCCAGGAACTCCGCCGGCGCGGGGCAGGGGATGTCCAGGGCCTGGCAAAGCTGCTCCAGTTCCAACTCGCCGTGGCCCGGGTGCAGCAGCGTGGCTTCGAGCAGCGTGTCGAAGGCCGGCAGCAAGGCGACGCCCTCGCGCCGCAGGATTTGCAGCACGGGTTTGAGGTCATGGCCGCCGACGCCAGCCTTGAGGCCGCGCGCCAGCGCCGCCAGCGCGCGCTCGCGCTCCCGTGCCTCCAGGAAGGGCAGCGGCCAGGGCAGGAAGATCACGCGGTCCGAGGCGCAAGCGAGTCCCAGCAGTTGCGCGGCCCGGGGCGGCGAGCCCTCATGGACGGCTTCAAGGGCGAACTGACCGGGCTTGACGGCGGCGAAGAAATCCTCGATGGCGGCGGCATCTTGGGCTGAGGCGCAGCCCGTGTCGCGCTTTTCCGCCGCGGGAAGCGCCGGTGTCGCTGGTGGCGCGGGAGCGAGCTCGCCCAGCCGCGCGCGCATCTTGGGAAATTCGTACTCCTGCAGCCAGGGCTCGGCGCGCTCCAGCGAGAGCCCCGGATAGCGCAGATCCTCGAAGGCCGGCAACCCCGGAACTTCATGGTTAAGTTCCACCAACCGGTGGCTGAGCAGGATCTGCTCGCGGTGGGTGGTGAGCGAGGCCGCCAGGTTCTTCTGGGGAATGGCTGGAGCGGCCTCCAGGGTCTTCGCCAGCGATCCGTATTGGGAAATCAGCTTACAGGCCGTCACTTTGCCCACGCCCGGGGCGCCGGGGACGTTGTCGGAGGCGTCGCCGAGCAGCGCCAGGTAATCGCTGACCTGGTGGGCCTCCACGCCGATCTGCGCCGGCACGTCCTTGGCCTCGATGCGCTCGTACAAGGTGTCCTTGGTGGGTTTGAGGATGGCGACCCCCGGAGCGAGCAATTGCAGAAAGTCTTTGTCTCCCGAGAAGATGAGCACTTCGAGGCCCTCCCGGCGACCTTTGAGCGTGAGCGCGGCGATAACGTCGTCGGCCTCGAAGCCCTCCGCCGCCACGTTCGCCAAGCCCAGGGCGCGACTGGCCGCGGGCAGCGCGCCGAGCTGCCAGGAGAGCTCCGGCGGGCAGGGCGGGCGATGGGCCTTGTATTCCGGATACAGCGCGTTGCGGAAGGTGGGCCGGCCCGTGTCCATGGCCGCCGCCGCGTGCGTGGGGCGCAGCTCGGTGAGGAGCGTGATGAGCGTGTTGCAGTAGCCGAAGAGCGCGCTGGTCACCCGCCCGTCCGCGCGCGTGAGCGGGCGGTTGATGAAGGCGTAATGGCCGCGGAAGGCCAGCGCCACGGCGTCAATCAGCAGCAGGCGGCCGTTCATGTTAAAAACGGGCTCATCAGTTGAAGGCGTACTTTTCCAGAATTTTCATATGGGTACACGGCAGAGCAAAGTTGGGGCCGAACCGTACCACCGGAAATATTTTCCACAGAGGACACAGATTAACACAGACAATGATCAATCCGGGCTGACTTTATTAATCTGTGCATAGCTGTGTCATCTGTGGATAATTCCGGTGCTGTTTTCAGGTTCACGTGACCTTCAGCAGGTGCTGCTTGATGTTCTGGTACATCTCGCGGTGCGCCTGGTAGAGCGGGCCGAAGGCGAGCAGGCCTTTTTCGCCGGCCATGAGCTCCGCGCGGCGGAAGCATTCGAGCATGCGATTCACCTCGCCGAGGGCGTGGAGGTTCTTCGCCAGCAGCACGAAGGGTTCCAGGCTGTCCTCGTGATTTTCGTAAACCGCGAGGTTGGCCGTGGCGGCGCTTTCGCTGAAACGGCAGAGCCGGTAGAGGACCTCCGCCGCGTGCAGGAAAACCCAGTAGTTGCGCACTCCCTGGGCGATGATGGCGCGCAGCAGTTCGAGCGCGTTCTCATGGTTGCCGAGGCGTTCCTCGCACAGAGCCTCGAAATAGAGGAAAGGAGCCAAGGGGCCATGGTTCTGGCGCGCGCGACGGTAGAGGTCGCGCACGCCCGGGATTTCCTTGAGCTGGATCAGGATGAAGCCCAGCACCGCCGTGGCGCGCGCGCTGCCGGCGACCTCGGGGATGAGTTCCAGCAGCCCGTGCACGTCCTTTTCGGGGAGCGTGCTGCCCTCGCCGAGCAACTTGGAGACTTTGATGGCCAGATCGTCCAGGGCGCGGATCATGCGCTCCTCGTTCTCGTCGGCGGGAGGCGGGAGGTCCTTGTTCAGGTCGAAGATGCGCGGGGAGTCGGGGGTCAAGGGAGTCAGGAAGGGAAGGGGATAAGGTTGGAGAAAAACAAGTAGAGAGGCTTCGTCACGGTGTTGACCACCCCGGTCCAGATAAGGAAATACAGGATGAACATCCCGTAAGGAGCGATTTGCGCCATCACCAGGGAGTGCCTGTAGCTCAGGAAATAATTGAGCACGCGCGATCCGTCCAGAGGGGGGATGGGCAGGAGGTTGAAGATGCCCAGGCCGATGTTGACCATATAGAAAATAATGAGCGTCGGAAGGGCTTTGTACCATTCCAGGTGGGAGCAAAGATACAGCAAGGCCAAGGCAAGGATGGCCAGAACAAAGTTAGCGAGCGGCCCCGCCGCCGCGATGAGCATCATGCCGCGGCTAGGGCTGGTTCTGCGAATAAGCTGGGGATTGACGGGCACGGGTTTCGCGCCGCCCAGGGGTATCCCCGTGGCCAGGTAGAGCATGATGGGCAGCAGGATGGAGTAGAACGGATCGATATGCGCCAAGGGATTCAACGTGAGCCGCCCCTGGTAGGCCGCGGTGGTGTCTCCCAACCAGAAGGCCGTGGTGGCGTGAGCGAACTCGTGTAGCACGAGCGAGGAGATCATGGCCACGGCGAAGATGGCGACCTGGGCGGTGTCCGCATCCATCAACGGGCCGTGGAAAATGAGGAAGGCACGGGGCGGTGCGCGCGACGACCCCAGGAGGCCAGGAGAGCCAGCAGGGCCAGGGGCAGCAGATCGAGGACCGAAAATTCCTTCGGCCAAGGCGCCAGCCAGCCCACCCCCGTGAGCGGGAGCCGCTCAAATGGCAGCGCCCCTTTGCAGAGCGCGAGATACAGCGCGAGCTGCGCGTCCAGGGCCCCGAGGGCGAAAACAGGCCAGGGCGTGGCGAAGACGCGCAAACCCGTCCGCTGCAGCAGCGCGCATTGCAGCAGCGCGCCGGCGCCCATGAGGAAGGCCGCGCCGCCATCCGGGCGACCGCTCGCGACGGCGGCCAGCGCCAGCAGGCAGGCCCCGAGCCAGCGCCAGGGCGGGGCCTGTTCCAGGAAAAGCAGCATCAGGGCCATGGCCGCGGCGGCGAGCTGCACGGGATGGGCGGCGGCGGCCAGGGCCGGCGGTGCCAGCAGAATGGAGGGCGCGGCCGTCAGGGCCAAAGCCAGCCAGGGAGCCAGGAGCGGCACGGCGCGACTGGCGGTGCCAACCTTCAGAATCTCGTTTTCTTGCAAAATTATCAATTCGAATGCATCCACAGATTACACAGATTACACAGATTTACACTGATTAAAGAGGTCAACTCTGATTGTTTGTTATCTGTAGAACAAACAGTGAGAATCTTGTTTTTCCGCGCAGATTTCAGAGGGCGAAGAGTTTCTGCCACCAAGGCACCAAGATTTTCCCAGAAAGTTCCGGATTTTTCGCATTTCTTGGTGCCTTGGTGGCAATAATATCTTGGTTCCGGCTTTGCTGGTCTTTGTTAATCGGTGCTCTCTGTGGAAAAATCCCTCTGGTAGTTTTAAAAACGAAGAGTTCATCGCCAAGAGCACCGGTCGGACGACTGGCGGCCATCACGGATCTCCTAGCGCTCGGAGTCGTCGGCGGCGCCGCGCTCATCCAGGATGGTTTCGATTTCCGTCTGGGTGTAAATCCGGCCCTTCCCAATGCCGGGGCATTCGTCGGCCAAGGCGTCCCACTGCGACCTGGCGGCGAGGTTGGAAGCCCAGAAAGGATAGGTGCGGCATTGCGTCGGGCGCACCGCGTAGATGGAGCAGCGGCCCTCCTTGAGCATCACGCAGTTCCATTTCTGGTCCGGCAGGTCCTTGAGGCTTATTCTGCCCTCGACGACGCGCGTGTAGCGGGCCAGGAAATCGCCCTCGCTGAGGCCCAGGAAACGGCTGATGCGCGGCACGTCGCTCTCGCGATCCAGCCAGACGTAGCCGGGAAAGCCCCCGCAGCAGCCGCTGCAACCCGCCTGGCACTCGAAGCGCAGGCCCTTTTCATAGAAGGGAGCGCGCGGGGGGAGGGCCGTGGAACACTCCTTGGGCATGCGCGCATTCTAGGGCTTGGAACGGGAGCGCATCCATGCCGAGGCAAAGAAAACGGGACGGTGACGGACTGCTTCACGGTGCCCGTCCCCTCACGGAGAACGGCCTGATCCGTTGCGCCTTTTTATTAAATTTGTAGCTGCGCAGGCATCTTCGGCTCCCTCTCCCTTCGGGAGAGGGTCGGGGTGAGGGGGTGTTCGCATCGTGAAAATCAAGAGGCGAAAAATAACGCGCGACGCGCAGGAAGGGTATTTTGCTGGCGGTGCATCCCCTCACCCTGCCCCAAGACCCTCACCCCTGCCCTCTCTCGGAGGGAGAGGGAGAACAGAGATGGCTTGCGCCGCTATCCAACCTGGGAGAGGGGGGGATAGGCCTGCGCAGTTACCAGAATTTTTCCCGCTCCTCAGTCGTCCGGGCTGAGGTCGCCGGAAGCGGGCTTGGCGGCCCCGCCGTCTTTCCGAGTGGACTCCACATTGAGATCATTGAGGTCATCGAAGGGTTTTTTGCGGGATCGCACCTCGATGAGGCTGTCCAGTTCCTTGGTCTGGCCCGTGTCCTTGAGGTCCCTCATCTTCAAATACGCCACGACACACTTGCGCAATAAAACCAGGGTTTTGACGTCACAGTCGGCGGCGTCGCCTTGAGACAGCCAGTAGGAAAGCTCGTAGGAGGTGTTGAACGGAACCGCGGAAAGTTCATGGGTCGGCACGAAAATAAAATCTCCCTCGCCGGCGCTGCCGGCGATGTGCGCGTCATCGCAGGCTTTGTAATAGGGCTCGGCGAGCGCCATGAACTTGATCAGGGCCTCGGCCATTTCCTCTTGGTGTTGCTTCCTCCCCGCACCCTGGCAACACATTTTGCGCAACACGTTGACCATGAAGGACAAGGAAAAGTAGGTGCAGTTCGTGTTGGGGGACGTGGAAACGAACACGTTGGCGGGAATATTTTTTTTTGCAAAAATCTCTTTAAGCAGGGTGATTTGATCGTAGCGATGGTTGGCGACGCCGCGCAGCAGGTCGTGATACTTCGTATTCTTCACCATCTGCATGAGGATCTCCTGCTGTAGCGCGGCGTTCTCGATCCATTTCGTCATTTCGTCGCGAACCTGCTCCAGAGACCCATTGAGCAATAGTTCGAACATCAGGGCGCTGGCCGGCAATGCGATTTCCCCGTATTTTTCGTTGCAGGCATCCAGGAATCCCTCGTAGAACTCGGGGTATTCCGCCTCGCTGTACTTGTGGCGCTTGGCGTAATTCTGGTAAATAGCCTTGGCGAATTTTTCAAACTCGGCATTAGAGACCCGTTGCGACTTCCCCTTGAATTGTTTGACTCCAAGAGCATGTCCCATCGTCTTGGGGTTCTCGCGAGCAAAGAAAAAGAAATAGACCGTGGCGATGACCGCAGCCCACAAGAACACGACGAAGGATATCAATGTGGCTTTGGCCCATTGCTCGTCATCGAGGGCGGAGCGTCTCCGAGAGGGTGACGCGTTGCTCATGGTTCACTCCTTTCTGCTTTTTCGCAACGTCCTTCGCATCCCAGGGGCGGACCCGTTAAAATATTGGCTCATCCGAATAATGCGTACTTTTCAAGAGTTTTCACACGGGACCACGATCTGGCATGGTGGGAACCACATCGCAATACCGGGGGGATTTTTCCACAGATGACACAGATTAACACGGAAAGTACTCAAGGGCTGGCCTCTTTATCAGTGCCCATCGGTGTAATCTGTGGATAAATTCGAGTTAAGAACACGGAGCCTTCGGCAAAAACTGGGGAGAGGAAACTACCAGAGGTACGCATTCTTCGGATGAGCCAAAATATTTTTCGCATTTGTCAACGAGCCGGAGGGACCCAGCGTTCCAGGCGCAATTTCTGCGCCGTTTCGCGGCTGACCTCGATGGTGACGAGCATGCCCTGTTCGTCGGGACGCTCGTCGCGCACGCGCCCGAGGGTTCGTATTTTCGCGAGCAGTTCGCCTTCGCGGAAGGGGATGAGCAGATCGAACCGCAGCCAGTCCTCGCTCATTTCGCGCGCGATGGCCTGGAGCAGGAGGTCCACGTTTCGCCCCGTGAGCGCGCTCACCTCGATGAGCTCGGGATGCCGGGTGCGCAGATCGTGGATGCCCACCTCAGCCCCCGGACGGTCCATCTTGTTGGCCACCAGCAGCGTCGGCAGATCGTGGCAGCCGATGTCTTTCAGCACCTGCTCCACGGTTTCGACCTGTTCCATGAGGTGTGGATGCGCGGCGTCGGCCACGTGCAGCAGCAGGTCGGCCTCGCGTACCTCGCTCAGGGTCGCGTGGAAGGATTCCACGAGCTGGTGCGGCAGGTGGTTCACGAAGCCCACGGTATCGCTGACCAGAGCGGAGGGGCCCGATCCCTTGAACTTGAGGCGCCGGGTGGTGGTGTCCAAGGTGGCGAAAAGCTGATCGGCGATGAAGGCGTCCGTGCCGGTGAGCGCCTTCATGAGCGTGCTCTTGCCGGCGTTGGTATAGCCCACCAGGCAGACCTTGAACTCGCCGCGGTTCTCGATGAGCCGCTCCTGCTGGGCGGTGAGCTCCTTGAGCTTGCGCGTGTAATCCTGGATACGCTTGCGCACCATGCGCCGGTCGCTTTCGATCTGGGTTTCGCCGGGACCGCGCGCGCCGATGGCCGCGTGCTGGCGGTCCAGGTGCGTCCACAGGCGTTTGAGGCGCGGCAGCATGTAGATGTGCTGGGCCAGTCCCACCTGGAGCTGGGCCTGGCGCGAGCGCGCGCGGCGCGCGAAGATGTCCAGGATGAGCTCGGTGCGATCCACCACGCGGGCCGCGATGGCCTCTTCGATGTTGCGGCCCTGGGCGGGGGAGAGTTCGAGGTCGAAAACCGCGAGGTCGGCCCCGGTATCGCGCATCAATTGCCCCAATTCCTCGATTTTGCCGCTGCCGAGATAGGTCGCGGGCGTGGGCCGATGCACGGACTGGACCAAGCGGCCCACAACGACGCCGCCCGCCGAATCCACCAGGCTGGCCAGTTCGTCGAGCGCCTCGTCGCCGCAATGGCGGGAACCGGGCTCCACGGGGCCGAAAAGCACGGCCCGCTCGGGATGCGGCGGAGCTTTTAAATCACCCAAGCGGGAAGGGGTGACAACGGGCCGCGCTGCCGGAAACGTGGAGCGGGGTGATGCTGGACAGCCCTCAGTGCCTTGTGAATTTTCTTCTTTAAAGGGACGAGACATATGACTTGTTTCATCCGCGCGCTCCGCGTTTCGGCGTGCAAGAAAATTACTGCGTTCAGCGATGGTGTGAAAAATGAAAAAGAAGACGGGGATTTACTCACGCGGCGACGCGGAGAACGCGGAGGGGGGAGCGGTTGTTGGCGACCTTTTTGGTTCCGGCTGCCGGATTGACAAACTCCAGACGCCAGGGAGCAAAGCACGGTCACAAATCCTGAGGCCCCATGGAGAAAGGTCGCGGCTTCGGCGGGGCTGAAGGCTTTGGCTCCATAGGTTTTGGAGCCAAAGATTGCGGGGCCGGAACGGCGGCGGGAGCCGGCATGGGGGTGGCGGGACGGGTCGCCGGAAGTTTCTTGGCGCCCAGGGGCGCGTCCTTGGCGAGGTTGTAAGCCTCCGCCAGTGGCAGGAGGCCGTACTTATTCGTGCGCTGCTCAGGACCGGTCGTGGCGGGTCGGCCCACCTCCTCGAAAAGAGTGCTTTCCGGCAGCGATCCTTTGCCCATGACGACGCTGGGTTTTGCGACACCTCCTGGCTCCTCCGGGGAGATGGCGTTGGCTTTCGCCATGTTCATCCGCGCTTCGACGGGGCGCCCCATCAGCTCGTAGCAGCGACCGAGAAACCTCAGAGCTGGAACGCAGTCCGGCTCCCGGCGCAGTAAGCTCTCAAGCTGCTGGGCACACGCCGGGTAGTCCCGTTGCCGGAAAAGACTGGCGGCGGCGGATAACAGGTGTTCGGGGTCGGGATCGCGGTTTTGGGCCTCCATGTAGAGAGCTGACGCTTCGCCGTGGTGTCCGGTGCGTTCGCGCAGGCCCGCGAGCCCCGCGAGGGCCACGGCGTTCCCGGGGTTTTCGCGCACGGCTTCGGAGCAAGCGATCTCGGCGTCCGCATCCTCCCCGCGCCGCAGGCAAGCCTGGGCGTCTTCCATCCACTGCTCGGAACGGCGCATATCCACGGCGTCAGCCTCGGTGCCCCCGGGTTCTGGCGCAGCGCGCTCCCGAGCCGCGGCCGGCGGGAGACCGCAGAGAAGACCGGCGAGGAGAATCAGCGCCGCGCCGCGCGTTCGCGATAGACTGGCCATTGTTGGATGACGTGGATGAGCAGGGATTTTTCTATGGCCTGAACCTTGGCGGCCAGGCTTTCTGGGCTATCGCTCCATTCTACCGGCACCGCCCGCTGTTCCAGTATCGGGCCGTGGTCATATTCGCCGTCCACGGCATGCACCGTGCAGCCGCTGATGCGG
>JAHFOS010000082.1:0-16142 GCA_023261545.1 bacterium
CCAAGGCCGGCGCTCCGAGGTCAAGGATCTGGAGGACTATCCCATGAAAAGCGACGCTGAGATCCTCGAAGAAGCGCGCCGCGCCGCCGCGGCCGGGGCCTTTCGCTACTGCATGGTGTTCGCGGGCCGCGGGCCCTCCGACCAGCGCGTGGAACGCCTGAGCCAGCTCATTCGCGAGATCAAGACGCGCTACGCCATCGAGGTCTGCGTTTCGCCGGGGTTGCTGCGCGCGGGGCAGGCGGAACGGCTCAAAGCGGCGGGCCTCGACCGGCTCAACCACAACCTCAATACCTCCGAGGAGAATTACCCCAGCATCTGCACCACCCACGGCTACGCCGACCGCCTGCGCACGCTGGAATATTGCCGCGGCGCGGGCCTCACCGCCTGCAGCGGCATGATCCTGGGCCTGGGCGAAGGGCCCGCGGGCGCGGTGCGCGTGCTGCGCACCTTGGCGGAGCTGGGCGTGCAGTCCATCCCCTTGAACTTCCTGGTCTCCATCCCCGGCGCGCCTTTGGGCCAGCCGGAAAAACTCACGCCCGAATACTGCCTGCGGGCTCTCTGCCTGGCCCGTTTACTGAACCCGCGCGCCGAGGTGCGCGCCGCCGGAGGTCGCGAGGCCCACCTGCGCGGCCTCCAGGCGCTGGCGCTCTACCCGGCCAATTCCCTGTTCATGGAGGGATACCTGAACGTCCCCGGCGCCAAGCAACATGACACCCTGCGCTTGATCCGCGAGGCCGGCTTTGAGGTGGAGTGCGAAGTCCCGCTGCCCGGCCTCGATGAGGTGCCAGGCGAAGTCGGTAGTGCGCAAACTGAGCGGCTCAAGACCCGCGCCGAGCTGCGCCCGGCGTTGCAGCCGTCCTAGCGCCCCGCGCCAGCGCGGGGGTTGCGCTTCAAACCCCCAACGGCCCTTTAGTGGTGCCGCCAGGGCTTACGCATCCAAACTTAATTCGCCTTTATTTCTACCTATTTACATGTAATTTTCTGCTGCGACCATTTTTTTAACCTATTGATTTTATTGACAAAAAGTTAGACACAGAAACCCTGGTGGTGCTTTTTGTGGGTTCATATTTTTGACAGCGCGCGAGATTGGACTATATTGACGGTGGGTGTGGGCCGGAGAATGACCATCGCGATACGAACAGCGACGCTTCTTGCACTGGTGGCGGTTGGCGCCTGGTGTTGGGCGCTCAAGGCCGATGTCAGGAGCGACAATGGCACGATCCGGTTGGACGTCAACGGCGATAGCGCCGTTGAAGCCGCCTTCACCAACACGGGCCTCGGCATTGGCACAGCGTCGCCCTCCACGAACCTCCACGTCCTGGGCAACGCTTTTTTCCAGAGTTCCAACCTCGGCGTCGGCACCGCCACCCCCAAGAACACCTTGGACGTCACGGGCTCTCTGGGGTTCAACACCCAGAGCGTCACCAGCAACGTGACCTTGAGCGGCAACAGCATGATCCTGGTGAGCACGGCCAGTGACAATATCACGGTGACCTTGCCCTACGCCGGCAATGTCTCGGGCCGCCACTACACCATCAAGAAGACCTCCAACAGCAACCGCCTGGTGGTGGGAGGGGGCGGCAACCTCATTGATAGCTTGAGCAACATTCAGCTCGTCAGTTCCGCCAACGGCTACCCCGGATTGAACGTGATCAGCAACGGTCAGCAGTGGTACGTCACCGGCGTTTCTGGGAACGTCGCAGACTATGCTTCCGCCGCCACCGCGGTATCGAGCAACCTTGTGGGCTGGTGGAAGTTCAACGAGACCAGCGGAAACTCCGCCGCGGATTCCAGCGGTTCCGGGCTGACGGGGACGCTGAAGGGGGCCTTCACGTTGACGAGCAACGGGTACCTGAACTTTGCCGGCACCACCGGCACCGACCGCGTGGAGGTGACGAATACCAGTTCTCTCAATACCACGGTTTTGACGGTGACGGCGTGGGTTAATGCAGATGCTTTTACTGTAGACGACGGCGTTCATCCCGCCATCATCGCCAAGGAGGTTAACGCAAATATCGGCCATTTTGCTCTGGAATGTTCTGGTACGGGAACGTCAACGAGTCGCCTAATCTTCTACCACACGGCCGCGGAGAATAAATTAGAAACCAACGCGGACACCATGAGCACCGGCACCTGGTACAATGTCGGTTTTGCTGTCAGCGGTACTTCGTACTCTTTCTATCGCAACGGCACGGACGTTGGCAACAGCACGCTGACCGCTTTGACAAGCGAGGATACCAAGCTCGTCATCGGCGCCTCTGGCACTGGCCTGTCTGGTAGTTGGGACGGCCTGATTGACAACGTGCGCATTTACAACCGCAAGCTCAGCACGGCGGAAATGCAGACCATCTACAACGAAGGGCGACAGCAGTGAGCGCCAAGACCAGCTTGCGCGGCGCGGCAGGACCCGGGTTCTGGATGGCCGGGAGCGGCAAATCCTGCTTGGGGCTGCTTTGCTGGCTGGCTTTGGCGGGAGGCCTGTGGGCGGACATCATCGGCACCGGATCCAATCTCCTTTTCGACGTCAACAGCAACGGCGTGTCCGAAGCCTCCCTGACCACCACCGGCCTTGGGCTTGGCACCACCAGCCCCTCCACCAACCTGCACGTGCTGGGAAACGCCTACATTTCCAACAGCATCGGCATCGGCACCGCCAACCCCCTGTCATCCCTGGAGATCAATGGGACGCTGGCGTATTCCATCCAAAGCGTGAGTTCCAACACAACGCTGAGCGACAACACCGTTATCATGGCCGATACCTCCAGCTCCAATATCACCTTGACCCTGCCCTACTCCGGCAACGCCCTGAACCGCAACTACCTGATCAAAAAAATCACCAACAGCAACGAGCTTACCGTCGTCGCCACCGGCAACGTGGACGGCGTTTACGACTCGCTGGCCATGAGCAACGACAATGTTTTGTATCCCTTCGCCAACATCTACAGCGGGAATTCCACCTGGTATCTTAACTCAAGTTCCAGCAACTGTCTGTCGCACCTGCGCAGCGGCCTCATCGGCTGGTGGCGCCTGGACGAATCCTCGGGCACCCTCGCCCTGGACTCCAGTGGCAACAACCAGCATGGCGCGCTCAACAATTTTGCCTCGACGGCCTATAGCCCCTACAGCGGCAAGGTGATGGGCATGCTCTCCTTCGACGGCACGAATGATTACGTAAACCTCGGCAGCAGCAGCGGCAACAGCACCTACTATTTCGGGTCGGGGAATTTCAGCGTGGCCGGATGGGTCAAGAAGAAGGCCTCGTCGTCCGGCTGGACCAACCTGTGGATGGTTACGCGCTGGAATACCGGAGGTTCTCCCGGGACCAACGAGTGGACTTTGGATCTCTCCGTCGCCGGCTCCGATGATAAGCCGGAATTCGCCATTGACGTCGGTTCCGTCAAGTTGTGCGATGCCACCAACAGCCTGACAATCAACCAATGGGCGCATCTCGTCGGCGTGCGGGACGGCGCCAACCTCAAGCTCTACATGAATGGCCAGCAGGAGACCGTGGCAGGCGGTGCCAGCGGCACCATCAGCAACGCGGGCCGCAGCCTCAGGTTCGGGGGCGCGTTTTCCGCCGGCTTAAATCCCAACATGGATCTCGACGACGTCCGCATCTACAACCGCGCGCTTTCAAGCGCCGAAATCCAGGCGCTCTACAACCTCGGCCGCTGAAGCGCGCTGGCGGCGACGAGCTTCGGCCTAAAAACAGCGCGGACCCGCCCTTCAGGCTTGTCGGCTAGAAGCCCCACTTGGAGCTCAAGTAGGTGAGGACCGTATTGCTGTCCGAGGTGGCCAGCTTCATATTGTAGATGATGAATTCGGCGATTTCGACCTTGCCGTAGGCCGAAGTGACGCCGCCCAGGTTCAGGATGGAGGTCGCCCACTGATCGGCTCCACCGGCCGTGCCTTCCACGTTGCCATCACTGGCGACGCCGAGGTTGGTGTTGTCAACATAGGCGCGATAATAATGGTAGTTCGTAGGGGCTGTGGCGCCTTTATTCGCGTTGGTGTTCCCGCCGGTAAGGTACATGGCGCCGGTATCATACTTCAAGGCGAACATCGAGGTGTTGTTGCCACTGAAGTAGTGATCCGTGGAGCCCGGAGCGGTGTGGAACCTTCCGACGAAATACACGTCGAGGTATTTCCCCCAGTTCCTGGAGTAGGACAATTGGTCGTTGGTCCCGTCGAACTTCACGACGTACTTGTTGTTGCGACCGTTGGCCAGATACAGCGGCTGGTTGGCCGCCGTGCCCTGGGTGAAGTTGTAGCCCTGGCCGGACTTGTCGCTCCAGGTGGAGACGTTACCGGAAGTCAGCGTGACATAAGAGGAGTCGCTGGCGTCCAGCCACAGGATGCAGTTGGACACCGTCGTGGGACTCCAGACGATACTGTTGCTCATGCCGGTGGAGTACCACTGGTTGCCATTGCTCACCACATTGATGAAAGGGAACTGCCGGCCGCCCGTGCCCAGGGTGAAGATGGAACTGTCGTCAATGAGGTTGCCGCCGCCCCGCACCGAGAGCGTGTAGGAGTTGCTGGCTTTCTTGATATAGTAGGTCCGACCCGCCACGTTGCCGGCGTAGGGAAGGGTGAGCGTGAGGTTGGCGGAGCTGGTGTCGGCAATGATCACGCTGTTGCCCGAAGCCGTGGTGTTGGACGTGATGGTCTGGGGCGCCATCCCCAGCGCGCCCTGGATTTGCAGGCTCGCGGTGGGCGTGGCGGTGCCGATGCCCAGGTTCTGGGTGATGTAGGCGTTGCCCAGCACGTGCAGGTTGGCGGAGGTGCTGGTGGTGCCGATGCCCAGGTTCTTGCCTTCCAGCACGGACTCCGCACTGCCATTGGCGTTGGCGTCGAAGAGGATTTTGCCCGTGTCGCTGCGGACGTCGCCTGACAGGGCCGCCAGGAACACCAGCAGCGGAAGCAGCGCCAGGCCGACGATCTTCCATGGAGGCCAGCCCGTGATTTTTCCCCGGCCCATCCCGTGGCTGCGATCCCCTGTGCGCATGAACACCTGTCTATATTCTAACCGAAAATCCGGCGCTACCAGGATGGCTGCGCCACCCCAGGCCTGTAAAGCGCAGCGGACGCCCTTTCTCGGCGTTCCCCACGGCGGCGCAGCGCCTATAATAGGGAGTCCCCCACCCGATGCCCGAAACTTCCCTCGTCACCGCCTGCCCGGATTGCGGCCGGCGCTACCGCGTCCAGCAGAAAATGCTGGGGCTGCGCGTCAAGTGCCGGGGCTGCAGCCATTCTTTCCTCGCCAAAAAATTGTCGGAAGAGGACGGGGGCGCGCCTCCGGGGGCCGAGGAGATTCAGGCGCTGCTGCGCGATAACGCGCGGCTCAAGAAGCGCCTGGCCGAGCTCGAAGACTCTCCGCCCACCGAAACCGTCACCGTCTCCATGGCCGCCTCCATCGAGGGGTTGGAGACGCTGACGCTGCGCATCGGCAGCGACGGGCTCGTCCAGTACGTCAACTCGCCCTTCGCCCGCCACGTCGGGGTCGCCAAGGAAAGCCTCGTCGGCAAGGAGGCCACGGCGCTGAAGCGCCTGCTGCCCAAAGACATCTGCGAGGCTATCCTCCACGAGGACGCGGGCCTGGCCACGCGCATCGTCCAGGACGACCACGGCAAGTCCTACGAGATCCGCACCACGCCCGGGAAGGGGTGCCACGACGTCGTCATCCAGGATGTCACCGACGAGATACGCTACAAGAAGTACGTCCAGAAGTACGTCTCGGTGGACCTGCCGGAGCTCAGCGAGGAGGACCTCAAGACCTTCAAATACCCCGAGCGCCGCTTCATGACGGTGAGCTTCACGGACATGCGCGGCTTCACGGCCATGAGCGAGGCGCTGAGCCCCGAAGACGTGCGCATGACCATCAACGCCTACATCGAGGAGATCACGCGCGCCATTGATGGCAACCACGCCACCGTGGACAAAATCGTCGCCGACGAAGTGATGGCGCTCTACGGCGCGCCGCGCTACTTCGCGGACCACGCGCTGCGCGCCATCAAGACGGCCTGCGAGCAGATGGTGAACCTGAAGGCCTTGCAGAAGAGCTTCGCGCGCTTCGGCAAGGTGATGCCCGATTGCGGCATCGGCATCAACACCGGCGACATGGTGGTGGGCAACATGGGCAGCGTCAACCACCAGGACTACACCGTGGTCGGCTCCACGGTGAACGTCGCAGCGCGGCTGTGCGGCGTGGCGCGCGGCAGCGAGATCATCCTCACCGAAACCACGCTCAAGACCGCCCTGGCGGCGCTGCCCGAGGGCTGGGAGGTCGCCGCGGGCGCCGGCGCCGTGGAGGAAATCGTCCCCGAGCGCTACGCCGGCAAAATAGAGGGGGTCTTCCCGCTGCCCGAAGCCATGCGCGGCAAGGTGCTGCTGCTCGGGCCGGGCGTGAAGGCCGACGCGGGGCGGGCGGAATACCGCTTCCGCTACCTCCACGCCATCAAGGTGAAAGGCATCCAGCAGCCCATCCCCATCATCTGCGTGGAGCCCTACAAGGTGCGGCGCGGGACCTTCAAGCTCGACGATGAGAAAGTGCTGCACGAGCCGGGGGCGACCATCTTCGGCAAGTACCGCCTGCTCGACTTCCTCGGGCGCGGCGGCATGGGCGAGGTGTGGAAGGCGCGTGATTCCTTCGGCAATATCGCCGTGATCAAGACCCTGCTGGCCGGGGAGGGCGCGAGCGCGCACCAGATCCAGCGCTTCCGGCGCGAGGCCAAAATCATGGCCAAGCTGCACCATCGCTCCATCTGCCACATCCTCGAAGTGGGGGAGATCGAGAAAGTGACCTACATCGCCATGGAGTACATCGAGGGGGTGAGCCTGGCGGAAATACTCACCGCGGAGGAGGGCCAGAGCACCAGCCCCACCAGCGACATCGTGGGCCTCATCCACGCGCGCCTGGAGCGGCGCGCGGCGGCGCGCGCCAGCAACGACCCCCCGTCGTCCCGCAAGGTCGTGGTGGTCCGGAAGCGCGCCACACCTGAGGGAAACCCGGACGTCTTGCGCCCGCTCCCCGTGGACCCGGCCGTGGGCATCATCCTGCGCGTCTGCGACGCCGTGGCCTTCGCCCACCAGCGCGGCGTGCTGCACCGCGACATCAAACCCGCCAACATCATGCTGCGCGACGACGGCGAACCCGTGGTCATGGATTTCGGACTCGCCAAGATGCAGGCGGAGGACTCGGGAGAGATGTCCATGTCCCTGAGCGGCCAGATCGTCGGCACCTTCGGGTACATGGCGCCCGAACAGGCCGAGTCCAGCAAGGACGTGGACGCGCGCGCCGACGTCTATTCCATCGGCGCGGTGCTCTATCAGATGCTCACCGGCCACAAGCACTTCACCCCCTCGGGCAACATCTTCGACGACGTGGTGCGCCTCAAGGACCACAAGCCGACCTCGCTGCGCCAGCTCAACCCCGGCGTCGAGGCGGACCTCGAACTCATCGTCCTCAAGACCCTGCGGGCCGAACCGGCCGAGCGCTATCGCAGCGTCGCCGAGCTCAGGCGCGACCTCGAGAACTACCGCCGCGGGCGCATCATCATGGCGACCGCCATCTCGCCGCTCAGCATCCTCGTCAAAATCGTGAAACGCAACAAGGCCCTGAGTGCCACGGTGGCCGCCTGTCTGGTCCTCCTGGCCGCGGCGGCCAGCGCCTTCGTGATGCGCCTGGAGCTGGAACGGGTGAAGGCCGTGGCCGGGATGATCAGCGCGGAGAAGGCGCGGCAGGATGCCTTGAAGGCCAAAACCCAGCTTGAACGCGAGATCCAGGCCGCCGACCTCGCACGCGCGCGCGCGCAGGAGGCCGCCCAGGCGCGGCTCGCGGGGGAGCGCGTCGCGCGGAACAAGGGGATGCGCGCGGAGGTGGCGGAGGAGGATTTCCTGCGCACCAAGGCGGAACTGGCCGTCGAGAAGGAGGCGGCGCGCAAGGCCCGCGAGGAATCCCTCAAGGCCCAGGCGGAGGCGCGGAAAATGCGCGAGCTCTACGAGCGCGACCTCGCGGAAACCCACTCAGCCACGCGCGCGGCGCGCTACGAGAGCTACTCCGCCGCGCTGCTATCGGCTCAGAAACACCTGGAGAAGGGCGACCTCAAGTCCGCCGCCAGCGTGCTCGCTGGCGCGGAGAGCGCGGAGCGCCATATCGAGTGGGGCCGACTCGCCTGGCTGAGCGCCGCCGCCGCGCCCTTGGAGCTCCCCTGCGCCGGTCCCTGGGCGCTGGCGGACGATGGCGGCAGCCTGCTCGTCGCCGCCGGCGGTTCGCTGCGGCTGGTCGCCACCATGGATGGCCGCGAGCTCGGCCGCTATCCACTGCCGGACGAGGGCAGCCCGCGCGTCGCTTTCTCGCCCACGGGTGAAGAAATCCTGGTCTGGAATTCCCGGGGCGGCTGGCTCTACGACCGCGTGCATGACCAGCCGCTGCTCGCGCTTCCGCCCCCGGGAGGAAAACCCATCGCCGCCTGCTTCTTCTGCCCCGCCAAGGGAAAACTCGCCGTTTCGGGGATGGACGGCTCGCTGGATATCTACGACGTCGCGCGCGCGCGCTTAAATACCTCCTGCAAGGGTGGCGGCGCCGCCGCCGCCGCAGTGCAAATCCTGAGCGACTGGGGATCGGTGCTCTACAAGGACGGCGTCGTCCGCGTCTTCGACGCCCGCAACGGCGCGGAGACGTTCAGCTTCAAGACCGGCTGGGGCACCGTCGAGTCCGGCCAGTTCTCTCCCGGCGGGACACGCCTGCTGGTCGTGGGACCGGGCGGAGTAGGGCAAATCTTCAACGTCCAGTCCGGCGATTCGGTGGAACTTTTGAGCGGGCAGCTCCACGACGCCGTCTTCCTCGACGACCAACAGCTCGTCACGACCGCCACTTTCAAAGGCTCCGGCTTCGAGGTACGCCATCCCCGGACGGGAAAATCGTCGCCCAGCACCGGCGCGGTGGAGAGCGCGGCCCTAAGCCCCGAAGGCCATCACCTCGTCCTGCGCGGCGCGGCGGGAGTCGAGCTCATGGATCTGCGCTATCTCGAACCCCTCCTGCAACTGTCGCCTTCCGAAGCTCCCCCAGGAGCGTTCGCCTTGGCCCGCGAAGGCGCGGCCCTGGCCGTCGCGGGTCCCGCCAGCGTCAAGGTCTTCCTCGGGACGCGCTACCGCCAGCGTTTCTTCCCGGAACCCATCAAGGAGCAGGACAGCGTACTTCCTTCCCGCGACGGGCGCCGCACCCTGGTGAGCGGCCCGAAGCTGCTCCAGGTCTTTGAGACCGCGACGGGCCGGCTCCTCACCGCCATCCCCCCCGAGCACGGGGCCTTCACGGTGGCCAGCTTTTCCCCGAACGGATTGCTCGCCTGCGCCGGCCGCAACGACGGCGAGGGCCTGCTGGTGGCGGCGGAGGACGGCGACGTGGTAGGTAAACTCTCGGGTCACGGCAAGGCCCTGACCCTGGCCGTCTTTTCGCCGCGCGGAACCTGGCTCGCCACCGCCGGCAGCGATCTCGCGGTGCGCGTTCACGAGGGGCGGACCGGCAAGCTCCAGATCGCCATCGAAGTGCCCGAGCGCCCGCGCGGATTGCTGTTCTCCCCGGCCGAGGACCGCCTCTTCGTCTGGAGCAAGGGCGCGGGCCGCCTGTTCACGGCGCCCGAGGGGAAAGAACTCAAACTTCCCGCGCGCAAAGCGGTGGCCAGCGCCGCCTTCTCCCCCAATGGAACGAAGCTCGCCCTCGGTTGCGAAGACGGTTCGCTCGCCATCGCGGACCTCGATGGCTGGCCCACCAAGGAGCTTGTGGAGAAGCGCAAGGGTGAAGTCTTCAACGTCGCGTTCAGCGCGGATGGAACCCGGCTCATGGCCGTGAGTTCCGAGGGCGAGGTTCAGTACTTTGACACCCATGAGGATCGCGTTTTGCAGAAGTTCCGGCAACTCGGGGGCGCTCCGGCTTACTCCAAGGAGGCCGGCCAGTGGGCGATCTCCGTCGCTGGCGGCCTACGGCTCATCGCCGCGTCCACGGGGAATGTCCAGCAGGAACTGCAGCTTGCCAACGCCTCTCCCATGGTGGCCCTCGAATATTCCGAGGATGGCCGGCGTCTGCTCGCGGCGGAATCCGGCGGAGAGGTGCGCGTCATTGACACCGCCACCGGCCGGCCCCTCGCCTCCTTCAAGGCGCGCGCGCCGCTGCTGGGGGCCAGGATTTCGAGTGAGCCGCCCGGCATCCTGTGCTGGGGCAAGGAGGCGGTTTTCTGGCCGGCTTTGCCGTGGGTTGAAAAGGGAGCCGCGCCGCCTTGAAACGCGCTCTTCCCGGGGGCGATCCTACACTAGAATAGCCGCCCCCATGCTTTCCGGGTCGCCGTCGTTGAGGGTAACGTTCCTGCTGTTGATCGTCATGCCGGTTTTAGTGGCGGATCGCGGCGCCGATCTCGGGAAAGTTTTCGCGCGCTTCTTCCCGCACGCCCTGATCCTGGACGGCATCCGCGAGGGCGACGCCTTGGCGTTGCTGTCGCTCCTGGCGGAAGCCGACCCCCGGGAGGAGGCGCTGCTGCCGTCGGGAGCGCAAAAATTGTTTTCCCCCAATCGCCAGGGACGACGCCTGTCCGAGCTCATCATGGGCTTTGAGCGTGAGCTGGCAGCCCTGCCCAGGGAAGAGCGCCAGCGCGTCGTGGCGGCCTTTCGCGACTACCTGCTCCCGCAAGTGAGCGATATCGCCGCCGTGGAGATGGGGGCGCCCTCGGGCTGGCGCCGCGTCAAGAAGGCCTTGGAGGCCCATAGCGAAAGCGATGAAGGCTAGTCTTTTCCTCGTTGCGCTCGTCCTCTTTGCAGCCGAAGCCGACGCCGGTCGGCGCGAGCCGGCGCAGGAAACGCCCGCACCCGCCGAGAAGCACGCCCCGGCGCCTGTTTTCACGGGTCGGGAGGTCTTCCTGTATCTCGAAAACACCTTTTCATCCGCCAACCTGAGCGTCTGGTTCAAGCCCGACAAACTGTCGGAGTTCGCCGAAAAAGTCTTCCTGCTGGAAAAGCGCGAGGAGTTGCTCAACACCGACTTCCTGCTGGCTTTCGCCGTGGAGGGACCGGCGCGCGGTGAGCTCGTCAAACGCACCGCCATGGCCCGGGAGTGCGCGCGCGAGATTGATCCGACCGCCCGGGCCCGCGTCTTGGATCTTTTTGCCGACAACCTGGTGGAACGCCTCTACGAGCTGGCCGGACAGCGGAAATCCTGGGCGACCACCGTCAAGGAGCGCTACCTCCACGATTCCAACGTCAATCAGTTGCCCGACGGCAACACCTCCGTGACCAACCGCGACGGCCTGTCCTCACAATTCTCCGTTGGCCTCAAGAACGATTTCCGCCAGCGCGAAATCGGAACCCCCACGCTGGAACTCAATGCCGGCGGCACCCAGTTCCACACGGCGGGATTTGGCGCGCGCAACGCGCGCAACGCCACGGCCACGCTGTCCCTCAAGCGCGAACGCGACGCCGGGCCGCTCATGGCCATCACCCCCAAACTCGCCTTGCGCGAGGACTGGCTCAATTCCACCGGCCATTTGAAGCGCGGGTTCACCACTTACACCCCCGGCGCCACCTTCATGATGCGGCCCGCCCAGAAGAAGTTCAGCTTTTCCGACGTCTTCGTCGCCGTCTATGTCGCCGACTTCGAGGTGCGCACCTACACCGGGCTCGGGAGCAAAGACGCCTTGGGCCGCAAGAAGGACACCACCACGCCTTCGCTCACCATGGTCTTGATCAACTTCAAGAAATGGAAGAATTTTCCCACCCAGTCCACCGCCCTGCTGAGCCTGCGCAATTCATTCTCCGATGCGCCCGAGCAGGAATTCGCCACCTATCGCGTGGGCTACACCCTGGCCCTCAACTATCCCAAGTGGTCCATCGCCCCGGATCTCGCCGTGGCGGGAAGGGAGCAGCGGGATTTCCAGGCGGTGAAGCGCCATGATGTCGCCGGGGAGGCGGGCCTCGCGCTCGCCTGGAAGCCGCTGGGCAGCGAGTTGCTGAAGCTCGATATCTCCGGGCGGCTCGTCACCCAGGACTCGAACCTGAAGCCCTTCCATTTCCAGAACCAGCAATGGGCGCTGGGATTTTCGAGCCAGTTCTGATGCGCGCGCTGCTGACCCTCGCCTGCGCCGCCACCCTGCTGGTGGCCGCCAGAGGCGATATCGTGGATATGGGGGCCTATTTCATCCTCAATGGGGAGGAGCGCCTCGGAGGCGGATCGGTCATCATTGACAAGGAACCGCGCGTCGAAGAAAAGGTCAGCATCGAAGTCATGAAGGGCGGCGTCAGCGTGCAGTCGCGCATGGAGCAACGCAAAGTCCTGAAGGAAACCGCCGTGCTCTCCCCCGCGGATCGCGTCTTCACCGAGGAGAGCGCCCAGGCGCGGCTCCTGTTCCGCGATGGGGCCAGTTGCACGGTGGGCGAAGAAGCCGCCTTGCGTTTCGAGGGCGGGGAGGGCATCGAAAATCCGGCCTTGCGGCTGGTGAAGGGCGTCCTGCGCGTCAGCGGCGGAAAGCGCGGGCTGGTGGTGCAGGCCGGCGCCGGCCGCATCCTCATTCCGGCCGGCACCGAGGCCGACATATTCATGAGCGCGGGCAAGGTGCTCATCAAGCCCGCCTCGGGCCCGGATGTCCGCGTGGAAACCGCCGTCGCCGTGCGCCACGCCGGGGCCGGGACGAACATCATGGTTTCCACGAAAGGCGTGGTGCGCCTCAAGAAAGAGAAGCGGGAAAAACCGGCTCCGTAACCGTTCGCCGGCGGACGCTCCAGACCGGGCGCTGGGTTGCGCCAAAAATAAAAATCAGCGCATCCGAATAATGTGTATTTTTCTGGAATTTTTAACCCGGGCGCACGGTCGATCGAGATTGAAACCAAAGCGAGCTGCCAGGGGGATTTTCCACAGATTGCACAGATTAACACTGATAAAAATCAATCCGGGCCGTTCTTTTTAATCGGTGCAAATCTGTGTAATCTGTGGATGCTCCCGAGTTGAGGACGCAGAGAGCCGAGAACAAATGAGGGGAACCCCGCCAGAGGTACGCATTCTTCGGATGAGCCTAAAAATCATCGCGCTAGCTTTATTCCCCCCACGGATATGTAAAATCCAACGATCCTTGCCACGGATGCGCCGCCTTGTCATGAAAATTACATAAGAATACAGAATTTTTCATCTACTCCTGAGCGATCATCCCGCCTACACTCGAAAGGCTCGGGCAGGTGCTACAGGAGATTTCATGCGGAACAGAGTTGTCGGGTGGTTGGTGGCGGCGTTGATGGGCGCCACGGTGGTAGCTTGGCCCCTTGAGGCCGGCAGCGGGCGCGTCCAGCGCAATGCCGATGGCAGCTTCACGCTGTATTACAACGGCGCTCCCTATTTCGTGAAAGGCGGTGGCGTGGATGCCACCAATCCCTCGCCCTACTACCTGCAACAGTTCAAGGCCCGGGGCGGCAACTCGGTGCGCACCTGGGGCGCGGCCAACGATCCCCAGATCTACGACGCGGCCAACGCCCAGGGACTCACGGTCTGCGCGGGACTGTGGCTTTTGAACGGCGCCGAGATGAGTTACGCCGATCCGGCCCAGGTGAAGGCGCAGCACGACCGGCTGCTCGCCTACGTCAACACCTACAAGAACCATCCCGCCATCCTCTTTTGGGGCATCGGCAATGAATACGAGGGCGGGGGCACGGACCCCAACATGTGGAAGGCGGTGCAGCAACTTGCCGCCAGCATCAAGGCCGCGGATCCCAACCACCCCACCATGACCGTCATGGCCGGCCTCACCGCCACCAAGATGAGCGGCATCAAGACCTATTGCCCCAGCCTGGACATCGTGGGCATCAACTCTTACGGGCAGTTGCCGGGTTTGGGGGCCTCGCTTCCGGGCATGGGCATTGATCGGCCCTACGTCGTCACGGAGTACGGCGCTCCGGGTCCCTGGGGCCAGGTGCCGCGCACCGCTTGGGGCGCGCATGTCGAGCCCAGCAGCACCGACAAAGAAGCGTATCACCTGAACGGGTATCGCGCTTCCATCCAGAACGCCGCCGACCCCACGGTGAAGAACCTCAGCTTTGGAGGCTATGTTTATTTCTGGGGCGTGGAACCGCGTTATGTGGTCACGCACACCTGGTACACGAGCTTCCTGACCCTGATGAACAACGAGTTCGTGGGCATCGCGGACGCCTTGCAACTGGTCTGGGCCGGAACCTATCCGGCGAACCGCTGCCCGCAGCTTTCCTCCCTCACCAGCACGGCCAATCAGGCCTATACGGCTCCGAGCGGCCAGTACCTGGTCACCGCCAATGCCACCGATCCCAATGGGGACGCCTTGAGCTATTCATGGGAAGTGCGCTACGAAATGCCGGGCGCCACCGGCGCCATGGGCGCTACCGGACCCGCTCCGGCGGTCGTGCCCGGCGCCATCCTGCAGCAGGCCGGCAGCCAGGCGATTTTCCAGTCTCCGGCCACGGCGGGGGCTTATCGCCTTTTCGTCTATGTGAAAGATGGCCGTGGCAACGCGGCGACCGCCAATATCCCCTTCTACTCCAATCCCAGCACGCCGCTGCCGGCGCCTCCGACGCTCACGGGTGGAACGCCGCCGCCGGCCCCAACGCCTACGCCCACCCCCGCGCCCACCAATAACCAGGCTCCCACGGCGACCAGCGACACCTACAACGTGGCTCTGAGCGGCACGTCGAACGTGGCGGCCCCTGGCGTGCTGTCCAATGACAGCGATCCCGAGGGCGGCGCGCTCACGGCCGTGCTGGTGAACGACTACACCAAAGGCCTGGGA
Organism: bacterium; assembly: GCA_023261545.1. Taxonomy (GTDB): domain Bacteria; phylum Planctomycetota; class JADGBV01; order JADGBV01; family JADGBV01; genus JAHFOS01. Next base: position 14,787 of record JAHFOS010000082.1, read on the forward strand.
AACCTGGTCCTGAACGCCAACGGTTCTTTCAGTTTCACCAATACCTACAGCGCCTTCAAGGATGGCGACATCGTGGGCTTCACCTACAAGGCCAAGGATGCCCAGGGCGCGCTTTCCACCGAGGTCAGCGTGCTCATGACCTTGCGCCAGTCGGTGACTCCGGCTCCGGCTCCCGCGCCAACACCGACGCCAACGCCGTCCCCGACGACCAACACGGCGCCCAATGCCCAAAGCGATAAGTTCGATGTCCTGCTGACGGGCACCGCGACCCTCAAGGCTCCGGGCGTGCTGGCCAATGACACCGACGCCGAGGGGGATTCGCTCACTGCCGTGCTGGTGAATGACTACACCAAGGGTCTCGGCACGCTGGTGGTGAATGCGGACGGCTCCTTGAGCTTCACTTCGAGCTACGCCTACTTCAAGGACGGCGACATGGTGGGCTTCACCTACAAGGCCAAGGACTCCAAGGGCGCGCTCTCGGGCGAAATGAGCGTCCTCCTGGTGCTGCGCGCCGGCACGGCTCCCGCGCCGGCACCCACCCCCACGCCGACCCCGACGCCTGCGCCCACCAATAACCAGGCGCCCACGGCCACGCTCGATAACTACACGTCCGCTCTGGGCGCGACGCTGACGGTGCCGGCGGCGGGCGTGCTCGCCAACGACAAAGATCCCGATGGCAATACAATGACGGCCGTGCTGGTGAACGACTACACCAAGGGCCTGGGAAACCTGACCCTCAACGCCAACGGCTCCTTCAGTTTCACGCCGACCTACGCCTACTTCAAGGCCGGGGATCTGGTGGGCTTCACCTACAAGGCCAAGGACTCCGCCGGAGCGCTCTCCGCCGAGACGTCGGTGCTGATCACCTTCAAGTGAAGGTAGGCGTTCAGCCCATGGTTCACGCCTTCACATTGCTGTGTCAGCAGCTAGGCTCGTTCGTGCTGAGCTTGTCGAAGCATGAACGGGCCGTGCCGTCGGCGCCGTCCGCCCTTCGACAGGCTCATCCCCAAAAACTGGGGATAAAGGGCGAACGGCAGAGAGCATTGTCGTGGCCCCAAAAAGGCTGAACGCTTACAAATGAGGGATCTCATGGACGGCCGGGACAAATGAGGAAAATCGGCGGCCTTTGGGGCCTCGAAGCTTAAAATGATGAAAATTCGGACGCTGCCAGCGAGGTTTTTTACCATGGTGGAGATGCTGGTCGTCATTGCCATCATCATGATCCTGGCGTCCATCATCATGCCGGCCTTGAAAAGAGCGGTGGATGTGGCTTACACGGCGGCGTGCCTGGCGAACCTCAACAGTTGCGGCGCGGCCATGTCCATGTTTGTTGACGATCACAATGCCAGCTTTACG
>JAHFOS010000082.1:16152-18894 GCA_023261545.1 bacterium
CCCGGTTTTTACCTGGGTGATAATGGCTATTTTGCCAACCTGACCACCTACCCTGGTGATGCTGGCGGCTCGTATTGGAAGGTTAGATGGTGCAATGACAAGATGAACTTGAACAAGCATCCGGAATACGGCGGCGCCATGTGGCCGTATCTGCAAAATGCCAAGGCCCTCATGTGCCCGGTTTTTGGCACGCTAGCCGAGAGTGGAACCGAAGATCCGGTGAACGTCAGCAGTCCGGCGCTGTTGGGTGGCGATTACAAGCCTTGGCTCAACTATAGCATCAACGAATTCTTGGGCACTGACTTTTGTGGCGAGTCCATCATGATCATGGCCAAGGTGCCGCAGCCGTCTGAAACCTTTTCTTTTACCGAAGAGAGTTGCCGTGTTGATCCAGCTTACAGCGAGTCGGGTATGAACGACACGGCGATGATTGTTGGGTATGAGCCCTATGGCTACAAGATGGTAACAAACTGGATCGCCGCCGCTGGTGGGAACTGGCGCAACGTCAAGATTGGGCCTTCAGGGGTAGGAAAAGCCTGGGACGTGATAGCCTCCTATCACAATACTCCCCGCGACGCGCCTTTCTACGGCAAGGGCAACTGTGTGTTTCTAGATGGGCACGCCGCCAGCCACGACCGCGAGGATAGTTTCATCCTGGCTTACCCGCTGAGGCCAGCACCCAAGCCCTGAACTTTGGAATGAGGGGGCCGATCCCCTGGGAGGGTCCCCTCGCTGGTAGGGGCGCCCCTTGTGGGCATCCGGATTGACGAGGGCGGGACGCCCCATCCCAACATGTAATTTTCTACGATCCCCCCCCAGCTTTCCGCCCTAACACATGAAATTTCCATATAAATATGGAAATTTACATCTACTCCGGTTCGTCGCGGCGCCTATACTTTTAGCCATGAAAGGTGAGTTTTACTCGCTGTTTGCGGTTCCCGCCGTCCCGCGCAACCCCTACCAAGGATAACGCCCATGCCATATTTCTGGACCGCCCAACCCCGGAATGCCGCCAAGGCCACCCTGCCGCCGCTCCTGCTTCCCGCCTCGAAGGATAGGGCTGAGCGGCACCACGCGCGGGCCTCCGCCAGGGCTCTGGAGCGCGCGCGTCATCTCCGGGCCTCCCAGCATCGCCTCGCTCCGCAAGAGCAGAGCTGATAAAAGGATTCGACCCAGCCATGGATAGCGAAACCCAGAGCGCGGCCACCACGCCGGCAGGCGAAGAGAAGCCCCGGAGACGCGCGGGTTTTATCGGCCTGGTCCAAAGCCACTCCAATGAATTCATGATCTCCATGGCGGTGCATGCCGCCGTCTTTTTCCTCATCAGCCTCATCCCCGTCAAGAAGGAGCCGGAGCAGGCCAAGACCACCATGATCATCGAGCAGGCGCCGCCAGAAGAAAAGGTGCAGGAGATCAAGCAGATAACGGACGTCAAGGTCCGGGATGTGCCCGTCGAGGTGGTGGACGACAACACCGAGGTGGTGGAAAAGGAGGTCAACGTGGAAAATCCGGTTGAGACCACCGCCATCAGTGAGGTCGTGGATGCGGTGCAGGACAACGCCGTGCTGGCCGGAACCTCGGACAATGCCAATTCTCCGCCCGCCATCCTCGGCGTTGGAGCGGGGAATCCCGGCGCGAATGGCGGGTTGCCCTACGGCTACAAGTCCCGCTCCAAAGCCGGGAAAATGGGCGCGATGAAAAAACACGGCGGCGCCGGGACCGAGAGCACCGTGGACCTCGCGCTGCGCTGGCTCGCGGAGCACCAGGAATACGACGGCTCCTGGGATCAGGTCAAATACGAGGGCAAGTACCCGGGCACCAAGGGGCCCGCGACGGGCCTCGCGCTGCTGGCCTTCCTCGGCGCCGGCTATAGCGAGAACGTCGGTCCCTTCAAAAAGACGGTGCGCAAGGGCATCGCCTGGCTGAATCAGGCGGTCTCGGAGAAGCCCAAAGAAAAGCCGCAGATCGATGGCAACTACGGTTCCGCCATCATCCTCATGGCCTTGTCGGAGGCCAGTATCTTCGGGTCCAAGCCCATCACCAAGGACAACGCCAACAACATCGCCCAGATGTTCGTGGACCAATTCACGGGCACGGCGTGGCGCTATTTCGACGGCAACGACCAGGACCAGTCCGTCTCGGGCTGGATCGCGCTGTCCCTCAAGAGCGGCAAGGCGGCGGGACTCTACGCCCTGCAATCCGAAAAGGCCCACACCATCTTCGACAAGTACAAGGACTGGGTGGTGATGATGACGCCGGAATCCACGGGTCGCGGCAAGTATTCCAACATTCCTGGAGACGGCGGATCGCCGCACATGACCTGGGTGGGCATGTTCCAGCGCCAGTTCCTGGGTTTCCCCAAGAACGATCCCTTCCTCACCAAGGCTTCCGAGAACACCCTGCAGTGGGTCAACACCAACGAATGGATCGGCGGGGAGAAACTCGGGGATTGCTATGGCATCTACTACGGGACCCTGGCCACCTTCCAGCAGCAGGGCGCGGTGTGGAAGGGCTGGAACGTCAAGATGAAGGACTCGCTGCTGAAAACCCAGCGCAAGGGCGACCCCAAGCTGCTCGGCGGCTCCTGGGATCCCACCATCGGCCTGGTCGCCGAGAACGGCGGGCGCGTCATGATGACGGCGCTCATGTGTCTGTGCCTCGAAGTCTATTACCGCTACGAGTTGATGAACTGAGGATCCCGCGGGGTTTTTCAGAGCAAAATAGTTGGCGAGGACAAGGTGG
>JAHFOS010000083.1 GCA_023261545.1 bacterium
GGGAGCATTGGTCGAAGTGGGGGCAAGACTGATGCAGCATATCCCGGAAAGGATGTCGCGTTCGGGAGCGACGAGGTGAACTGTTACAACCTTCAACCGAAGTGGTCGGAGGCTGATCCGGGTTTTGGTTTCGACCCGAACAGCAACCTCGTAGAAGAACAGCAACCCGTAGTCTCCATTTTTGGCGCATTGTCGGAACCGAGATTCCCCATCCTAATGGTCAACGATAATTTGCGGAACTCAAAATTTAAGGTCAACCTTAAAAATCTGAACGACGATTTTTATAATCAACACGAAATTTATTTAGGCTCGTTCCCAGTTATATTTGTCAATCAAGGCAACAGTCTGAACGGCAACCGGCTCAGGCTTTCGCATCCCACAACAGAAGTCGAGGTTAAAATTAATCCGGCGATATCGCCTCTCAACATCACGCTTCAAGACAGCATAACTATTATCTCAAAGGAAAATGGCGAGGAAAAACATTTGTCGGATTGCAGCTTGCCTGTAGCGATATGGAGCACGAAAACGGTAAACGTCGATTTGGTTCAGGTTACGGATGCTGGCTACGGATATCCGCAATTATTTGCAGGCGAAAGAATTGAAAGACAAAGAAATGATGCGGACTATATATGGAGTCAGGCTGGCATTAAATTCGAATATAGCGCGACCGCAACATCTGCGCCATCAGGGATATTCGACAACAATACATTGAAGCTTCCGTTAAACCAACCCGCGGCGAACTTCTTGGACGATTACTATATATCAGGACACGTATTGGTAATTTTTATAAACAAAATTGACGCTTCGGACACATTGGGACTTACTATAGGAAAAGAATTTTCTCCCGGCATCTTGAGCTCAATATTAAATATTTTTGCGCTCGCTGGAAAATATGATGGAAAGGTTATTTTTGTCACGCCAGACGCAGATTCCACGACTATGGCTCACGAAATGGGGCATTATATAGGAGACATGTTTAAGTTCACAACACCGGAGCTAAGCCATCCCTCGGTTTCGGATTATGACGAAGACAACGTCATGGTTTCCGATTCTCCAACGCGCACAGTTAGCATACTTTTGCATCAGGCGTTGCAGCTCAGGTCAAAAATCTCCCCATAAGGAGGGACATTTGGAGAAAATGCTTGGCGGATTGTTTTCGAGAACGGCTTCAATTATTACTGTTGCGCTCTCTCTCTTTTCGTTCATTGTCTACATGGAATACAGGGAACGACGACATCTTGGGGATGCGGACAACTCTAGAACGAAGGGACTAATACAGAATATTGAAATTTCATTGAACAGCTACTATAAGAGGCACTCTTCATACCCTGAATGTTCTGGCGCAAACACGTCGATTATTTTTGGCAAATACTTGATTGAGAATCAATATGACGGACCGCCTCTTGAAGTTCGGGAGCGCTTCAAGAGTGGCAATCTTATTGTGGACGCATTTGGAAGAGAAATTATTTACATACCTTCTGGAAATTATGAGGGATCTCCATTCGCAATAAAAATAAGTGGTGGAAAATATTGCAATCCGGATACCTTCCAAATACGTTCATTTGGGAAAAACGGTATTGACGACAAGGGACGGCTTGATGATGTTCAGAACTTTGTCGTCCCTTACGCGCCATGAAATTTGAACCCGCAGTCTCCCGCAACCCCCAACGCCAAGGGGTGGAACAATACCCCGGTGACGGTGATCTTTGAGGCTGTACAGGAAAGCGGTGCATTTGAATAAGAATTCATTGCGAGCTTTTATTCATATGGTGTTTTTGGCAAGCGCCTATGGCGGTACGCTCGAAGAGGCATTTGTCAGCGGCAATGCTCAACAATATTTTTTTGAAAAAACACAACAAGAAACCTTGGAAAAGGACGTCGAACAGCCCATCTTTCAAGATGCTAGAAATATTTTTAAATTGATTTTTGATGGCGCCGTTAAAAATACAGGATCGCAAAAGCCATTTCGTTTTATGCAAGTTACTGTCAATGTAAAATTTAAAGGAGAAATGTACATTATGGAAATTGACAAAAAGTTCAAGCCAAGTAGCTACATATTCTTAACCGACAATTTTAAAAATGAAATACTGGAATTTTTGGGATGGCCAGAGGAGCTTCATGCCTCGCGAAATAGTCGTCCGATGAGGAAAAAAAATGAAACTGAAAAAAGACTCGAGTTTATCAATAACTACGTCAGTGTGCATTTTGATGAAGACAGGGAGGAGTACATGTTCACTATTTATCCAATGTTTTCATTTGTTAAAATTACAGATGACAAAAAGGAAGCCGCAGTTCGCGTGCGTATGCAGGGGGCATGGGTTAATGTTGATGTTATTAAATCTGGTAATGGCTGGGAAATTTTGGCTATTTCAGATAGGAGTGTGGAATGAGTCTGTTAAGCCAACTGAACCATCGGGGATCGGGAGTCTTCCGAGCAATGTATTAGGGCTTGGACATAGAAAAATTAAGGTTGGCGATCCCGCGGAGGACAATATCAATATCTTGGATTCTATTGAAGAACCAGCGGCTAATGTTATGGGAAACTCTAGGACCGTGCTAGATTTTGATTTAATTCAAGCCAAAGCTATACAGGGAAGCTCTGTTTTTGAGTAAACGGCTGTGCGCACTTTAGCTTTCCTGGTTCTTCTAACAAATGCCTATGGGGCCACACTTGAGGAGTCGTTTGTTAGCGGCAATGCCCAGAATTATTTCGCTGAAAAAATAAAGTCGGAAATGGTGACAGAAAGCATGGATCGACCGATTTTTAAAAATGTCGAAGATATTTTTAAGGTTATAATTAATGACTCGATGAAAAAGCTAAACTCACAGAAGCCATTTCGTTTCATGCAAGATTCCATAAACATCAAATTTAAAGGAGAAACATATGCTATGAAAATCGGTAAACATTTAAAGCCGGATAATTACGTTTTTTTGACCGATAATTTAAAAACAGAAATACAAGAATTTTTGGGGTGGCCAGAGGAACTTCGAGACTCACGAAATAATTTTTTAAGGAGACCGCAAAACGAGTTTTCTAAAAGACTGGCGTTTATTAATAATTACGTTAGCGTACATCTTGACGAAGCAAGAGAAGAATATTTGTTTACTATTTATCCAGAATTTTCATTTATAAAATTTGGAGACAATGAAAGCGAGGCTAGCGTATACGTATATATGCAGGGGGCATGGGTTGATATTATAGTTTCAAGACTTGGCTCTGAATGGAGAATTGTTTCCTTTGAAGAACAAGGCGTGGAATAGTGGCGGCGCTATTTAAAAATGCAACGGAGACGAAAAGGGATGCCTGGGCCATCAACGTGCGGGAACTGCGGGCGGCCCAGACCTCCTTCGATCCAGCCTTTGGGTCCAGCCGCCTTGACGTCACCTTCGGAGATAAATGACTTTGATGTTCCACGAATCACCAGAACTCACCGTCGCCACTGACTTCCTGCTGAGTCCGGAGGCCGAGCCCATCCGCCGCATGGCGGAAAGCCTGTACCCGACCTACCTGCTCGCGCAGAGGAAGCGGGGCCGGCACGTCCAGCCCCAGCCCATCCCCGTGCTCGACGAGGACTTCATGACCAGTGCCCAGGGGCGCTGGGCGCGCATCCTCGCCGAAGTGACCTATTCTGAAAGCACCCTGCGCCGCGAAGGTATTGACCACACCGTGGTATTTTTCGGCTCGGCGCGCATTCGCGCTCCCGGAGCTCCCGAGGGATCCGGAACCTCCGCTGGCGATGGGCCGGCGGCCACCCCCGCCATGGCGCGTTTCTACGATTCCTGCCGCGAACTCGCGAAAAAACTCACCGCCTGGTCCCTGGAAATGGGCGGGGGCCATGGCGTCCAGCCCTTCATCGTGGTCACAGGCGGCGGTCCCGGCATCATGGAGGCCGGCAACCGCGGGGCGCGCGAAGCGGGTGGAAAAACCATCGGCCTCAACATCACCCTGCCCCATGAGCAACAACCCAACGCCTACATCACCCCCGAGTTCAATTTCCACTTCCACTTCTTTTTCACGCGCAAGTTCCATTTCAGCTACCGCGCCAAGGCGCTGGTGGCCTTCCCCGGCGGCTTCGGCACCTTCGACGAGCTTTTTGAAATCCTCACCCTGGTGCAGACTCGCAAAATAACCAAGCCTTTCCTGCTGGTGCTTTTCGGCAAGGAGTTCTGGAACCGTGTCGTGAATTTCGATTACCTCGTCGAGACCGGTATGGTGAGCAAGGAGGACTTGCGTCATTTCCGGGTGATTGACGACGTCGAGGAAGCCTTTCAGATCATCACCCAGCACCTCAAGCGCTTCCTCAAGCCCGGTTCCTGATTTTGCTCACGCGGCGCATCATCCCCTGCCTCGACGTGCGCGCCGGTCTCGTCACCAAGGGCGTGCGCTTCAAGGACAACCTGGACGTGGGCGATCCGGCGGAGCTCGCGCGGCTTTACGGCGAAGAAGGCGCGGATGAGCTGGTCTTCTACGACATCACCGCCAGCAACGAAAAGCGCGATATCTTCGTGGACGTGGTGCGCCGCGTGGCGCGCACCCTCTTCATCCCCTTCACCGTGGGCGGAGGGCTCCGAACTCTCGATGATCTGCGCCGCGTCCTGCTGGCCGGAGCGGAGAAGGTGAGCATTGACTCGGGAGCGGTGCGCAACCCCGACCTCATCACCGCGGGAGCGCGGGCCTTCGGTTCGCAGTGCATCATGCTTTCCATGCAGGTGCTCAAGGTCCCGGTGAGCGCGCGCATCCCCAGCGGCTACGAGGTCTATATTGACGGCGGCCGCCTCGCCACCGGCAAAGACGCCGTGGCCTGGGCCCAGGAAGGCGTGGAGCGCGGCGCGGGCGAACTCTGCATCAACAGCATTGACGGCGACGGCACGCGCGCGGGCTACGACCTGGACCTCACCGGCCGCATCGCGGCCCTCGTGCCGGTGCCCGTCATCGCCTCCGGCGGCGGCGGGCATCCCGATCACCTGGTGCGTCTCTTCAAGGAAACCGCGAGCGCGGCGGCCATCCTGGCTTCTATCCTCCACACCCGCGATTGGCGCATCCCCGACATCAAGCGGCGGCTTCAGCAACACGCGATCCCGGTGCGCTTGTAGCCCAGCTTCGTTTCCCGCGCTCCGCTTCTCCCGTCTTTATCTCGCCAGCCTCCCATCCCTTTTATACTGCGGGCCGCTTCATGAGGGACTCTCTCCAGCGTCTGCGCCGGCTGCGGCTCAACCCCAGGTTGCGGGGGTTGCGCCGCGAGACGCGCATCGTCCCGGGCGACCTCATCATGCCGATCTTCGTCCATGACGGGATTTCAGGGTCCAGGGAAATCGCGACCCTACCTGGAATCCTGCAGTTCGATGTCCATGGCGCGGTGGGTGAGATCCAGCGCTGCCAGAACCTCGGAATCGGGGGCGTCCTCCTCTTCGGCATTCCCTCCTTGAGGGACTGGGAGGGCAGCGGCGCGCGCGCGGAGGAGGGTGTCATCCAGCGGGTGCTGCAATTGGCGCGCGAGCGCGGCGTCCAGATCCCCCTTATCGCCGATACCTGCCACTGCGAATACACCTCCGATGGCCATTGCGGACCGCTGGACGCCGTCGGCAACGTGGATAACGACGCCACGCTGGGCTGGCTGGCGCGCACCGCCGTCTCCCAGGCGCGCGCGGGAGCGGATGTCATCGCCCCTTCGGCCATGGTGGACGGCATGGTGGCCGCCATCCGCGCGGCCCTCGACGGCAGCGGCTATGAGAACGTCCCCATCGTGAGTTATGCCGCCAAGTATGCCTCGGCCTTCTACGGGCCCTTCCGCGATGCCTCGGGATCGTCCGGGGTTTTTCACGGCGACCGCAAGAATCACCAACTGGACCCCGCCAATGGCCGCGAGGCGCTCCTTGAACTCGCCGCCGATACCGCGGAGGGCGCCGATATCCTGATGGTCAAACCCGCCCTGGCCTACCTCGACGTCCTCGCCCGGGCGCGGGAGCGCTCGGACCTGCCGCTGTGGGCCTACAATGTCAGCGGCGAGTACGCCATGGTGAAAGCCGCGGCGCGCGCCGGCTGCGGCGAGGAGCGCGCGCTGCGGGATGAAATCCTCATCTCCATCAAGCGCGCCGGGGCGGACCGCATCATCACCTATCACGCCGTCGAGTTCGCGGAGGGCCGGTGAACCTCACGGCACAGGACCCGTTTTTCATGTCTTCTCCGCGCTCTCCGCGTCTCCGCGTGCAAGAAAATTTCTGCGTTCGGCGTATGGATGAAAAGAAGATTGGGATTTATTCACGCGGAGACGCGGAGGGGGGAGCGGCTGTCGGCGTCGTTTTTGGTTTCGGCTGCGCCGGGTTAGGCTGATGCGCCGCGAACTCTCCCGTGCCGCCTTCCAGAAAGCCTGCGGCTTGTTTCCCGGCGGCGTCAACAGCCCGGTGCGCGCCTTCAAGAGCGTGGGTGGGGACCCTTTCGTGGTCGCTTCGGGTTCCGGGGCGCGGCTCAGGGACCTCGACGGCAACGAATACATTGACTACGTGCTCTCCTGGGGCCCCCTCGCCCTTGGCCATGCCCATCCCGAGGTGCGCGCGGCGGTCAACGCGGCGCTCGACCGCGGCTGGAGCTACGGCGCGCTGTGCGAGGGCGAGCTCCGCCTCGCCGAGCGCGTGCGCGCGCTCGTGCCGACCATGGAAATGATGCGCTTCGTGAGCAGCGGCACCGAGGCGGTGATGGGGGCCTTGCGCCTGGCGCGCGCCGCCACGGGCCGCGACCTCATCGTCAAGTGCGACGGGGGCTACCACGGCCACAGCGACGGCCTACTGGTGAGCGCGGGTTCGGGCCTGGCCACCCTGGGCGTGAGCAGCAGCGCCGGCGTGCCCGCCGCCGTCGCGGCCACCAGCGTCGTTATTCCCATCAACGACGCGGCGGCCCTGGAGCGCGCTTTTGCGAACCATCCGGGGCGCATCGCCGCCTTCATTCTGGAGCCCGTGGTGGGCAACGTGGGCTTGATCCCCCCGGACCCCGGATACCTCGAAGCCGTGCGGGGGCTGTGCACGCGTCACGGCGCCCTGCTGGTCTTCGACGAGGTGCTGTGCGGTTTCCGGGTCGCGCTCGGCGGCGCGCAAGCGCTCTACCAGGTAAAACCCGATATCACGGTGCTGGGCAAGGTCATCGGCGGCGGCTTTCCCGTGGGAGCTTACGGCGGCGCGCGGACGCTGATGGAGCGCATCGCGCCGCTCGGACCGGTTTACCAGGCCGGGACCCTGAGCGGCAATCCCGTCGCCATGGCGGCGGGCCTCAAGACTCTGGAAATCCTGGAGCAAGGGGCTTTTGCCCGGGCGCTGGCCAGCGCTGAGGAACTGGAGCGCGGGCTTTGCGGCCTTTTGGAGAAAAATTCCGTCAGCGCCTGCGTGCAGCGCGTCGGCACCATCCTCACGCTTTTCTTTTGCCAGGGTCCGGTGCGCAATTACGCGGACGCCGCGCGCGCCGACCGCGAGCGCTACGCGCGCTTGCACCGCCGGATGCTGGAAGCCGGCGTTTATCTGCCGCCCTCCCAGTTCGAAGCGGCCTTTGTCTCGTCCGCCCATGGCGCGGGCGAAATCGCCATCACCCTTGAAGCTCTCGCCCGCAGCCTGGCTGCTCTTTAGCCTAGCGCTCTACGGCGCGGCGGGCGCTGAGGAAGAGCGGATTCGCCCGCAACCCGGCAGCGTGGAATCCGCCGCGCCTCCCGCCGTGCCGGAGAAAGCCGCGGCGGATGCGGGGCCACCCCTCGATCTCGAGCGCGTCGTCATCCGCGGCCAGGCCGCGCGCGCGCCGCTCGTCGCCGCGCCCTCGTCCAGTCCGGGCGGTGATCCCGGGCAAATCAAACCCAGTGCTGGTGGCCGCGGAGCGGAGTGGAACGACCATCTGGAAACCTGGGCTGGCAATTTCGAGAGCTGGGAGGTGCGCAATATTTTCCATTTTCGCAAGCGATCCAACAGCCTGGCCGTCAACGCGGCCAAGGAAGCCACGCAGGGTTTTCGCCAGGGTTACGCCGGTTCCCACGAGCGCGCGCAGCTCGAATACCAGTGGCTCGCGCCGCGTCGCCCGGCCTTCTCCTTCGCTTACTCCGCCCTGCGCAATGATTTCGAGCTTCCCGAGCCGCAAGCGCTGTTCTTCCGCCAACACGAGCGCGACGAGCTCGCCCACGATTTCAAGCTGAAGTGTGATGGCGACTGGCCGCTCAGCGGCCGCTTCGAGACCCATTTCGAATACCGGGACGCCCGCCAGGCCGACAGCGCGCGCGCGCCTTTCAACGCGGACTTGTTGCGCACCGGCTTCATCTACTCGCTGCAGAGTTGGAACGCGGCCTTCTCGCTTGAACGCGAACACCGTGGCGGCTCGCGGTTGCTGCTCTCGCGCCTCTTTGTCCAGAACACGCGCCACCCCCTCGACGAGCGCACCGCGTTGCACTGGGGGCTTGGCGCCTACGTCTTCGACCATGAAAACGATTTCCTGCAACAGCATCGCTTCCTGCTCATCCGCAACCAGGACCTGGATCACAACCGGGTGGCGCTATCGCCTTTTCTGCTCGTCGAGCACGAGGTCGCCAAGCCCATCCACATCTACGCTTCATTCTCCCAATTCATGGAATCCACGGATTTCCTCGAAACCAGCTTCATGCGCCCCGAGCTTTCCCAGCCTTCTGATTTCGTGAGCCCTTCACGCCACGTCCGTTACGAATTCGGCTTGCGCTGGGAGCTCAAGGACTGGCAGCTCTCCGCCTCGGGAGTCATCAGTCGCTATCGCAACCGCCCCGTCATGGTCGAGGACGCCAGCGCCGACAACGGCAAGATAACGCCCGACATCTGGGGCAGTGGCCGCAGCGAATCCCTGTTGCTCCAGGCGACGGGGCCGCTGGGCCGTCACTTCTCGATTCAGGGCGGCGGCGAATTTAAAACCAGCGAATGGGCCAATCCCACGGCCGACTTCACGCCCTACGACAGCGGGCGGCGCTGGTTTACCGCGTTGCAGGCTTCAGCCGGCCGGTACTCAAGCCGTCTGGGCTACGACTACAACGGCCCGCAGCGGGGCTACCCCTCCAACCACAAAATCCCTTCCAGCAGCAGCTTCTCGCTGGCGGCGCGCTGCCGCCTCGCGGAGCAGATTTCCCTGGGGCTCGATGTGCATAATCTTCTTGATCACAGCAACATGATCCTGGAAAATTATCCCGCGCCCCCTCGCAGCTTTCTTTTGGGACTGCTGTTCAGGATTTGAAGCCGCGCGGGAGGCCCGGGGGTGTTGTTGTAGCACTGTCGGAGACGTGCTTTAGCTTCGTCTCTCAATGAAAGGCAATCGGAAAGCAACTCAAAGAAACCCAATCTCCCACCGGGGCGCTGGGGTTGATACAGACTGGTTGATAGACTGGTTGAAACTATAGAATAAAGGGCAGGAGGCAAGGTCATGAAGACGATCAGCGCGTTTGCGGCTAAGACACACTTCGGCCAATTGCTCAAGGAGGTGGAGAAGGGGGAGTCTTTCGAAATCCTGCGGCACAATGTGCCCGTGGCTCGGTTGGTAGGCACGGGTGGGGAGAGTGGGGCGGAAAAGTTCGCCGAAAGTTTGCGCAGAATTCGGAAAATTCGGAGTTCCCTATCCATCAAGATGAGTGAGATAAACCAATGGGTTCAAGAGGGGCGGCGGTGAGCGTGATCCTCTGGGTTTTGGACTGCTCCGCGGTTTCCGCTTTTTTGCTGGCCGAAAAGCCGGGAGCGGATGCGGTGGAACCCATCCTGACTAAGGCAGCCGCGGGAGAGGCCCGAATCCTTATGCCGGCGCTTTTCTGGTTCGAGGTCCTCAATTTTCTGGTCAATGCGGAGAGGAAGGGTCGTTTGTCATCCGAGCAGGCCGCTATTTTGCGGGATGAGACCCGCCATTTGCCCCTTGAGACGGAATGGGAGACGGGACCCGTGGAGCGGCGCCGAATTCACGAGCTTGCTCTACTACACAGAATCAGCGCTTACGATGCCGCCTACCTGGAGATCGCGGAACGGCAAGGTTCAAAACTCAAGAGTCTGGATCGGGATCTTCTGGCACTGAAACCCAAGTACCCCTGGATCGAGTAGTCTCTCGACTTGACCTGCGGGAATGTCAGGATCCTCCGGTGATCCTCCGGGTCGGACCCAGTTAACTCGGCGTAAAAGGGGCACAGCTTTTTATTTTTTCGCCTTGTTCCAATTTCAGGTCATCTTGCGATAAAATCACGATGGTTTCTGAATCCAACTTCCTATCGACCTTCCCAGGGTGCCCTGGAGGAAAGCAGCTCTCCTAGTAGTCGAAGACATGCTCCACGGGAAGGTTGGCTTGCCCGAGTCGGACCAGGAGGCGATCCAGGAAGGGGACCGGAGCCGCCAGGACCACACGCTTCCGGGTGGGGTCGGAGGCGAGCGGTTGGGTGAACAGGGTGCGGCTGTCCTCGAAGGCGGTGGGGCCGTAGGCGGGAACCAGGACCGAGAGGAGGATGGCCGAGGTATTACCGGCGATTTCCTTGAATGCCTCACCCCGGGCGGCGAGGGTGCCGGCAGCCTGGGCGAAGCGGTCGTAGCGGGGGAGATGGACTAGGCTGTCCTTGACGAGGACCACGGCGGTGGTGGGTAGGGGCCGGTCATAGGCCTGGTGGGTACCGAAGCCGATTAGCTTGGCGTAGAGGAGCTTGGCGATAAGCTCGGTGGTGAGGAAGTAGCGGCGCTCCATTTTCCGCATGAAGGATCCTCCGACGAGCGGAGTCGAAGTCCACAGGGACTTGAAACGCGTGGAGTAGTCGAATTCATACCAGGGATGGTCCTTGATGAAGGCCACATAGTCAGCCATGTATTCCGCATTGTAGCGGTCCTCCGCGGTGATGGGTGCGCCCGTATCCGTGAGGCGCCCGACGAGAGCTTCATAGGTGGCCTTGAGGGCGTACTCGACCGTGGTGCTGACACCGATAACACAGATCATCACATGATAGCTGGCATTGACGGGGAAGGCGTCCTTGATCTGGTCGTTCACGATCCGGTAGCTTTGCCAGAACTGTGCGACATGGGCCATGAAGGGGAAGGCCGTGGAGGTGCGGTTCTGGAAGGCTAGGGCCTGTTCCTCGGGGCTAAAGACCAGGAACCACTCGGGGAAGGTGAGAAAGGTCTGATCGGCGGGGCGGATATCCGCCTTCGGGGTGGCGGGGTTGGGATTCGGTTGCAGCCATTCCGCAGGGAGAACCCGGCCTTGACCCACGGCGAAGGTGGTGGGCGACCTTGTCTGGATCAAGGCGATGCCGGCCGCCAGGGCGAGGGAAGCGAGGATAAGAGCATATAGCCTTTTCATGGTCTAGGCCTTGGTGAAGAGGAGCAAGGTATTGTCGGATGGATCCTTGTCCTGGAGGATGCGTTCACTGGAATCGCGGAAGCCATGGCGTCCGAGGATGGAGATCCATTCCGAGACGGGACGGAAAAGCCGCAGCTCGGTCTTGTCAGTTTCCCAGGGCGTGTTGAGGCCCAGGTTGAAAACGCAGTGCACCAAGGAGACAAAGGTATGCATCTCCGGGGTCTTCACGTCATGGTCCCGGAGGATAAAGCGACCGCCCTTGCGCAGGACGCGGCGGAAGGAGCGGATATAGCCGTCCAGCAGGTCCTTGGGGCAGTGGTGCAGGCCGATGGGGCAATAGACCAGGTCGAGGCTTTCCGGAAGGATGGATTCAGGTATGGGCTGATAGGTGAGCGGATGGAATTCGCCGACGCGCCCGAGTTGGCCGCGTTCCATGATGTCGGCTGGGGAGTTGGATGGGGCGATATCATGGGTCAGGTAGAGGCCGCCGGAGAGGGCGATGTGCTTCTTCAGTTCCGAGATATAGCGGCCGGTGGAGCCGATTTCCAGGTAGCCGTCGATCTTCCTGCGGTCGACTAAGAGGCGCAAGACCTGGGCCGCCATCTCTTTCTTCTGCTTCTTCAAGGCCGGTAGGGCATAGGTCAATTCGGACAGGAAGGGTTTGATGCCGGGTAGTCCCTGCTGGACGGCCCGGTAGATGGCTTCGTCACCTTGCTTCTCCTTGGTGGTAGAGGCGATCAGGTGATGGAATTTGTCTTCCGGGTAGAGGTGGAAGATAACCTGCAGAAACCGATAGAAATCGTCACTCCACTTGGTATCCGAGAAGACCGCTTTGAACATCGAGTCCATATCAATCCGCTTTGTAATAGGTGTCCCACAGGACGTTCCGGAATTTGAAGCTCGGATCCAACTTCTTCTTCAAGGCGAAGAGCTGCTTGGCCCTGGGATAGGCCCGGTGGAATTGCTCCGCTGTGGCATGCGGCTGGTAGGGCAGGTAATAGGAGCCGCCCTGGGAGAGCGCGGCGTCGATTAATTCCCGGGTCCAGACCGCCACGGCGCCCTTGTCGGCGTCGGCGGTGCCCTGCTTGTACCAGACCACGAAGGCGAAAACCTCTTCCTTCGCCCAAGCCAGGAGGGATCCGCTATCGGCCTTGGCATGGCGGATGGAAACATTGATGACGTTCACCTTGTGCCGCTGAAAGATTTCCGCCATGAGGGTGGAGAAGGCGTCGAACTTCTCCACGGCGACGAAGTATTCCTGGAGGACATAGGTGCACTGCTTGCGCGATTCTGGCTCAAGCTCCAAGACGTCGTAGCCGGCTTCGTAGTTGCGGTAGTGGATGCGCTTGACGGCGAAGACTAGGGGGTCGATGAGGTATTCACGGCGCCATTTGCCGAAGGCGCTCTTGCTGAATGCACCGATGAAATAGCGCTCCAACGGATAGGCGGCGGCGAGGGGCATGAGCCGGGTTTTGACCGTGGGCTTCTCGACGGTTCGAATCCAAATGACGGCCCGCATGTTCCTGTAGAGGGGCGGATAGATATCGCCGTTATGGAAGACAACGTCTTTGTTCTCCCGGACCTTGGAGAAGAAATACTGCTTGTAGGTGTCGCGGCGCATCTTCACATGGCTGCGGCGCACCGCCACATTGGCCTCCAGGTCCAGCTCCACCTGGGCTATGACGGCTATGGCATTGTAGCAGCCCACGCAAGCGAAGAAGATGTCCGGATTTTCGGTGGGCGAAGCATGGACCAGGTCGCCATTGGCCAGGATCGCGTCCAATGAGCGGACGGAGAGGATAACTGGGCCCAGGCCGATATAGCGCCCGTGGCAGTTCACGCTCAGGGAGCCGCCCACGGTGAAGTTGGCATAGGTCTGCATCACCTTGATACTCAAATCATGGGCGTCCACGTGCTTCTGGATATCGCACCAGCGGATGCCGGCCTGGACCTTGATAGTCCTTTCGCCCGGGGAGAAGGCAATGACTTTGTCCAACTTGCGCATATCGATATGCAAGGCATTGGGGCTGGCCGTCTGGCCTCCCATGCTGAAGCGGCCCCCGCCGATGCAAATGAATTTGTCCGTGGTCCGGATGATGTCCCGCAGTTCCTCGATGGTTTGCGGGGCGGCCACCTTGGAGACCAGCACCGGATTCAACTGGGTCACATCGTTCACGATGCGCTCCTCGCTTTTCAGGTTGGGGATTTTTTCCGCGTCGGGATTCTTGAAATAATCCGGCGCAGCATCCGGATTGGGGCCAAAGCGGTTGCCTTGGAAAGTGCCTTTCATGAAACCGAGGAGGAAGATGATAACCAAGGGACCGGCGATGGGGAGGAAGAGCATCCAAAGCCAGTGGGCCGAACGGTTGCCGTCATGCAGGCGTTTGGTGGCGGTGCAGTACAGCGCCCAGAACAAGGGCGGATAGATCAACCAGGTCGCGGAAGGGGAGAGCCATCCGAGCAGATTGAACAAGACGTAGAAGGAGGGCCAGATGAAAACGGAAGTGCTCCAATAGGTGAAGCGGTTGATGCGTCCCTTGGGCGTGAATAGCAAGTAGCTCACGGGCAATTTGTCATTCCACGCCATTCAAGAGTTCCGATACGGGTTATGGGTTAGGACGAATCATAGGAAGGGATGGGAAACTGCGGCCTGCCGGGGCGATTCCGCTATGGTTTGGGGTGCCGCCAGCAAGCCACCTTGTGGCCCGAACCGCCCGGGGGATATCTGGAAGGGGGCATGACATTTCGATCCCCCGCAAGCTGAACGCGCACACCGTGAGGGTACCCGGATTTTACCGGAACTCCGCGAAACTCAAACTATCCGCAGAGGGCGCGGATGGCGAATCACCATAACCGTTGCGCATGGGTGGTGGCACCCTTCCTACTTGCCACCACAAACTCCCGGGGACGTCAGCAGGTGATGTGGCGAGGTTCAAGATTTGAAGCCGCGCGGGATCGCGGCCATTCAGTGCCGGATCAGCCGGCCCCGTAGCCCTGAAAGACGGGCGACTTGAGCCCAAAGAATCCCGGCGCTGAAGGCCACGGCGATAGGGGGAAAAAGGAAGAAGCAGGCTAGGAAATCTCCAGCATCCTCGGAAAGCCACAGACAGCCCCCCGCATAGGCCGCCACCACGAGGGGCAGCAACCATAACAGGGTGTCGGGCCGGAGAGAGATCAAGACCATGAGTAAGCCAACCAACCCCCAGGCGCCCAGGTATTTTTTGAAATGCGGCCCTCCGGGCACGAGATAATAGTCGAGGAATTTGGGCCCGCGAAAAAAGGTGTGGCGCAATAGATCCGGCCAGCGCTGGCGGTGCTCGTAGGTGAACACCAGATCGGTGTGCCGTAAGATGGCGTGCCCGCGGCTCACGATGTTCCAGAGCAACTGCGTGTCGTCATTGACGTCCTGGCTTTTGTCCTCCAGGGCGCATTCGATGAAGGTCTGGCGGTTGATGATGAAAAGCCCCAACCCCTTGGGTCTTCCGTCAAACTCCCCCGGGCGCAGCCACAGCTCCTTGCCCCAGCGAAATTGCGGTTCGTAGGGCTGGTAAACGCGCCGGCGAATACAGTAGAAGATGCGGTCAATGAGGCTGCGATGCTTGTCGGAGGCCCCCACCCCCATCAGCGGGAGATGTCCGATCCGCGCCGCATTGGCCAGCACCTCGCGCTCCGGCACCACGCGCGCATCCAGGAAGACCAGGGTCTCGTGCAGGGCCGCGCGCGCGCCGGTCTCGCGCGCCGCCACGCGGCCGCGGTTGCGCTCGTGGCGCACCACCCGCGCGCCCAGGCGCTCGGCCGCCGCGCCGGTCCCATCTTCGCTGCCATCGTCCACCACCAGGATCTCGAAGGATGCGGCGGGATAGGTCTGCTGTCGCAGGTGCCCGATGGCGCGCTCGACCTGTTCCCGGCAATTCCAGGCCGGGATAACGACACTCATGCGCCGGGGTTCGGAAACCAGCGTTTCAGCTCCGGGCGCGCTCAAGATCGCGTTCGAAATAGTGGGCGTGGAAGCGGGAATAGACGCCCCCCAAGGCCAGGAGATCCTTGTGGCGGCCCTGCTCCACGATGCGGCCGCGTTCCAGCACCAGGATGCGGTCGGCCCCGATGACGGTGGAAAGGCGGTGGGCGACCACCAGGGTGGTGCGGCCGCGGCTCAGTTCGTCCAGGGCGTCCTGCACCTTGCGCTCGGTCTCGGCGTCCAAGGCCGAGGTGGCCTCGTCCAGCAGCAAAATGGCCGGGTTCTTGAGGATGGCGCGGGCGATGGCGATGCGCTGACATTGGCCGCCCGAGAGCAGCACGCCGCGGTCGCCCACGGTGGAATCGTAACCCTGGGGCAGATTCACGATGAACTCGTGCGCCATGGCGGCGCGTGCCGCGGCCTCGACTTGCGCGCGCCCCGCCGGCCCGCCCGCGGCGATGTTGCTGTGCACCGTGTCGTTGAACAGGAAGACGTTCTGCGAAACCAGCGCCAGGCGCGAGCGCAGGGAGCGCAGGTCGTAGCGCTGCAGCGGCTGGCCGGCCAGCAGGATGCCGCCCTCGGGAAACTCGAAGAACATGGGGATCAGGTGCAGCAGCGTGCTCTTCCCCGCCCCCGTCGGACCCACCAGGGCGATGCGCTCCCCCTCGGCTATCGTGGCGTCCAGGCCGCTCAGCACCTCGCTGCCACCGGGATAGGCGAAGCGCAAATTGCGGATCTCCAGGGAGCCGAAGTATTCCGGGAAATGCAGTTTACCGCAGCTTTTTTCGACAGGCAGGTTCAGCAGCTCCACGATGCGGTCGGCGGCGGCCAGGCTGCGCGAGAGCTTGTGCACCCCGTTGCTCACGGCCTTCATGGGCCTGTAGATATTGAGCAGCAACATCAGGATGGTGATGAGGTCGCCGGGGCTGATTTCGCCGCGCAGGACCAGCGGCGCGAAAAAACCGAGGACCAGCGCCACGGCGATGTAGCCGAGGAAATCAATGGCCGGCGAGGTGAGTGCGTCAATGCGGATGATTTTGCGGACGTTGGAGAGGTAGCGCGCGCAGTTCTCGCCCAGCATGCGCACGAGCATCGCTTCGCTCTGGAAGACCTTGATGTTCAGCAGCCCGGAAATGCTCTCTCCCACTTGTTGCAAAAGGTTGCCGGCAATCTCCGACTCCCGCACCGTGAGCCGCCGCACGCGCTGGCTCAGCATGGTGATGGCCAAGGCGATGAGCGGCAGCACGGCGATGGAGAACAACGTCACCTTCCAGTTGAAGAGCACGCAGGCGGCGATGGAAAAGACAATGAAGAAGGGCTCCTTGAAGAGCACCTGGAAGAAATCCAGCACCGCGTCCTGGAGCACCAGGATATCCGAGGAGAAGCGGCTCATGATGTCGCCCTGGCGGCGGCGCTGGATCTCGCTCAGCGGGCAGGCGAGCAAGTGGTCGTAGAGTTCCTTGAAAACGCGGATCTGGAAGTCCCGGCTCAGGGTGCGCGAGATGAAGCGGTGCGTGGCGCTGAGCAGCAGGTTGACGACGGCCATGCACAGGATGAGCACGATGACGACGTGCAGCGCCTTCTGGCGGTCGGCCAGCAGGTAGGTGTTCAACCAGATTTCGAGGCTGGCCTTCACCTCGGGGGATATCCAGCTCAGGCCGCCGATCATCTCCTTGGCGCCGCCGCTGAAGAGGATGTCCACGCTGGGCTTCACCAGGCCATAAACCGCCACCTGCGAAGCGGCGGCCAGCAAGCCCACGGCGAAGACCATGAAACCCTGGCGGCGAAAGGCCCAGACGCGCGCGGCCAGGAAACGCAACGATGTGCCGGCTCTCACGATTTCAGGGACACGGGGGTTTTGGGGCCGACTCCTTCCAGTCTCTCTCGGGGCAATGCTAATTTCTCCGGTGGTGGACGACGACCTGAAAACCAGACCTTTAAATCTTTGGAAAGTATATCAAAAGCACACTCTTAGCCAATGATCTCGACCCCGAGCTTTCCCCGTTCACGGCCCTTGAGGCGCTGAATATTTTCAGGCCGGCGGCGCCAGTCGCGGGTCGATGGCGTCGCGCAGGGCGTCGCCCAGCAGGTTGAAGGCGGTGACGGTGGCGAAGACCGCCACGCCGGGGAAGACCACCAGGTGCCAGGAGCGCATGTGGTTGCGGCCCTGCTCGATGATCTCGCCCCAGGAGGGGAAGTTGGGATCGCCGAAACCCAGGAAGCTCAGCATGGATTCGGCGAGGATGGCCGAGGCGACGGCGAAGCTCAGGGCCACCACCACCGGGCCGAGGGCGTTGGGCAGGATATGGCGCAGCAGGATGCCTGGGCCGCCGGAGCCGAGCCCGCGCGCGGCGGCCACGAAGTCGCGCCCGCGCAGCTTGAGCACCTCGCCGCGCAGGATGCGCGCGATGCCGGTCCAGCTCGTCACGCCGATGATGGCCATGGTGTGGTAGAGCGTGGGCCGTTCCAGGGCGGCGACGAGCACCAGCAGCAGCAGCAGCTTGGGGATGGAGTCCACGATCTCCATGAGGCGCGAGAGGCCGATGTCCGCCCAACCGCCGAGGTACCCCGCGGCCGATCCGGCCACGAAGCCGATGAGGAAGGCCAGCCCCGCGGCGATAAGGCCGATGGCCAGCGAGACGCGCGCGCCGTGCAGCAAGCGCGCCGCCACGTCGCGGCCCACATCGTCGGCCCCGAGCGGGTGGCTGCCCTCAAAAGGCAGCGCGTAGCGGCCGGCGAGATCTAGGGTGACGGGCGACCAGGGGATGGGCGGCAGCAGCAGGGAGTCGCCGCGCGCGGCGTCGAGCCCCGCCTTGAAGGTGGGGAGATCGCGGAAACCCGCGGCCAAAAGATCCGGGTGCGCGGGCATGGAAAGAAAGTCGCGGAAAGCGGGGTAGTAGGTTTTTCCCTGCCAGCGCAGCACCAAGGGCTTCTCGTTGGCCAGCAGCGGTGCCAGCAGCGCCAGGATGATGAGTACAAGCACGCCGCCGGCTCCAGCACGGGCCGTTGGCCGGGTACGCAGGCGCGCCAGAATGCGTCGCGCCGGGGAGTCCGTGGCGGCCATCTCAGCCCTCGCAACAATTCAGCTTGTTTTTTCGCATTTTTGGCTCATCCGAATAATGCGTGCTTTCCAGAATTTTCACGCCGGTACCTGGTCGAGCAAGACCGGAACCCAATCGAACTGCCGGGGGATTTTCCACAGATTGCACAGATTAACACAGATAATAATCAAGCAGGGCCGTCCTTTTTAATCAGTGCAAATCTGTGTAATCTGTGGATGCTCCCGAGTTTGGAGCGCTGAGGACCAAGAAAAACAGGGAAGACACTGCCCAGAAGTACGC
>JAHFOS010000084.1:0-4405 GCA_023261545.1 bacterium
CAGGCGCTGGGCGATCCCGGGTGGCGCAGCTCGTAATGGCCGAAAGGCAGGAAGGGCGGGATGTCCATATCGTTCTGCACCACCAGGGCGCCCATTTCCAAAAGCCGCGACCACAGGGCGCGGAGTTTTTGTTGCGTCTCCTCCAGGGCGTTCACGCGCGCGGCTTCGTCGCTGGCGAACTCCGCGGGCGGCGGAAAGTCGCGGTAGTGGGTGGCGACGATAGCCACCTCGGGAGCGAAACGCTCCAGGCCCGATCCCGCTTGCAATGCCTCCTGCATGGAGGCTGCAAAGGCCGGCTCGTAAATCTGTGGCCGCAGTCCCGCGGCCAGCAACTCGGCCTCGAAAAAAAGGCGCCACGGGGCGGCGGTGCCCGCGAACAGCAGCGCACAGCGGAGGGTCGGGAGATCGCCGGAGTTCTCCAACAAATGCCGGTGCAGGACCTTGATTTCACCGGGTCCGAGTCCCTCCTCCAGCAGTGCGGCCAAGCGCGCGCGGCGCGCGGCAACATCCCCCCCGAGCGCCTCGCGCAGCCTATCCTTGAAGGCCGCCATCGGGATGCTCACCGGCCGTAGTCGTGCCGGTAGGTGAGGGCGAAGGTGAAGTAGCCGTAAGTCGAGAAGTTGAGCCGGTCCACCTCGCGGTCGAGAAAAGGCCAGATGCCGCGAAACAAGTTGTCATTGGCCCGGGCCCGGAGTTCCAATGCCCAGCGGTCGGTGAGATGGCGCATCACGCCGAACGAGAAGGTCTGGTTACGGTCCTTGGAAGAGCGCGAATAAAGCGGGTGTTTGCGGTGCACGTCGAAAAGCTGATAGAAGGCGTCCGCCTGCCAGCGTCCAGCCCAGAAACGCGAAAAGCCAGCGGAGAGATCCGTCCCGTGCTGGCCGCCGTCACCATCCTCGGGAGTGTCGGAGAGTCCGAACGAGGCGTGCAGGTCGTAATCGCGCAGGGGCCGGCTCCACAGGCCCCGTAGCCCGTAGCCGTAGTCGTGCAGGACATTGGAGAGCGGCAGCGCGACGCCGCTGTTCTTGAGCTCATTGGTGCTATGGCGGCGCCAGCCGAGCTCCGCCGCGAAGGTCCCGAAGCGCGGCGAGCGCGCGAAACCTTTTTTGAGCCGCACGTCCTGGCTTGAGACCTCGGCCTCCTTGGTGGCGTAGCTGAAATCCGTGAGCGAGAAATCGTAGCTGAGGCCCAGGCCCGGCGCCAACCCGAACTGCGTGCGCATGCCCTTCTCGAAATATTTTCCCACGCCCCGCGACTGCACGGGATCAATGTCGAGCCCCAGCTTTTCGGCCATATTGAGCTGGATGTAATTCACGTAGGGGCTCACTTGCAGGACGCCTTTGCTCGGCAGGTAGGCGGTGGGGAAGGGCCCGAGCACCATGCCGCGCGAGGTGGCATCAGAAGCGGCAACCGCGGAGCCGAAGACCCAGCCGAGGCCGGCAGCGGCGAGGATCAGGATACGGCAGCGCATACTTGTTCCGCCGCGGTCCCGGCACGAAAAACGTCGGCTTCGCCAAAAGGCCGCCCCATGATCTGCACGCCCACGGGCAGCCCGTCCACTTCCCCGCAAGGCACGCTCATGGCCGGGGATTGCACCAGGTTGGCGAGGGTGGTGTAAAGATCCTGCATGTACATGCTGAGCGGGTCGGAGAGCTTCTCACCGAGGCGGAAAGCCACGTCGGGAGCGGTGGGGCCGACGACGACGTCCACGTCGCGGAAGATGGCGTCCATGCGGCCGCGCAGGTGCCGGCGCAGGCGGTCGGCCTTCTTGTAGTAGGCGTCGGAGTAGCCGGCGCTCAGGGCGTAGGTGCCGAGCAGCACGCGCACCTGCGCCTCACGGCCAAAACCCTCGGCGCGCGTGCGCCCGTAGAGCTCGGCCAGACTTTTGCCCGCCCCGCTGCGCAGGCCGTAGCGCACGCCATCGTAGCGCGCCAGGTTGGAGCTGGCCTCCGAAACGGCGATGAGGTAATAGACGGGGATGACGTAGTCGAGGACGGGCAGGCTCACTTCGCGGATCTCCGCGCCCTCCCGCGCCAGGCGATCCAGGAGGTCGCGCAACAAGCTCGCCACCTCGCGACGCAATCCTTTGGAGGTATCCATGAACTCGCGCGGCACGGCGATGCGCAGGCCGCGCACGCCCTCGCCATAGACGTGGGCCGGCCCGGGGGCCGCCAGCGAGGTGGCATCGAGGTCGTCGCGTCCTTCGATGACGGAGAGCGCCAGCGCCGCATCCGCGACGCTGTGCGTGAGCGGGCCAATTTGGTCGAGGGATGAGCCGTAGGCGAAAAGCCCGTAGCGCGAGACGCGCCCGTAGGTGGGTTTAAGGCCCACCACTCCGCAGAAGGCCGCGGGCTGGCGGATGCTGCCGCCGGTGTCCGTCCCCAGCGCGAGGGGCGCGATGCCGGCGGCCACCGCCGCCGCGCTGCCGCCGCTCGAACCCCCGGGCACGCACGCGACATCGCGGGGATTGCGGCAGGGACCGTAGCAGGAATGCTCGGTGGAGGAGCCCATGGCGAATTCGTCCATGTTGGTCTGACCGATGATCACCGCTCCGGCCTGCTGGAGTTTGCGTACCGCGGTGGCGGTATAGGGCGGCACGAAGCCCTTGAGGATGCGGCTGCAGGCGGTGACCTCCGTGCCTTCGAGGGCGAGGTTGTCCTTGATGAGCACCGGCACGCCGGCCAGCACCCCGGGATCCTCGCCCGCGGCGACGCGCCGATCAATGGCCGCGGCCTCGCTCAGTGCTGCCTGCGCGCGCAGGCGCACGATGGCGTTCAAGGCGGGATTTTTGGCCTCCGCGCGTTCGAGCGCCTGTTGCGCCAGACCGCGCGCGCTGAGCTTTCCGCTGGCGACCGCGCGCGCTGTTTCGCGCAGGCTCATCCCGCTCGCGTCCAACGTCTCAGAGCGCGAGGACCGCGCCCTCGATGGCGCCCTGGATGCGGAGCTTCACGTCGGGCCGCCACATTTTGAGGTAGGCGCGCGCGCGGCGCAACTCGCTGTCGATTTGCTCGTCGCCGGACTGCGGGTTGTAGTGAAAGAGCACCAGCCGCGGCACGCCAGTCCCGGCGAGCAACTCGACGAAATATTGGGAGCAGGAGTGTCCCCAATCCCGGTAGGTGAGCGCGGCGGCGGTGAACTCGAATTGCGCGTCGGCCACCACGGCTTCAGCCCCGCGCACGAAGCGCCGGTAGTTCGCGAAATCCGCCTCCGCGAGGTCCGCCAGCGCGGTGTCCGACATATGCACCAGGGATTTGCCGCCAGCGCTCAGCTTGTAGCTGTAACAGGGCTGGGGATGATGGAGGCGTAGGCTATCAACCCTGAAGGCACCGATGAGTGTTCCCGCGGCGCCGAGGTGGTGGAACTTGAACCTTGAAAGCAGCTTGTGGAACTCCACGGGAAAGAAGGGAGCGCTGTGTTGCACGCTCAGGGAGCGCCGGATCTCGGCGGCGGGAATGGCGCTGTAGATGTGGACCTCGCGGCCCGCTTGGTAGATGGGCATGAAGAAGGGCAGCCCTTGAATGTGATCCCAGTGCAGATGGGTGAGCAGCAGATGCACGGGCTCACTCGGGCGGCGCTGGTAGTGGCTCGCGAGCCCGCGCAGGCCGGTGCCGGCATCGAGGATGAGGCGGTTGCCTTCATGCTCCAGCAACAGGCAGGAAGTATTGCCGCCGTAGCCCAGCGTTCCATCCGCCTTGAAGCGGCCGAGGTCGCGCGGGGTCAGGGGCTTGCCATTGAGCCGCGCGCGCAGGCGCCGGTAGATCTCCGCGCCGTTCATGGGGCGGGGCACGGAGCCGCGCACGCCGAAAAATCTGAGCTTCATTTCCGACTATCGTCCAGGCGGCGGAATATACTGGAAAAGACTGGGAAACAAGGGCTTGCGCGCATCGTCCAAAGGGCTCAACGGCTCTTTCGGCGCGCACGGGGCCGCTGGATGGCGGCTGCATAGCGCCGGGCCTTCTCACGCAAATCCGCGAGCGAGCCGTCGTTGACAATGATCTCCTGGGC
This sequence comes from bacterium, assembly GCA_023261545.1. GTDB lineage: Bacteria > Planctomycetota > JADGBV01 > JADGBV01 > JADGBV01 > JAHFOS01. The sequence continues at coordinate 4,006 of JAHFOS010000084.1, forward strand.
ATGACGGTGCGTGAGTTCGAGGTTGTCGAGCCCCTCGGGAATGCCGGGCCGCTCGATCCACAGGACGTGTTCGAACCATTTGCGCACCCGCTTGTACTCCGAGACGCGCCGGATGCCGTCAATGATGGCGCATTCCTTGTGGCAGGCCCAGAGGCAGATGGAAACCAGGCAGCCGGGATCCACGTCGCACATGGCGTTGCCGAGGACGATCATCTCCGGCCGGTAACGCTCCTTGGCGGCGAGGATTTTCGCTTCCGTGGTGCCGTGGATGAGGGCCAGGCGATGGACCAGATATTCGCTGGTGGAAAAGGTCTGGGCGTCGCCGAGGGCTTGTTTGAGGAAGCCCGCGAAGGTCGTTTTGCCGTGGCCCTTGCGGCCGATGATCAGGATGCGCTGCATG
>JAHFOS010000084.1:4415-18491 GCA_023261545.1 bacterium
GCGGTGAGCGTTGGCAAGCGGCGGGGAGGCGCTGCAAAGGCCGAAAGCGGCCTAAAATGCGGCGCATGGAAAACCGCCAGGCTGAAGCCGAACGCGGCGCCATCCTCGAGCGCTACCACGCCGTCATGGAACACCTGCGCGGCTACGCCGGGGCGCGCCTCGTCGCCGTGAGCAAATTACAGCCCCGCGAGCGCGTGCGCGCGCTTTTCGAGGCGGGCCACCGCGATTTCGGCGAGAATTACCTGCAGGAATGGCTGGCCAAGAAGGATGAGTTTCCCGGCGCGCACTGGCATTTCATCGGCCGCGTGCAGAGCCGCAAGGTCAAAGCCTTGAGCGCGGAAGGGATCTACTGCGTGCATGGCTTCGGGTCGCGCTCATCCCTTGAAGAACTCCATAAGCTGGCGAATCCGCTCCCTGGCGGTGCCTTTTTGCAGCTCAACCTCGCGGGCGAGGAGCAGAAGAACGGCGCCAGCCTCGCGGACCTTGAGACGTGGTCTGGCGAGGGGCTGTTGCGGAGCATCGCCGGCTTCATGAGCCTGCCGCCCGGCCATTGGGACGAGGGCGAGCTCACCCGCCATTTCCGGCAGATGCGCGCGATCAAGGAGCGTTATCATGTCCGGGAGCTCAGCATGGGAACCAGTGCGGATTGGCGCCTTGCGCTCGCCGAGGGCGCGACCGTGATACGGCTGGGCACCGCTATTTTCGGTGAAAGGAGGCAGCCCTGAATACCAAAGCCAAGTTGCCCGGCGCGGGCAAGCCTGGAGCGTCCGCCAAGGCGAAACCTTCAAAATTCGCGCCGCCTCCCAAGGCTTCGGCGAAAGCCGCGGCAGCCCCAGAGCCGATGGCGGGTGTGCCAGCGCCTTCCACCAAGCCAGCCGTGGATAAAAAACCGGCGGCGATTCCCGCGTCAGCGGCTCCCGGCGCTGCCAAAACCGGTCCCGCCGCGCCCCCGTCCAAGTCGGCCGTTGCGGCTCCCGCCAAAGGCGCGGGTCCGAAAGCGCCGGCCCCGGCTGCGACGGCCAAGGGCGGGCCAAAGTCCGCGCGCATCCGACCTCCTCAGCTTGATCCCGGGCCCTTCCAGAAAAGTTCCTCCGACAATACGGGCCTCATCCTCGGCGCGCTGGGCGGGGTGATTGCGCTCATCGTCGTCATCATAGCCCTGACCTCGGGCGGCGGCAAAAAGCCCCAGAAGAGCGCGCCGGTGGCGACCCGGGAAGCCGCCAGCGAGGAAAAGGACTGGCGCAAGAAGTTCGACACGGACGACAACACGGGCTACAGCGGCGCGACGGAATACGACAGCGTTGACGCAGCGCCCAAGAACGCCAACCTCTACATGGACCGCAACACCAACAAGTACGTGGATGCCAACGCCGTCCCGCCCATGTACCGCGCGCGCTTCACCGACAACCCCGAGCACTACGTCCGAGTGAAGCGCTGAGGCTGGATCGGGACGTTGCGGTCCAGGAGCGCGAAGGAATTCGGCGCTGGTTAGGAGTCGGCCGGCGTCTCCAATTGTTCAGCTCCGCGCAAACTCCGGAGCCTGGATCTCGCGCACGCCATCAGGGCCGGAGGCGAACCAGGGCCCCGGGTCACCCAGGATCTCCACCGCGCCAGCCGCGAGCACGCGCGCGGCGCCATGCGTGGGCACGCCGCAGCCGTAGTGGGTTTGCTTTGGGTCTTGCGCCGCCAGCAAGCGCAGGCAGGCTTTAAGCTCCTCCCAGCCGTCGTCCTCGGCGTGGAAGTCGAAAATGCAGCGCTGTTGCAAGCCGAGTCCGCGCACCAGCTTCGCACCTTCCTCGGGCAGTTCGGATTGCAGGGGGTCAGGCCAATCCGGCCAACAGGGGCCGATGGCGATGGCCCCGGCGGAAAAACCTCCGGCCACGGCACCGGCTTTGATGCGGCGGCGGATTTCCCGTGCCAGGTCCCGGCGCTCGGGCTGCATCAGCAAATGCTGGTCGCCACCCGTGAAATAAAACAACTGCGCGTTGCCCAAAATCTCATGCAATTCTGCCGCGGGAGTGGGATCTCGGAGCAGCCGCACCGGCCGCACTTCGGCGGCATAGCGCTTGCGCAACAAACCCGCGAACCTCTCGGTCCAATTTGCGTCATCCCCGAATGGAGTAGGGAAAAACGCCACCGTGACCGGGCCGGGGCCCGCGGCCGCGAACATGGCGTCGTGCCAGGCCAGCACGTCGGCGCGCCGCCAATCATGCCAGGCGATCAGGTGAACGGAGCCGCTCATTCTAAAAACGGCAGTTGAAAGTTAAGGGCACATCCATCAGCTCCAGCATCCAGGGACGCGGCGCGGAAAACAAAGGGGTTTTTCGCTTCTTTAGTATCAACAGCAAGGTAAATAGATGTGCCATTAAGTTGTTATATCGCAAGAGACCGTCCCCGCTGTACGAAAGAATAGTCCCTTGCTTTCCAGCCGGTTAGTTTTCAACTGCCGTTTTTAGGTTCATGGCAAAGCGTAAGCGGACGATCCGCCTTGAACTCAAGAGAACTTTCACAAAACTGTGGCGCCCAAGTTTACAACGATCAATGAGCCGGGCGGGGATCGAACCCGCGACCCACGCATTAAAAGTGCGTTGCTCTACCGACTGAGCTACCAGCTCGAACGCGATCTATCTTCTTGATTTGGCGGCGGTTGTCAAGCGGCGAAACCCTCCGTCAGGAGTTCACCGCATGATTTGCGGGTACGCTGCGGGTACATTTCCCAAAGTCCGGCAGTTTGGCGATGTCCAAATGCATCTTCTCATCCCCTCCGATCAAGTGGGCATAACCTGCTGTGGTAGAGCGGTTGCGGTGCCCCGCCATCGCTGAAACCGACTTCAGATCCACCCCATTCGCCAGGAGTTGGGAAATCCAGGTGTGCCGCAAGCTGTGCGGTGTCACCTCCTGGGGCCTGCTGAGGCCAGCCTTCATCTTCGCACGGTCAAACTCCCGATTGAAGTTGTTGAAGCGCATCTTCCCGTTTCCCGTGGGAAATACCCAGTTCGAGGTCCTTGGGAGCGACATCAGCAGTTTTATCACCGACAGCTTTAAGGGAATGGAGCGTTGACTCCCCCATTTACAGAAAAAAGGCTCCCTGTTTACCATAATATGGGGCTTGTTGTGAATATGCACCAGCCGATTACCAAGGTCAATGTCGTCCCATTCTAAAGTCGCCGCCTCCATTTTTCTCGTACCCGTATAAGCCAAAAAGTAAACTATCGGGAAGAGCGATGGAGCGCGTCTTCGTACCGACTCAAGTAACAAAGACCAGAACCTCGCAAAGCTCCAGCGCCAATAGATCCAGATCGCTGGAAGCATGGATGACGAGACCGGGCATCACGTTCCCAGTATAACCAGGACCGGACATTGCGGCAAGGTTCCCGAGCCCGATTCCTCTGCGAGGAAACAATGCCGGACGGCGTATATCTTTGGCGCCGGAGCCAATGGCTTGGCCCGCTCGCACTGACCAAGGCGAGGTGTTTCCACCCTGCCCGGCCAGGACTTCTAGAGGAGCGACCGGATCAAGCGGCGTGCTTGGCCTACCATATAGAAAGGCAGCGAAAGCAGGCGAAAAGGGCGGTTGCCGCCGTCCGGCAGGCAGGTTTCAGACTTCAGCAGGGATGGTGACGCGCTATTGAAGCGCAGGGCGAGATCGCGTTTCTTTTCCCTCAAAAAAACGTGCAGGGATTTGAGCGCGCCGGTTTTACCGGCCTTGACCTCCACTGGGATCACGGCCGCGCCCTCAGAAATCAGGTAGTCCACCTCGGCGGCAGAGCCCGGCTTCTCCCTCATCCAGCAGAAAAGCTGCGGATCTTCGAAAGGTTCCTGGGAATGAAGGAGATGCTGCCCCACGAACTGCTCGCAGACCGCCCCGGAGTTCACCAACAGCACGTCCGCGGCGTTCTCGATTTCGATAGCACCGAGCCCGCAGCTCCGACCCAGCAGGCCGACATCCAGAAAGAGGACCTTCTGCCGGCGGTCGTCAGCCTCGGCACCCAGAGGGATGCCATTGGCGGAGCTGTGGCGCACCGCATGCACGACGCGCGCCTGAGCCAGCAGACGCAGCGCCTGTTGCAAATCCCCGGCGCGTTCCTCCCGGTCCACGTGACTGTATTTGAAGGATCGGCCCACCAACCGCGGAACCTTCTCGAACACCTTGGCCATGCGGCCCGTGTGGGCATGCCGGCCGTACTTGGCGAAATCGTCCTGGTAGGTCGAGAGCACGGACTGCTGAATGGCCGCGCACTCCCGGTAGCCGCCAGCGGCGGCATAGGCCGCCACCGGCTCGGGCAGGCCGCCCACCACCAGGAAGCGCCGCAGCAGGTTCATGGCCTCAAGATGCAGCGCCTCCGGAATTTCGTCGTCCACGCGATAGGCGCTCAGGAAATCGCGCAGCGCCCCCCGTCCCATGGCGAGCAGAAACTCTTCGAACTGCAGCGGTCCAAGGTGCAGATACTCTATTCTCCCTACCGGCATGGAAAAAACGTGCTGCTCCAGCACGAACTCCAGCAGAGAGCCCGCCGCGACAACATGGAGATCCGGCAGCCGTTCATGGAAATAGCGCAATGTGGCGAAAACCTCCGGTGCAGCCTGGATCTCGTCGAGAAAAAGCAGCGTCCGGCCCGGAGTGATGACCGAGCCGAAGCGGGCCTCCAGCAGGTCGCAGATATGGACGGGATCTTTGGAACGGAAAAGGGAGGCGGTGTCTGCGTTGTGCTCGAAGTCCACTTCGAGGAGATTGGCGAACTCCCCAGCGGCAAAAAGGCGCGCGAGGAAGGATTTTCCGACCTGCCGCGCACCACGGATCACCAGCGGCTTACGGGATGGCCTGGACTTCCATTCCTTCAGGTAATCCAAGGCGTAGCGGTGCATGGGCCGGAGTTCCTATATAACTACGGTTTATTTTATCTAGTTTTTTGATAAAATCAAGCCTTGTTTTATAAAAATCCACGTAAGCGTTCAGCCCATGATACGTCTTCGCATTGCGGCGTCCGCAGCCAAGTCCGTTCGTGCTGAGCTTGTCGAAGCACTAACGGGCAGACACCACCTGAAGTCTTCAGGCCGATCATAGCTACATCACAAGGGCATGGGGACCCCCCATAGCCTAGTTCACGCTGCTCACCACAAGTGGGATGAGGTGGCCCCCAGTCCGAAGGGTTCCGAGATTCATGGATCGTGATTATGACCGCAACCAGCGCGTGGCATTCGAGGCGCAGGTTGCGGTCCGCGAGGGCGCGCATCCAGATTTCCTTGTCGGGACCGTCGCCGGAGAAGCGCAGCAGGCCGTGCTGGATTTCCTGATCGGTGAGGCGTGCGAACTCGCCGTGGCGCGGGTGCGCTGGTGCTCGGGGGCGAGGTAGGCATCTTTTTTCCCCTCTCCCCCGGGAGAGGGTCAGGGTGAGGGGCGGCGGCATCCTGCCCACTTGTGCTTCGACAAGCTCAGCATGAACGGACTTGGAACCTGATGCTGCAATTCAAAAGATCTGCCCGCGCAGCTTGACCTTGACGCGCAGCTTGAGTTCGGGATGGGGCTGGCCCCAGAAGTCGTCGTAGAATATCAGGGAGGGCTTGCCGCTGTCCTTGTGGATCTTGATGATGTCGGTATTTGGAAGCTTTGACCCGCGCCTGCGGGATGCGGCTCACCGCGTTCGACTTTCCCCTCACCACTGAAAGGGCCAGCGCAAGGGGTGGCGCTTTCGATCTTCAACCTTAGTGATATCGCCTTAACCAAGACGGGGATAGAATCTTCCTCATGAGCACCGGATCAGGTAAATCCCAGCGCTTCTTTAATAACGCTGGACCCTGCGTTCCAGAGGATCATTATTGCGTGGATCCGCTGCGACGTTTTAATCTTCCGGAGATCGAAAGCCTCCTCGATCAGAGGCGCTACTTCATCCTGCACGCCCCGCGCCAGACCGGCAAGACCACCTACCTGCTGGCCCTGATGCGCTGGCTGAATAGCCAGGGGCGCTACAAGGCCCTCTACGCGAATATCGAGCCGGCTCAGGCGGCGCGGGGGGATGTGAACCGCGGAATCCGCGCAGTGTTGGATGCCTTGGCCCAGGCCGCCGCCAGCTATTTGGATGACGATTTCTTTGAGGATCGTTACCGCGATATCATGGAAAAATCGGGAGCCGAAAGCGCACTGCAACGCGTACTCTCCGAGTGGTGTGCGGTCAGCGCACTCCCGGTGGTGCTGATGCTGGACGAAGTGGACGCCTTAGTGGGGGACACGCTCATCTCGCTGCTGCGCCAGCTCCGGGCGGGATATCCCAGCCGGCCGGGGCATTTCCCTTCGACGGTGATACTTTGCGGCGTGCGCGACGTGAAGGACTACCGCATCCACTCCGAACAGGAGAAGGCCATCATCACCGGGGGCAGCGCCTTCAATGTGAAAGCCGAATCACTCACACTTGGGGACTTCAAACGCCAGGAGTGCCTTGAGCTTCTGGCCCAGCATACCGAGGCAACCGGCCAAGTTTTCACGAAGGAAGCCCTGGCGATGATCTGGAACCTTTCACTGGGGCAACCCTGGTTGGTGAACGCCCTGGCCTACAACTGTTGCTTCAAGAGCGAGTTAGGCAGAGACCGCTCCCATCCCATCTCGGAAGCCATGGTGCGTCAGGCCCGGGAGACGATGGTCGCGGGCCGAGTGACCCACCTCGACCAGCTCGCGGACAAGCTCAAGGAGGAGCGGGTGCGTTGCGTGATCCAGGCCGTTCTGAACTCGGAGGATGCTCCCACGGATCTCCCCCAGGATGACCTGCTCTATGTGGCCGATCTAGGCCTCATCCGCCTCAAGCCCGCCATCTCCATCTCCAATCCCATCTACCGCGAGGTGATCCCGCGCGAGCTTAGTTTCAGTACCCAGGTGACGATATCCCAATCCACCGAGTGGTACCTCACCCCCGAGGGTCGCCTCGACATGGCGAAGCTGCTCACCGCCTTCCAGCAGTTCTACCGCGAGCACTCCGAAACCTGGATCGCGGGCTTCGCTTACCGCGAGGCCGGCCCGCAGATCCTGCTCCAGGCCTTCCTACAGCGCATCGTGAACGGCGGCGGCCGCATTGATCGCGAATACGGCCTGGGCATGAAGCGCACGGACCTCTGCATCTTCTGGCCCGGCCCGAAGGGCGATCCCTTCGGCGACGCGGCCTTGCAACGCATCGTCATCGAGGTGAAGATCCTCCGCCCCAGGGACGGCCAAAATATCGTCATTCAAGAGGGCTTGGCGCAGACCGCGGACTACATGGATCGCAGTGGCGCCGACGAAGGCCACTTGTTGCTGGTGGACGCCCGCCCGAACAAGACATGGCAGGAACGCATCACCCGATCTGAGCAATCCCACCGGAACCGCCGCATCGTCATCTGGGGTCTGTGATTGTGATCCGCGTTCAAGGGAAGCTGGTCCAGCTCGTCCAACTTTTCCTTTCTCCCCCGGGAAAGAGCTGGGGTGAGGGCGGCGACCTCTGAGATCCAGCGTTCACGACCCCGTGACCAGCGCGTGGCCTTCGAGGCGCAAGTTGCGGCCCGCGAGTGCGCGCAGCCAGCTTTCCTTGTCGGGGCCGTAGCCGGAGAAGCGCAGCAGGCCGTGCTGGATTTCCTGCTCGGTGAGGCGCGTGAACTCGCCGTGGCGCGGGTGTTCGGGGGCGAGGTAGGCGTCCTTCTCGTAGAGGATCTGCACGCGCTCCTGCCGCGCGTAAACATAAACCTCGAAGCTCTGGCCGCGCAGCTTGAGTTCAGGGTGGGGGGGGCGGCAAGGCGTTGGCTATCTGGTTGACCGCGTTGCAACTCAGCTCCTAGCGCGTGCGCGGCCTCAGCACCCGGACCACGACCTCGCCGTTTGCGTCGAAATCCAGGAAGGGCGCGAAGCCGGGGCGCAGCGGCCACCAGGTTTCGCTCTCGGCCAGCCACAGCAGCAGCCGGCTGCCATCGAAACGCAGCAGCGGGACCGCTTTTTCATCGTGGATCCCCCCGGTGTAAAGGTCCTCGCCGGGATGAAGTTCGATGCGCTCGCGCTGCACCTCATCGCGGATGCAGATGGCGCAGTTGAAGGGCAGGGGCCGGCCACCGGCTGTCGGACGTACGTGGAGGCGGTACGCGCCAAGCCGGAGAAAGGCCACCAGGGCTGTACGGCTGCGGCCGCGGCGGAAACTGTCCTTGAGCACCTGCCCCTTTTCTACCCAAACTTTCCAGCCTGCCATGCCCCAGGACGAACCGGCCTCCCCGCCCGCGGCGGAAGCTCAGGTGCGCGAGCTCGCGCGCCGCGTCCTGGAACTGGAGAAAGAGGTGGCTTTCCTCAAGGAGCGCGGAGTCTCGGAGGAGGAGCAGGATATCGTGCTGGGGGGCCAGCCCCGAAACAGCCGCGCGCTGCTCTGGAACTTCTTCACCGCGGCCTGGCTCATCGCTCTTTCCCTGCTCCTCGGCTGGTCGCTCTTCCTGCTGCTCCAGGGAAGGACAGAGCCCCCGCGGCACGAAGAGACGGAGCTGAGCCGCCAGCCTTTCGTCCTGCCGTAGCGAGACGGGTTTTCGCCTTCGCCACGATGCCAACCCCCCTGACCGCGCGAACTCCCCGGACCAGGAAGCTCGGCGTTCCGCCACTCGACTTGAGCTTTGCGCGGTTGCAGCCGCCATGGGCTGGGCTTCCTCGACGGGGTGCGGCGCAGCCGGCGGCATGAGCCTTCCAGAAAGACTGGAGGCCATCGCGTGCGGCGCAGGCGCCCCTTCCGCGGCCAACTCTGCCGGCTCCACGCCTGGGCCGAAACGGCCGCGGTTTCACATCCTGCTGGATCGGCTCTCGCTGGCGGCCTTGCCCTGGTTCGAACTCGCGCGAAACCGCGACCGAGCCGAGGTCGAATATGCGCGGCCCGCGGTTTTAAAGCTGGAGGGAAACCTCGCCAGCGGCTTATTGCGCCTCCTCGGGATTTCCTGCCGCCAGCTCCGCCCCCACTATCACATGCGCATGGAGGGGGGCTGCCCGCTCACGCATGTCGAGACGCTCGCGCTGGCCCTGGCGCGGCGCATCTACGAGCGCATCCCCTTCACGGGCTTTCACGGTCCCGCCTTGGGAAAACTGGATGCCTACTATTTCCAGGCTTACTTCGAAAAAAAGATCGCTCAGGATCACCTGATCGCCGAGGTCGCCATGCTGTGCTCCGCGCGTTGGCGCATGGAAACGCAGCGCGGTCCACTGCCCTCGATCTTCCTGCTCCGCGCTTCGTCCCCGCTGGACGATGAACTCGTCGCGGAGGCCCTGGGCATGGCCATTCCCCTGCGGCGCTACGGGTGGGCAGCAGCGCTATTGAGGGCCGCCTGGAGGGGAGCACTACCCTGGCTGTTCCTCGCCGGCCGCCGGGCCCGTCATCACTTGTGCGCCCGCGCCAACCGGCGGCTGCTGGAGACCCTGGATCCCGCCGTGGAGAAATTCGCCACCGAATACACCTGGGGTCCCTCGCAAAGGGGATTGTCGGAGTTGTTCTGGGTGGGTTCCAGCCGCATCGCCCGCCGGGGCTTCCTCTACTTTTTCATCCGACCTTACCTCGAGGTCGGGAGGGATGTCTTGCGCCAACTCGAAGCCGAAGGGCTGCGCTGGCTGTTCCTTTATCGGCACAAGGAGATGGGCAATTCCCGCCGTTATTGGCTGCACCTCAGCGGAGCGCAAACCCGATCTGTTTTTTCCCAGTGGCGCGCACTCCGGCACCGTGCCCCACTGCCGCTCCTGCTGCGATTCGAGTTCCACCACCATCTCTCCATGTTCCTCGTGCAGGCACTGACCTGGAAGAACTTCCTCTCCGACACCCGCAGTCTGGCGGTCACCCTGACCAACGAATGCCTTCCCGCCAACCTGCCTTTCCTCGCGGGGGCGGCCCTGGCCGACTGCATCAGCGTCGGCAAACAGAAGAGCCTGCACCAGAACATTGTGCCGGAAACCTCGCACATGTGCCACGATGCCTATTTCGTGTGGGGCCAGCTCAACGACAACGTTTACCTGGACAATCCCTATGCGCGCATCAAAACTCTTGTTTATACGGGACCGCTGTTCGAGTATGTCACCGAAAACGTCTCCGGGGAGCTTCAAAAATCCAGAGAACAACTTGGCAAACTTCCCTACGTCATCGGCTTCTTCGATCACAAGTTCAGGGAGTATTACGACCGGGGCGAGTACTGGTGCGGTTGCTGGATCGACCGTTCCACCGTCGTCAGGATTTATCAACGGCTCATCGAAACCGTCCTTTCCCTCCCCGGCTTGGGGCTTGTCATCAAATCCATCCACGACCTGCGGCAGGGACTTCCGGAAGTGCTGCCGTTGCTGGAAGAGCTGGAGCGCCAGGGTCGCTGCTGCGTCATGCATAAAATGTCGCCCTGCACGGCGGCCACCCTTTGCAACATGATCGTGAGCGGCTGGGACCTGGCCACTTCGGGCATCGAGGCCTTGCCCTTCACCAAGAACCGGCGCACGGTCATGATGGACTTCTGTGGCTACCGCCACCGCTTTTTCGCGGGCGCCGACGTCTCCAACTTCGTCTTCGAGGACTTTGAAGAGTTCCTCATAAAATTGCGGCTGCACTGCGGCGCGGGTTACTCCAGCAACCTCGGCGACCTCGGGCGCTTCCTAGACAGAACCCTGATTTTTCCAGACAACGAGGGCTATCGTCGCGCCGGACAGTACCTGGACTGGATCTTCGAAGCCAAGGGTTCGGCGCGCGAGCGGCTGAGCGCGGCCAATCGCCATTACCGCGACGCCCATCGCCACCTGCTCGTGCGCGACCCCGGGCTGCTGTAGAACGGCTGGCGATCCCGGCGGGTGGAGCGTACTCCCGCGGGAGCACGATCCGACTCCTGCCTTATCTTCCGGATAGGATCATTTTGCGGAAATTCTCGTAAACCTTAAGCCCCACGGGGCCACTGCGCTCGGGGTGGAACTGGCAGGCGAAAAGCCGCCCCTGTTGAACCGCCGCACAATAGTTCATGTCTCCGAAAGGCGTTATCGCCAGCACGCTCTCGCTTTTTGCGGCGAGCGCGTGGAAGGAGTGCACGAAATACATGTGCGCGCCCTCCGGCAGGCCTTCCAGCAGGCTGCCGTCCCAGCCGCGGCCGCTGGGCGGCCGCAGCGGCTTCCAACCGATTTCCGGAATCTTGAGCGGCCGGCCCGCAGGCCCGATGCCGGGTTCCAGCCGCACCACCTGTCCGGCAAAAATGGCCATGCCTTCGTGACGGCCGAACTCGATGCTCTCATCAAAGAGCAGTTGCAGTCCGAGACAGATACCCATGAAGGGGCGACCCGCGGCGGCGAGATCTTTCAAAACAGAAACCAATCCTTGCTCGCGCAGCGTTTCCATGGCCCGACCAAAGGCCCCCACCCCCGGAAGGATAACGCCGTCAGCTTCCAGCAGTTCCGCCTTTTTAGAAGTGATGCTGGGCTCAAGGCCCGCCCGCAAGCAAGCCTGCCGCACACTGAAGAGGTTGCCCATGCCGAAATTGACGATGGCGACCCTGGGCCGAGAGGCTTTTTCAACGGCACTCAAGACCGAGCCCCCGCAAATATTCCTTGATTTCTCCCAGGCTGCTGCGTTCAACGTGACTGAACCCACGGCGGCCCTTCAAGTACTCGATATTGCCTTCCTCCTCGTAGCTGCCCGTTCCGCCCACGACATCTAAAACGTTGTAATGCAGCAGCGAGGCGACGCCGACGGCATTCGCCCATCCCTGGGTCACGGCATCGCCCACGTGCTCCTTGCGCCCGGCTCCGCCGCACGCAATAACGGGAATATCCACGGCGCTGGCGACGCTTTTCGTCAACGCCAAATCGTATCCCTGGCCCGTCCCCTCGCGATCCACGGAGGTGATCATGATCTCGCCGGCCCCGAGTTCGGCGGCGCGGCGCGCCCAGCCCACCGCTTCCACCCCAGTCTTCTGCCGGCCGTTGTCGGTATAGGCCTCGTAGGAGCCGTCCGGCTGGCGAATGGCCTCGATGGAAACCACGATGGTGGAGGAACCAAAGCAGCGGCTGGCCTCGCGCACCAGCTCGGGGTTGGCGATGGCCGCGGTATTGAGGCAGACCTTGTCGGCGCCAGCGGCCAGCACGGCGCGGATGTCCTCGATGCTCCTGAGCCCCCCGCCCACGCTCAGGGGAATGAAGATCTCGCTGGAGGTTTTGCGGATGATGTCGAGCAGGCTGTTGCGGCCGTAGAGGCTCGCCACTACGTCCATGAAAATCAGCTCGTCAATGCCGTTTTCATAATAATGCCTGGCAAAATCCTCGGGTTTGCCCAGCACGCGCAAGCCTTCGAGGTGGACGCCCTTGACCAGGTTGGGACCCTTGACATCGAGCCGGGCGATGAAACGAACAGCGGCCAAGATGAATTACCAGAATTTCACGAGCGGAAGGCGAAAAGCGCCCCCGCGAATGCGAATCAGGAGACCTGGACCTTCAGTTTCCACTCGCCATTCTCTTTTTTCCACAGGTGCGGGGAGCGCCAGCTATTGACGACCTCCCAGAAAAAATCCTCCTTGATATCACAGTATTCCAGGAACTCCTTGAAGTGCTTCTGTGGGAACTCGCCATCATACTTGCGCACCAGCTCGACGCCCTCTTCCCGCGTAATGTGCCCATCGCGGATCTCATGCGCCGAATCGGAAGTCGCTCGCCCCAACCCGAACTTGATGAAGGCCAGGTAGTAATGGAACCCGTCGAGCTTGTCGTCCAAGGACGCGTATTTCGAATAAGTCCCTTCGCTGCGGCCGGGATTGGCGTGAAAGCCGGTGTGCTCAATACAGTAATAGTAGTTCTCCTGGGGAACCCACTTTTCATAGTAACTGAAGAAGTGCGTCTCGAAGCCCAGCGCGTCCAATTCTTCGACGGGCGGCGCCATGTAGTAGAAGAGGTCCTTGCGATCGATGCCGTGACGCACCAAGTCCTCGGGCGAAAGGCCCGAGAAATAATAACTCCGATTGTAGGTGCGGTAATCCCGCGTCGGGCGAAACCCCGCCGCGATATCGCCTCCATACTCCGCCTCACCGCATTCGCCGTACACCATGAAGGGGATTTTGAACTTGGCGGCGATCATGGCGGGGTAATTGACTTGTCCGTAAATGAAGGGCTGAAAAGGATCGCCCAGGATTTCAAAGGCCAGGCGCGTCATTTTCCTGTGCGTGACGCCGCTGGGGGTTCCGAGGAGATTGTCCAATCCGCCGACATGGATGGCGGACTGGAAATTCTTCCATCCGATCTCCGTATAAAGATGCGGCGACCAGGTCACGGTCAGCGGGTGCATCCCGTATTTTTCTTTCAACTTATGGGCCACCGAGCTGCTGTCCTTGCCACCGCTGGAAGGCACCACGACGTCAAAGCCCCCGTCGCTTTTCCTGAACCTGTCGCAGACGGCCCTGAGTTCCTTTTCCCGCTGAAGCCAATCTATTTTGGAGCGCTTGTGTTCCGCGAAGCGGCAGGCGGAACAGACGCCTTCCTCATCGAAGCCTATTCTGGGGCGTTGATTCGAGATGGTGCACCTCTTGCAGAATTTGACCTCCAGGGGGAGGCCATACATCTTTGCGGTGTCTCGAAGCTCGATCAAGACGATGACTCCTTCATGGCGGGAGCGCCTTCAGGCGATCCCCACGTCCTTGCAGAGGTAGACGTCCTGGATGGAGTTCAGCAGCCGGATGCCTTCGGCCATGGGACGCTGGAAGGCCTTGCGGCCGGAGATGAGCCCCGTGCCGCCGGCGCGCTTGTTGATGATGGCCGTTACCGTGGCTTCGGCGAAGTCGTCAACGCCGGAAGCTCCGCCGCTGTTGATGAGACCGGAGCGCCCCATGTAGCAGTTGGCCACCTGGTAGCGGCACAGGTCAATGGGGTGGTCGCTCGCGAGCTGCGTGTACATGCGCTCGTCGAGCTTGCCGTAGCTCGAACCGCCCATGTTGAGGGCCTTGAAGCCCCCGTTGTTTTCCGGCAGCTTCTGCTTGATGATGTCCGCCTGGAGGGTGACGCCGAGGTGGTTGGCTTGGCCGGAAAGGTCGGCGGAAACGTGGTAGTCCTTGTCCTTCTTGAAGCCGTTGTTGCGCAGGTAGCACCACAGCACGGTG
>JAHFOS010000232.1 GCA_023261545.1 bacterium
ACTAAAGCTACTGGCGAATTAGCGAAAACATACCACACGTCTTTGGTGGGCATGGGTGCCTTCAAAAAAAGCGGCGCAAGATGGATAAAAGACCAGAAAGCCGAGATCAGCAGCGGCGGCAGCGTCAGGGCATCGGGCAGCAGCCGGTGGCGAATATCCGTCAGCGAGAGCGTGAAAAGCCACACGGCCAGCGCCAGCGAGCGGCAGAATCCGGCGGGATCCCCCCTCCCCTCGACGTGCAGAAAATAAAGCGCCAGGGCCGTCGCCGCCATGGCGATTTCTACCAGAAGATAACTCATATGAATTTTGATGCCGCAATGGCCGCAGCGCCCGCGCAGCAGGAGCCATCCGAAAATCGGCACGTTCTCATGCCACGCCAGCGGCGTGGCGCAGGCAGGGCAGCGGCTGCCGGGAAAGACGATGCTGGTGCCCTCGGGAATGCGGCAGCTCACGGCCTGGAGGAAACTGCCCAGGCAGGCGCCAAAGGCAAAGACCGTAGCGCGCGCCATCCAGGGGGTTCGTACCGCTGCCTCCAAGAACAACGCCTCAAAGCCGGGGCCGACGCTCAAGCGAAACCCAACTCAGAGCGGCTGGCGACATCTTCAGCAAAGTCGCTGGCGCCTTCTGCCTGGTACTGCGATAGACCGGCGCGGGCGATCATGGCGCCGTTGTCGGTACAGAGGCCCAAGGCTGGAAAGACGGCTTCCAGGCCCTCACGGGCCGCCAGGGCTTGCAAGGTGTTCCTGAGCCGCCGGTTGGCCGCCACGCCACCACCCGCGTAAATCCAGCGCGCCCCCTGGGCGCGGGCGCATTGCACCAGGCGCAGGCTGAGCGCCTCGGCCACGACACGCTCGAAAGAGGCCGCGAGATCCGGCCAGCGTTCCCGGGGGCAGGGGGGACGCCCTTGGAGCCCTCGCAAATGGTAGAGCACGGCGGTCTTGAGACCCGAGAAACTGAAATCGCCGTCCGTGGAATCCGGCAATGGCGAAGGCAGCTCGAAACCTCTGTCGTTGCCACCCTCGGCAAAGCGCTGCAACGCCGGACCTCCGGGATAGGCGAGACCCATCAGTTGCGCGACCTTGTCGAAGGATTCCCCAGGAGCGTCGTCGCGGGTGCGGGCGATGAGCGTCCATGCGAGCGGCCCCTGGCCGAAGTAAATACTGCAATGCCCGCCGGAAAAAACCCCGGCGATACAGGGGTAGTGCATCGTGCTTTCAAGCCCCGGAGCCAACAGGTGGCCGAGCAAGTGGTCCACAAGAATCAGAGGTTTGTTCAGCAAATATGCCAGGCTTTTGGCCAGGGTCGTGCCCACCAGCAGGCAGCCCACCAGACCGGGGCGATGGCTGGCGGCAATGAGGTCCACCTCGCCCAGGCCGACGCCCGCGCGCGCCAGCGCCTCGCGCACCGCGGGGGCGAGGGCCTCCGCGTGCAGGCGCGAAGCGATCTCCGGTACCACGCCCCCGAAATAGGCGTGGCGCTCGATCTGAGACTTCACCACGTTGCTGAGGATCCCGCGCTGCGCGTCCACCAGGGCCGCCGCCGATTCGTCGCAACTCGATTCGATGCCCAGGACGATCATAGCCCTGGGAATGGTAGCGCCCAAGGCCGCGCTGGAACGCCGGAAGGGCCGATCAGCCCAGGATCTTCAGCCTCACCGCTGGCAGGCGTTTTAGGCGCTGGTTGCGCGGGTCCACCTCGATGCCCACCGACTCCAGGGCCGTGACTCCGAGAATAGGTTCGGCGTCGTCGGGACCGAAGATCACGGTGGCGCCCACTGTCTCGCCCATGAACTCCACTTCAGCCACGGTGACAGGTAACTTGATCTCACTCCCATCCGCCAGCTCATACACCCGCTGGCTCACCGGCTTCAACCCGATACCGCGTAAATATTTGCCAGGCACCAAACAATCAACGGCACCAGTATCCACCAGGAACAACCCCTCCCATGCGCGCGTTCTCCGTGCCGGGTTGCGCACCGCAACCGTCACATGGGTGGCGCCCATCCGGTCAGGCGTAGTACGCGAAGGCCTTGTTGGCTTCCGCCATCTTGTGGACGTTTTCGCGCGTGGCCATGGCGGCGCCCTGCTTGTTGTAGGCGTCCATGAGCTCGCCCGCGAGCTTTTCCGCCGCGGGACGGCCCTTCTTTTTCTGGAAAGCTTCGCGGATCCAGCGGAAGGCCAGCACCAGTTTGCGCTTGGGACGCACTTCCGTGGGTATCTGATAGGTCGCGCCACCCACGCGCTTGGACTTCACTTCCACCAGGGGTTTGACGTTATTGACGGCGGCCTCCAGGATCTCCACCGGATGGCGGTCGGGGATCTTCCTGCCGATGATCTCCAGCGCCGCGTAAACCACGTTCGTCGCCGCCGTGCGTTTGCCATCCGCCATGACAATGTTGATGAGCTTGGAAACCAGGAGGCTGCCGTAGCGCGAATCGGGCCGCAGGGAGCGTTTGACGAACTTGGTGGCGTAAGGGCTGGCCAGCAAATCGTCGTTGCCACCGACCTTGTTGCTGCTGTTGTCCGTGACGAATTTTTCCTCTTTTTCCCTCATTTGCCTCGCTTAGCTCCGTACTTGGATCTCTGCTGCTTGCGGTTGCCCACGCCGGATGAGTCCAGGGTGCCGCGGATCAGGTGATATTTGACACCGGGCAGGTCCTTGACGCGCCCGCCGCGCACGAGCACGATGGAGTGCTCCTGAAGGTTGTGGCCCTCCCCGGGTATGTAAGCGGTCAGCTCCAAGCCGTTGGAGAGGCGCACGCGCGCAATCTTACGCAACGCTGAGTTGGGCTTCTTGGGCGTCGTCGTGCGCACCTGCAGGCAGACTCCGCGCTTCTGGGGGCTGCTGCTGAGCAGGGGCGCCTTGCTCTTGTTGCGCGGAGCCACCCGCCCCTTCCTCACGAGTTGGTTGACAGTCGGCATAAGTTCCTTTCCCTGGATTACATCAAAGCGAAGAAGGATTCCGCCTCGGTCTCCACCTTCTTGGCCCCGGGCTGGAAGCCCGTTCCAGCCGGAATCTTGTGGCCGAGGATCACGTTCTCCTTGAGGCCCAAGAGGTTGTCCACCTTGCCGGCGATGGCCGCCTCAGTGAGCACCTTGGTGGTCTCCTGGAAGCTGGAGGCCGCGACGAAACTGTCGGCCATGAGCCCAGCTTTGGTGACGCCCATGATGATCTGCTTGTACTTGGCGGGCCGTTTGCCGCCGGCCAGGAGCTCCTTGTTGTTCTCCTCGAATTTCACGCGATCCACGATGTCGCTCAGGAAGTTGCAATCGCCGAATTCCGTGATCTGAACCTTCTTGAACATCCGCGAGATGATGATCTCGAAGTGCTTGTCATCAATGGAGACGTCCTGGTAGCGATAGACGTTCTGCACCTCGTTCAGGATGTAGTTTTGCACAAAGGCCACGCCGCGAATGTTCAGCAGCTCCTGGAGGATGAGCGAGCCCTCCACCAGCGGCTCGCCGACGCGCACGGTGTCGCCCGTCTGGACGCGCAAGTGCTTGCCGAGGGGCACCAGGTATTCTATCTTCTCGCCCGTGGGCGAAGTCACCAGGACCACGCGCTTGCCGCGTTTCTTGTCGCCGATCTCCACGGTGCCGCCGATCTCGGACATGATGGCCGGATCCTTCGGTTTGCGCGCCTCGACGAGCTCGGTGACGCGGGGGATGCCACCCGTGATGTCCTGGGTGCGCTGGATTTCACGCGGGGTCTTGGCCACCAGGCTGCCGGCCTTGATCACGTCGCCTTCGTTCACTTCAAGGTGAGCGCCCTCGGGAATGGGATAAACGCTGATGGTCTGGCCCTCGGCATTCTGGAGGATCACCTGGGGGTGCAGGTCCGCCTTGTGCTCGGTGATGACCTTCTTCTTGAACCCGGTCTGCGGATCGATCTCCTCCTTGTAGGTGACGTCCTCCTTGAGTCCTTCAAAGACCACGCGGCCGGCCACTTCGGTGATGATGGGAGAAAAGTTCTGCTCCCACTGCATCAGGAGGTCCCCGCCCTTCACCTCCTGCCCGTCCTTGAAGAAGATGCGTGCGCCCAGGTGGACCTGGTGCTCTTCGAGTTCGCGTCCCTTGGAGTCCGCGATGAGCAACTCGCCGTTGCGGTTCAAGGCCAGGATTTCGTCCTGATCGTTCATCACGGTCTTGATGCCGCGGTATTTGACGAACCCGGAATTCTTGGCGCGCACCGTGCTCGACTGCACGGAAAGGCTCGCCGTGCCGCCCAGGTGGAAGGTGCGCATGGTGAGCTGCGTTCCGGGCTCGCCAATGGACTGGGCGGCGATGATGCCCACCGCCGTGCCCATCTTGGCCCAGGTCCCGGTGCTGCGATCCATGCCGTAGCAACGCTGGCAAATGCCGAAGCGCGATTCGCAGGTCAGGGGCGCGCGCACGCGGATCTTCTCGTGCATCTTCTCAATCCTGACGGCCATTTCCTTGGTGATCAGCTCGTTTTCCGACACGATCACATCCGAGGTGATGAGGTCCACGATGTTGTCGCGGGCCACGCGGCCAACGATGAGATCGCAAAGGGGCACCTCGACCTTGTCGCCCTTGTAGATCACCGATTTGGTGATGCCCATCAGCGTTTTGCAATCCTCTTCGAAGACGATGACGTCCTGAGCCACCTCGACGAGCTTGCGCGTGAGGTAGCCCGACTCGGCGGTCTTCAAGGCCGTGTCGGCAAGGCCCTTGCGCGCCCCGTGCGTGGAGGAGAAGTATTCGCGGGTGCTGAGGCCCTCGCGGAAGTTGGCCTTGATGGGCGCCTCGATGACGTCGCCGTTCGGCTTGGACATCAGCCCGCGCATACCGGCCAACTGGCGGATCTGCGCCGCGGAACCGCGCGCGCCGCTATGGGCCATGATGTACACGGGGTTGAGGTACTTCACGTTGTTCCGGCGGTCCTCCTTGAGCGCCCGCATCAGGTCTTCGGAAATCTCGTTGTTGGAACGTGTCCAGATATCAATGATGGCGTTGTAGCGCTCGCCGTTGGTGATGAGCCCCTTGTTGTACTTCTTGGTGATGGTCATCACCTCCTTGTCCGCGCGCTCCAGCACGTCCTGCTTGTTGGTCTTGACGTTGAGGTCGTCATAGCCGAAGGAGACGCCGCTGCGCGTGGCGTATTCAAAGCCGACGTCCTTGAGTTTGTCCAACAGCACCACCGTATCCTGGGTGCCGATGGCCTCGTAGCAGTCGGAGATGAGGTTGTTGAGCGCCTTCTTGGTCATCAGCGAGTTGTAGTAGGGCATACGCGGATCCACCACCGAATTGAAGATGATGCGCCCCACGGTGCTGACGATGACCC
>JAHFOS010000233.1 GCA_023261545.1 bacterium
CAATAGAACGGCAAGCGGATGCTAAGCCGCGCTGCCGAACAGCGGGCAAAAGACGATAGCAAACCGTGCATCTTCGTCGCATGCGTGCAAGATTCTGGAACGTCATACTATAGCGCGGCTTAGCCGCAACCTAACCTTCCCGCGGCGGCTAACCCGCGCTGCGCAACGACAGGCAAAAGGCGAGGGCAAACCGTGCATCTTCGTCGCGAAAAACGATGATTATGGAACGTCATACTATAGTGTTGTCTTGGCCCTGTGATTTTTGTGGGCGCAGGCCTGGGGGGAGTGGGGTTGGCGACAGGGTTGGCGAAGTACAGACCGTTCTTTCTGGGGTCGACCGCTACCCGTAACCATCAAAGATCCAGGCGACGACGTGTACGTGTGCTACTGGTCTCTCAATAAGCAATAGGAGCTAAAACGCATGATCACGCCTTTTGAGGAAAAGATTAAAGGAAGTCCCCTGCCGATTTTGGAAGCGGCGACGATTGACACCCTTCAGGTGAATGTCGGCAAGCTTTGCAACCAGATCTGCAAACACTGTCACGTCGACGCCGGCCCCAGGCGGACCGAGATCATGGCGCATGAGACGGCTGCCCTCGTGATGGACGTCTTGAAGCGCTATCCCGGCATCAAGATGCTCGACATCACCGGCGGCGCTCCCGAGTTGTGTCCGGAGTTTGAGTTTCTCGCGGATGAAGCCACCAAGCTGGGCCGACACGTGATTGACCGCTGTAATTTGACGGTCTTTTATGAACGGGGCAAGTCACATCTTCCGGAGTTCTTAAAGGCTCGCCGCATTGAAGTTGTGGCCTCCTTCCCTTGCTACCTGGAAGAGAACGTGGACAGCCAGCGCGGGCAGGGTGTCTATCAGAAAAGTGTCGAAGCTCTTTTGTGGCTGAACCGTCTCGGGTATGGGCAAGAGGGATCGGGATTGACGTTGAACCTTGTCTATAACCCGGTAGGAGCGTATCTTCCTCCTCCCCAGGGTGCGCTGGAGGGGGATTATAAACGTGAGCTAAAGGATCGCTTTGGCATTGTCTTCAACCAGCTCTTCACGATTACCAACATGCCCATCAGCCGGTTCAAAGCATGGCTGGAGGTGTCTGGGAATCTTGAGCGCTATATGCAGAAGCTGGAATCCGCCTTCAATCCCGCGACCGTTCCTAACGTCATGTGCCGCTCGCTCATCAGCGTAAGCTGGGAAGGCTACCTTTTCGACTGCGATTTCAATCAAATGCTGGACATGCGCGTTAACCGCGGCCTCCCCAATCATATCCGTGATTTTGACGCCCATGTGCTGAGCAAACGCCTTATTGCAACTCGCAATCACTGTTACTTGGGCGCTAACCAAAATTGACCACCCTCCGCTAATCAAAACTGATCAGTGGAATTAGAGCCGTTCTTCTGGTTGACTCAGCGAAGCGAAAAGAAGTAGCCGGCTTGTGAAGTGTGTGGAGTTCTTCGCCAGCGAAGCGCCGCGAAGAAATCCAAGCGATTGTGGGCAGGGTGGAGTCCGCCGGATGTGTGGCGGAATCCACGCTGTCCACATGAGCGGCACAATTCACAAGCGTCCTGGAGTTCCCTCCGTCCTATCTTTCCATTCGTTGTTTTCGAATTCCTTCCTTTTATAAGAGCCGGGCCCAAACGGGGTTCAAGAGTCGGAACCTCCTGGTGTATTCGGGGCCGTACGGCGATTTAGCGACCGCGCAGTATCCTGCCATTAAAACGGAGGCAGGTTATGGCCCAGAAGCGGTGTCTATATTGCCGGCAATGGTACGAGCCGTATCCTGCGCAGGCGCACCGGCAGCAGATCTGTAGGCGCATGGGATGCAAACGGAAGTTGAAGCGGACGCTGGACCGAGCCTGGAGGCGAGGGGATCCACAGTGGCGCAAAGATCAAAATGCGAAGGCACGTGCCTGGGCGGCGGGGCGGAACTATTGGCCGAGGTATCGGAGGGAGCATCCGGGGTATCGCGAGCGGGAGAAGGCCCGGATGCGGCGGCGGCGCGCCCCGGCCACCCCTTCGGGGCGCCAAAGCGTCGCAAAACAGGAACGATGACCGCAAATCCTCGTCGATGGAAGGTGAGAGATCCGTCGCAAAACAGGACTTTATAGGCAAGGAGCGCCGCGCGGAGGTATAACCGACGCCATGACGATCCAGGAACTGAACCTAGACTCGCTGGACTTGCGCTACGCCAAACTGCGCGTTCGGCGGCCGCTGGTGGAAAATCGGCTGATGGCGTCGTTGGGAGACAGAGGCCAACAGAGCCCTGTGGTGGTGATCGCTGGAAAAGAGGCCGGACGCTACGTGGTGATTGACGGGCACAAGCGGGTGAGGGCACTGTCGCGCTTGAAGTCGGATGTGGTCAAGGCGGCGGTGTGGGAGATGTCTGCGGTGGAGGCGCTGGTGGCGGCGTATCAAACGGCCTGTGGGTCGGGTTGGAACGCGGTAGAGGAAGGCGCTCTGGTGTGGGAACTGGTGCGCGCGGCGGGTTTAAGCGAGACGGAGGTGGGGCGGCGTCTTGAGCGCAGCAAGGCTTGGGTGAGCGGGCGCCTGGGGTTGGTGGAGAGCCTGCCGGAGGCGGTGATGGAGGGAGTGCGTTCAGGGAAGATCGGGGCGTACACGGCGACGCGGCACTTGCTGCCGTTTGCGCGCGCAAACGCTGGGGATTGCGAGAGCTTGGCGGTCAAGATCATGGAGAATGGATTTCGCAGTCGGCAGGTCGAGACGCTGTGCCGATATTACGGATCGGCGGGGGCAGAAGGGCGGCGGCGGATGCTGGAAGATCCGGGGCGGTTTTTGAAGGCGTTGGCGTCGACGCGGCTGGGGGGCGCCAACGGCCTAGGTGTGGAGGAGGCGCGGTGCCTGAAGAACCTGGAATTGATCGGGAACGTTTCGCTGGGGGTGGCGCGAAACCTGCCGGTGGTGGCCGGCAGTGACACGGCGCAGGGTGCTCGGGAGCGGCTCAAGCCGGCCTGGGAGGTGGCGCGGCGGCGTTGGGAGGAGTTGGCGAAGACGGCGGCGGCGGTGTTTATGACGTTGGCGGCCAGGCCGGCGGCCAACGGTGGGCCGCAGGGTGGCAACGGAGAGAAGCCCGCGCATGTTGGATAAAGAGACACGGACGGCGATTTTGGCCTTGGCGCAGAAGGGCCGCAACATCAGCGAGATCGCGCGGGCGCTTGAGGTGAGCCGCAATAGCGTCAAGACGGTCCTGCGTGCGGGGACCGCCGAACCCGGCCGCATTGAGCGTGCGAGCCTTCTCGACGATTATCTGCAGGACATTCGCGCGCTTCATGCCAAGTGCAAGGATGGGCGAGGCCGGACAAACATGGTGCGCGTCTACGAGGAGCTGGCAGACAAGCTCAAGCGGGAAGGCAAGACGTTGGAGGTGTCGTATTCCGCGCTGACGTGGTTTTGTCGGGAGCAGGGAATCGGGGTAGTCGAGAAGGTGCCGGCGGCGCGGATTTTGACGGATCCGGGCGAAGAAATGCAGCACGACACCTCGCCCTACACGCTGGAGCTGGGCGGTCGCAAGACGAAACTGCAGTGCGCCAGCCTGGTGCTCGGCTATTCGCGAATGCTCTACATGCAGTTCTATCCACGGTTTCAACGGTTTCATATGAAGATATTTCTGACCGAGGCTTTCCAATATTTCGGGGGAACGTGCCGGCGCTGTGTGATTGACAATACCTCGATCGCGATCGCGTGCGGATCGGGAGCCCGGGCGCAGATGGGGCCGGAGATCGAGGCGTTCGAGGAACGCTTCGGTTTCCGCTTTTTGGCTCATGAGATCATGCATTCCGACCGGAAGGGAAAAATTGAGAGACCTTACGATTGGATAGAGCGGAATTTCTTGGTGGCGCGCCAGTTCAAAGATTTGACGGACTTAAATCGCCAAGCCCTGGAGTGGCTGGAGCGCGCCAATGGCAAGCGCAAACGGGAGCTCAAAGCCAGCCCGGTGGAGCTCTTCGCCGCCGAGAAGGGGGCGCTTGTGCCTCTGCCCCTGTACGTGCCAGAGGTATACCGTTTGTGGCCGCGAACGGTGGACGCCTACAGTTGCGTGAGCCTTGAGGATTTTCGGTACCCGGTTCCGGCAGCCTATATCGGCAAGGAACTGCAGGTGCGCGAGACGAAGGATCGTGTAATTGTGCTCGATGGCCATCAGGAAGTGGCTGTGCACGCCAAGAAGACGCCCGGCAGTCCGCCGTCGGAATACCCCCGTCCCGCCGCGGCGCCCAAGCGCCAGAATTCGGCCAAGCCGGCGGAGGAAGGCAAGCTCCAAGCGCTGGGGGAACCGATGAGCGCCTATCTTTCGGCGCTCAAGGCGGCGCGGGGACCGCGCTACTTCTGGAGCCTGCGTAAGCTCTGGCGGCTGCTTTGTCAGTACCGCTCCGAGGACCTCCAGGCGGCCGTGGCCAAGGCGCACGAGCACCGGCTCTTCGACGTCAACCGCATCGAGACGATCCTGCTTCAGGATGTGGCCCAGAAAGACTATCAGTTGCCCCTGGGTTTTGAGGCGCAAGACTGCCAGGACAATCCCCAGTACCGGCAAGGAGCCGCCACCCCGGAACCCGATTTGAAGGATTACATTCCGGACCCCGAAGGAGAAAACCCCGATGCTTGAAGATATTCATACGCTGCTTGATGCCCTCAAACTACGTCACGCTCGCGCGACGGTGGCCGAAGCCATCAAAACCGCACAGAAAGACAAACCGAGTTACAGCGCCTTTCTTTTGGAATTGCTTCGGCGCGAGCATGAAGGTCAGCGCGACCGCGCTATCGCCAGCCGCCTCAGGCGCTCGGGACTCGACGAGTTCTGGACCCTGGAGACCTTCCCCTTCCACCTCCAGAAATGTGTCAACAAGCGGACCATCTACGAACTGGCGGAACTAGACTTCATCGCCCGGGGCGAGTCGGTCGTGTTCATCGGCCAGGCCGCCGTAGGCAAAAGCGGTCTGGCCTCCGGGATATTGATGAAGGCCCTCTACGCAGGCCGTCGTTGCCAGGCCATCAAGGCCGACAAGCTCTTTGAGGACCTCCGGGCCAGTCACGCCGACCGCGCCACACGCTCCCGCATCCAGACCCTCTCGCGACTGGATGTGCTCCTCATCGAGGAGCTTGGATATGTCAACGCGCTCGACCCTCGAGAGATTAACGACTTCTTCCGCTTGATGGACAATCGATGCAATCGTAAGAGCACAATCATTACGACCAACTTGGGATTTGAGGAGTGGGGCAAGTTCCTCGGTAACGGGCCCCTGGTGGCGGCCCTGCTTAGCCGGCTGCTTCAGA
>JAHFOS010000085.1:0-6590 GCA_023261545.1 bacterium
TAGCCGTGCCGCGCATCCGCCTCATCGGCGAGAACGGCGAGCCCCTGGGGTTCTTGAATACCTACGAGGCCATTCGCATGGCGGCGGACAAGGGAATGGATTTGGTGGAGGTGGCCCGGGACGTGGATCCACCCGTTTGCCGCCTGATGGACTTCGGCAAGCAGAAATACCGGCAGAAGAAACGCCTCCATGACGCTAAAAAACACCACCACGCCGTCGAAATCAAGGAAATCTGGTTCCGCCCCGGCATTGACCCGCACGACCGCGAAATCAAGCTGACTAGCGCGCGCCGTTTCCTGGACGAAGGGTTCCGCGTGGCGCTGACCATGCGTTTCCGGGGCCGCGAGAAACAACACAAGGGACACGGGCTGCGCGTGCTTGACGAACTCGGCAACGCGTTAAAAGAGCTGGGCCGCGTCGAGCAAGGTGCCAAGAATGCCGATAACAAGATCCAGATTGTCGTCGCCCCGCTGAAGCGGAAGAAAGCGCCCTCCGTCAAACCGGCGACCCCCCCGAAGGAAGATCAGAAGGAAGAAGCTGCCAGCCATGATGAAAACCCATAAAGGCATCAAGCACCGTTTCAAGGTGAGTGCCCGCGGCAAGGTGATTCATCGCCGCCCAGGGACGAGTCATCTCAATGCCGGAAAGACCAGCAAGCGCCGCCGCAACATGCGCAAGGATGCGAACCTGGCGGATCACCTGACGAAGAAATACTGCCGCATGATGGGAGCCTGAAGTGAGAACCCGCAATCCCGTCGGACGCCATCGTTCCAAGCAGCGCCTGCGCCACAGGGCCAAAGGCTATTGGGGCCTGCGTTCCAAGACGCTCAAGCTGGTGCGCGAGACCGTCACGCGCGCGGAAAACTACGCCACCCGCGATCGCAAGCAGCGCAAGCGCCACTTCCGCGCGCTGTGGATCGTCCGTCTCAATGCCGCCGTGCGCGATCAGGGGTTGACCTACAGCAGGTTTCAGCGGGGCCTCAAACTGGCGGACGTGCGCATCAACCGCAAACTGCTGTCCGAGCTGGCCATCCACGACCCCAAAGCCTTCGCCGAGATCGTGGAACTGGCCAAGGCCCAGTTGCTACGGAGCGCCTCATGAACAACAAGACAACGACGCTGGCCAAGCCGGGTGTGACCCCGAACGACTGGTATGTCGTGGACGCGGCGGATCACATCGTGGGACGCCTGGCGAGCCGCATCGCCACGGTGCTCATGGGCAAGCACAAGCCCAGCTACACCCCCTACGCCGATATGGGGGATCACGTTGTGGTGATCAACGCGGACCGGGTGGTCTTCACCGGCAGGAAGGGCGAGGACAAGCTCTACCGCCACCACTCCATGTATCCGGGCGGTCTCAAAGCCACGTCCCAGATTGAAATGCGCCGGGTTCATCCCGAGCGCATCCTGACCTTCGCGGTGAAGCGCATGCTGCCCAAGACCAATCTGGGGCGCTCGATGATGAGGCGTCTCAAGATTTACGCCGGAGCCAAGCATCCCCACACAGCTCAGGCGCCGCTGGCCCTGGACTTCGCCAAAAAGGAGAAGGCATGACGGACTTCATCTGGGGACTGGGGCGCCGCAAAACTTCCGTGGCCCGGGTGCAGTTGCGCCCCGCGGGGACGGGTCAGGCGACCGTCAATGGCCGTCCGCTGCCCGAGTACTTCAAGACCAGCAGTCTGCGCGAGACGGCCCTGCGGCCGCTCAAAACCTTGAACCTCAGCGATAAATACGACCTTTTCGCCAATGTGCATGGCGGCGGCCTCGCCGGCCAGGCCGGAGCCGTGATGATGGGTCTGGCGCGCGCGCTCCTGGAAGCCGACCCCGCCGTAGAGCCCGGATTGCGCGAGCACGGCTTCCTTTCCCGTGATCCGCGCATGAAGGAACGCAAGAAGCCCGGCCAGAAGGCGGCGCGGGCGCGCTTCCAGTTCTCCAAGCGCTGAGGCGTGCAGCCCGCCCCGGAACCATCACCGGGGAAATTCGAGATCCTCCGCGAACAACCGGGTGGTTTTGCGCGCTGTGGCCGGCTCCACACCGCCCATGGCTTCGTCCACACCCCGGTCTTCATGCCGGTGGGCACCCAGGGGAGCGTCAAGGGCGTTTGGCCTGAACAACTCGATGCCGCCGGGGCGGAAGTGCTGCTGGCCAACACCTACCACCTGGCGCTGCGTCCGGGGGCGGAACGGGTGGAAAAACTCGGCGGCCTGCACGCCTTCATGGGCTGGCCGCGCGCGCTGCTGACCGATAGCGGAGGTTTCCAGGTTTTTTCGCTCGCCCGGCTGCGCGAAATCCGCGAGGAGGGCATCGCCTTCCGATCCCACCTCGACGGTTCAAGCCTGTTCCTGAGCCCCGAAAAATCCGTGGAAATCCAAAATCGTCTCGGAGCCGACATCATCATGGCCTTCGATGAATGTCCCGCGCTGCCCTGCGAGGAGGGTCCGCTCAGCGAGTCGGTGCGGCGCACCGCGCGCTGGCTGCTGCGTTCTAAGGCGGCCCACCGCCGCGAGGATCAACTCCTTTTCGGCATCGTCCAAGGCGGCACGCATGAAGGGTTGCGCCGCGAATCCCTGGAGCGCACCCTGGAGGCCGACCTGCCGGGACTGGCCATCGGCGGCCTGGCTGTCGGCGAGTCCCGCGAGCAGCGGCTGGCGGTGCTCGCTTTCCTGGCCGCGCTCCTGCCCCGGGAGCGACCCCACTACCTCATGGGGGTGGGCACGCCCCTCGACCTCGTTGAGTCCGTCGCGCTGGGCATCGATATGTTTGACTGCGTGATGCCCACGCGCGTGGGCCGGCATGGCGTGGCCTTCACCTCCTCGGGCCGGCTGCGCCTGCGCAACCAGGCCTTCGAGAGCGACGGCGCCCCTCTCGACTCGGCCTGCGGCGGCCCCTGTTGCTCGCGCTTCTCAAGGGGCTATCTCCGCCATCTGCTCATGGCGGGCGAACCCTTGGGGGCGATGGCGCTGAGCCTGCACAATATTTACTACTATACAAGCCTCATGGCCCGCATCCGCGCGGCCATCCGCGCGGCCACCTTCCCGCAATTGTTGGGAGAAGTTCGCGAAATTTATCAGAGAAAAGACCCGGAGAGTGACGGGGAGTGAACTTTCCCGGGTGTTGGCGTCAGGTATCGGAATCTTCCTCGCGCGGGCCGGGGCCGTAAAGCGGCAGCAAGAAGCTGCCCAGCACGGCGGAGATCACCACCACCATGGGGCCCACCACCAGGCCCTTGAACCCGAATTGTAGCAAGCCGCCGATGAGGCTCAGGAACAGGAAGAAGCTCATCCAGGAGCCCTGATCGTGGAGCCGCCGCCCGAGTTTGAGGCTCAGGCGGTTCACGATGACGTCGGCGGCGATGCTCAAAATCGCCAACGCGAGGGCGGAACCCGCCCGTCCCTGGGTCCAGAGCAACGAGGCCAGCGGCACCCACACCATGGCGCTGCCGATGACGGGAATGAGGCTCACGAAAGCCGCCAGCATGCCGACCAGGGCGAAATGCAGTCCGGTGAAGGCCCAGGCGATGACCCCCAGGGCGATGCCTTTGGCGAGGGCGGTGGCCGCCGTATCGCTGAGCAACCTCAGCACGATGCGCCGGTGCAGCGCCATGAGCCGCTCGCACTCGTCGGCGCTGAGCGGCGTGAAGCGCAGCAGCCGGCGCACCAGGTCCGGCCCCTGGGTGTAAAAGAAAGAAAGGGCGACGAGCGCCAGCACGCCCTGGGCGAGAAGCCCACCCGTGCCCTTGAAGACATAGGTGAGAAAGGAAGGCGCGAAATCCGCCGCTTCGCTCAGGCGTTCGGCGGCGAAGTCACGGAGCTCATGGGGGTCGAAAGGCAGCCGCGGATAGAGGGCCTTGAGTTCCCCGGCCTGGTGCTCCAAATGCCCGAGCAGGATGTCAATTTTACGCGGGTCTTTCAGCATCACGCCGGCCATCAGGGTCAAAAGCTCTTCGAGCGATCCCGCGGCTCCGGCCAGCAGCAGCAGGAAGGGGCTCAGGAGCAGCAGCACCAGCAACACCGTGGCGGTGACCCCGCACAGGTAGCGCTGCTGGTAGGAACCGGCCCAGTTTGCCAGCGGTTGGCTCCAACGCAGCAGCGGATCGTAGAGCACGGCATGGGTGAGGGCCGCAAGCGCTGCGGCCAGCAGCAGCGCGTCCTTGAGCGGCCCGAAGACGGCGAGCAGCAGCCACAGGGCGAAAACCAGCAGGGCGGCCATCACGAGGTGCGGCAGCCAGGATTGCAGGATTTCCCGGGGCTCCTTCAAGGGGATGGGGGATGCGGACCGCTTTTCCAACCGCTCATGGGGGATATAGTAGGCGGCCCTCAGCTCAGGAAACGGAGAATATGAAGTACCTCAAAGCCGAGCTCACGCACAGGGAGATCCTCACCCCCAACCTCGGAATCTTTCGTTTTCGTCCTGAAAAGCGCATTGACTACCTGGCCGGCCAGTATGTCACCTTCGGCATCCGCCGCGCGGGTCTCCAGGGCAAGGCCATCAAGGTGGAGGATGGACGCGGCACGGTGCTACGCCCCTATTCACTGGCCTCCGCCCCCTTTGAAGACGAGCTGGAGCTCTATGTGGCCTGGGTGCGCAAGGATGGCCGGCGCGAGGATCAGCAGGGCCAGCTCTCCACCGAACTCTTCAATCCCGCCCCTGACGCGGAATACCTGCTGCTGGAAAAAGCGCGCGGCAGTTTCCTGCCGACTCCGGACACCCGCGATCTCGTCATGGTGGCCACGGGCACGGGACTGGCCCCTTTCATCAGCATGCTCAAGGTGTTCCGCAAGGAGGGCAGCCGCCGGCGCTTCTTCCTCATCCATGGCGTTTCGCGTTCTTCGGACCTCGCCTACCGCGGGATCATCGCGGAACTCAGCCGCGATCTGGACATCAAGTACCGCTTCACGCTCTCGCGCGAGGAAGCGCCCGGCAAGTCAAAAGATTACGCCGAGGAGCTTTTCATGCAGCGCTCAAGCAAGGGCAGGGTGAGCGTCGAGGAGGCGCAGAAGGCGGCGGCGCAAGATGTTTCATCGCGCTTGCCCATCGAGGACGAGCTGGGACACCCGCTGCGCGGTTCGGAGTCCGTCCTGATGCTGTGTGGCAATCCCGCCATGATCGAGAACATCAAGGCCATCGCCGCGGCGCGCGGCTTCCAACCAAAACAGGACATCATCTCCGAAGAGTATTGGTGATCCGCTCAGGTTTTTCTGTATTCTCCGCGTGCAAGAAGGTTGTCGCATTCGGCGCTGATATGAAAAAGTGGCTCATCCGAATAATGCGTACTTTTCAAGAGTTTTCACACGGGCACACGATCTGGCATGGCGGGAACCACATCGCAATACCGGGGGATTTTTCCACAGATGACACAGATTAACACGGAAAGTGCTCAAAGGCTGGCCTCTTTATCAGTGCCCATCGGTGTAATCTGTGGATAAATTCGAGTTAAGAACACGGAGCATTTGGGAAAAACTGGGGAGAGGAAACTACCAGAGGTACGCATTCTTCGGATGAGCCTGAAAAGTGAAAAAAAGACGGGGATGGGTTCACGCGGAGACGCGGAGGGGGGAGAATCTGTTAAAGAGGTTTTTAGTTCCGGCTGCTCCGGGTTAAAGTGAAGCGCCTTGCGGCCGGCTGCATGACGGGCACCAGCCTGGACGGGCTGGACGTGGCGCTCATCGAAATCAGCGATCGCGGTCTCGGGATGCGGGTGCGTTTACTGGAGGGCCGCCAGCGCACGCTCGGTCCCCTGGCCAAACAGTTGCGCGCTTTCGCGGAGGGTGAGGCCCTGGAGGCGGAACAGGTGGCGGAGCTCGCGCGCCGTTTCGGAAAACTCCACCTGGAGGTGTTGCGCCGCCTGCTCCACGGACGCCGGCCTGAGTTCGTGGCCGTCCACGGGCAGACGGTCTTCCACCGCCCGCCCCTGAGCCTGCAGCTCATCAATCCGGCGCCCATCGCCCGGGGGCTTGGGGTGCCCGTGGTTTTCGATTTGCGCGCCATGGACCTCGCGGCGGGGGGGCAGGGAGCACCCATCACGCCGCTGGCCGACTGGGTGTTGTTTCGCTCGCGGGTGGCGCCGGTGACCGTGGTGAACCTCGGGGGGTTCTGCAATATCACCTGCTTGCCGCGCGCGCATGGGGGGGGAGGGGAAAAGCGTGAAATTGCCGCCATCGTCGCCCGCGACGTCTGCGCCTGCAACTTGCTGCTGAACGGGCTGGCACGGCGCCTGCTGGGCCGTGAATACGATGCCGGGGGCCGCGCGGCGCTGCGCGGTCAGATTCTCCCCGTCTTTTTTCGGAAATTCAAGCAACATTTGCAGCCGGCGCGCGCGCGCCAATCCCTTGGCAGCGAAGATGATCCGGCCCATTGGACCCACCCGTTATCCGGTCGCGCGCGACCGGCGGACCTGCTGCGCACCGCCTGCGCGGCGGTGGCGGAGACCATCGCGCGCGCATTGCCCGCGCGCGGGAGCTGTTGGCTCGCTGGCGGCGGACGCCGCAACGCCGCGCTAGTGGCGGAAATCCGCGCGCGCGCAGCGGGCCTGGATTTTCCTCAAGGGGACGACGCGCTTCTGGCCTATCGCGAGGCCGCCGCCATGGCGG
>JAHFOS010000085.1:6600-18338 GCA_023261545.1 bacterium
TTCCCATCACTTTGGCGCAGGTGACCGGCGCGCGCCGGCCCCTGCCGCGCGGCGGGTTTTGGATATGGCCCTAAGTCGGCGCAGCCGGAACTAAAAGCCAAGAACCCCAAAAGTTGTCAACCGCCCTCTTTCCTCCGCGTCTCCGCGTGATCATTCTTACTCTTCTTTCCTCACGTTTTCACCGGGCACAACAACATTTTTGCACGCGGAGACGCTGGGGTCGCGGAGAAGAAAAGTCACGGGCCTCGTTTCTTCAAAGAAGAAAATGCGTAAGGGAGTAAAACCCAAGTTGCCCCGCAACCGCGCCGCCATCGCCACGGAGCGGCGCCACCCGCGCAGCCGCGCCTTGCACCGCCTTTCCGCCGCCGCCATCGTCCGCCTCATCAACCGCGCAGACCGCGCGGTCCCCGTGGCGGTGGGCCGGGCGGCGGGGGCGCTCAGCGCTTTCATCGAGGATGCTGAATCCGGATTCCTCGCTGGCGGCCGCATCATCTACATCGGCGCGGGAACCTCGGGCCGCCTGGGCGTGCTCGACGCCGCCGAGGCGCCCCCGACGTTCCAAGTGCCCCCGGGCCGCATCATCGGCCTCATCGCCGGGGGTGCGCGCGCGCTGCGCCGCTCCAGCGAAGGCCTGGAAGACGATCCCGCGGGGGCGCAACGCGCTTTGGAGCGCCTGCGCCTCAGCGCCCGCGACAGCCTGTTGGGCATTGCCGCGGGCGGCACCACGCCCTATGTGCTGGGGGCGCTCCTGTACGCGGCGCGGCTTGTACCTGGAATTAACACCGGCCTGATGACCTGCACGCCGCTCGCTAAACCACCGGGGGCACGCCACCTCATCGTGCTCCCTACCGGCCCGGAAGTGCTCACCGGCTCCACCCGCATGAAGGCCGGCAGCGCCACCAAGATGGCCCTCAATATCGTTTCCACCACCCTCATGGTGCGCGCGGGGCGGGTTTACGAAAACCTGATGGTGGACCTCAGTGCCCGCAACGACAAGCTGCGCGACCGCGCCGCGCGCATCATCACCCTGCTCACCGGAATCTCCCGCCCGCGCGCTTTCCGCCTGCTCGCGCGCGCAGGCGGCGTGGTCAAAACAGCCGTGGTGATGCAGCGACTGGGACTTTCCCGCCCGCGCGCGCAAACCCTGCTCGCGCGGCATGCCGGCCGGCTGGATCTGGCCCTGGGGGAGAAGTAGGAGGATGGGTCAGGCTACATCTCCGCTCCGTAGGCACGTCCGAGTTCGGCTCCTGGGAAATAGAATTCCAAGATCTCCTTGCAGGTGCGCAGGTCGTCGCCCATCTTCTTGGCGCCGAACTGGCAGAGGCCGGAGCCGTGCCAGCCCCAGCCTTTTCCTTGCACCACGAGCCCCTCGGGGCCCAGAGCCAGGGTGAAGTGCAGGCTGCGCAGGACTTCCTTGCCGGCACGGCGGTTGGCGGCGAGGCGGAAGTCCACGGCGGGGAGCTCCACCCTGCGTCCGGAAGCAAAGCGGGCCGCGAGGGTTATCACCCGCTCGTTTTCGCGCGCCGCCACTTCTAAAGACGCGACGGCTTCCTGGCCCGTATTCCAGGCGGCAAGGACCTCCTTGAGCTCGCCGGGAGTGAAGGTCGCGTTCCATTCGTAATGGGGCGAAAGGCGGCAATGGGGACACGCGACGCCTTGGAAACAGGGGGTGTCTTCCACGGAGAAACTCAGGGCGGCGCGGTCGGTTCGACCTCCGCAGGTGCTGACGAAAAAGGCCGGCAACAGGCGGCCATGGTATTGCAAGACCACGCCACGGGTTTCCAGCACCGCCTGGATGGCGCGGCGCGCGGGGTCGGCGCCGCGATAAGACAACGCGCGGCTGTTGCCCAGGAGATCGTAGGGAGAGTTGCGGCGCTGCTGCGTGTGGAAAAGGGCGAAACTGCGCGCCGCCACGGCCTGGGCCTTCAGGGTTTCCAGCGGCCACTGGGAGCGCATTTCCGAACTCACGACACGGCTCACATAGGGCTCGAGCGGCAGTTCGTTCACGACATCGAAGGTCTCCTCGCCATTGGCGAGGATCCGCAGGCTGCCGGGATAGCGGCCGCCCTGCCAGGAAAAAAATCCCTCGTCGGGAATAAGCTCCAGGGCGGCGGCCGTCTCCTTGAGACCGGCGAACCCAAAAACCCCGGACTTGCGTTCGATGAGCAAGCTGCGCCCCTCCCACCGCAGCGGTTTGTCGGCTCCGGCCAGCCACAGGCTCATGCGCCCGCTTTTGCCAACGCCCTCGGGCTCGACGGCGATGGAAGAAAGTTTTCGGCCCAGGAGCACGCGCACCGCGGGGGAGGGGGGATATTTTTCGACGATGGGAGGCTCGTAGCCCACCAGATCGCGCGCCAACCACAGGGTGGCGATCAAGCAGAGGATCAACAGCAGGATCCAGACGATTCGCAAGGGCGATCAGCGCATTTCGAGGGGTTCTCGGACCACCACGGTGCCCGCCAGCAGATCGCCGCAGCACTTGCGTTTCCTATTGCACCAGCAGAAGATGAGCCCCAGGGGAAACCACATGAAATAATCCACGAAGCGACAGACGCTTTTGATGACGATTTGCCGGGGACGAGGGCGCCCGCCGCCCTCGCTCATCACCTTGATGTTGAGGAACATCTTGCCGAGGCTCGCCGCGAAAAAGTACTCCATGAGGCCATGGTAAAGGGCGATGATGCCCAACTGCACGCCGAAAGATTCGAACATGAGCGGCAGGTGATCCCGCAGCAGCATGGCGTAAGCCTGCAACTGCCACAGGGACAAGTCGGGGCCTGGGGCCGTGTATTGCAGGAGTTCATGGGTCGCTTCGCGGAACAGACCGCCAAAGTACGCCTCGTCCACCATGTCGCGCGCTGGTTTCAGAAAAATGGAGACATCAATCCAGAAGGCGGTGCTGCGGCGGAACAGGCCGCAGGGGTGTGCCACCAAACTGTGCGCTGGCAAGGCGATGGGGAAAGCCAGCGCGCGCCGGCGGCGCAGATAGACGAGGATGATGACGGTCAGGCTCAACGCCAGGAGCTGGATCGTGAACATGCGCCGCAGGACCCCCACCGCGTCTCCGCGCCGGGGTTCGGCGAAACTGACGCGCTTGCCACTTTCCAGGCTCAAGTGATAAGTCCCCGGTCCCCGCGCCAATTCCAGCCGGCCTGACGCCGACTGCGCGAAAGCGTTCCAGTGCGTGGCGCCCTGGGGGAGGGGTGGCATGGGGAATTCGCCCATGAACAGGCCCTCCGCGGGCCAGCGCAGCGCCTTGGGGTTATCCTTGCGAATCAGCCAAAGCTGGTTGCCAACGGCGCTCATGTCCTGGAGGGGGATATCGTTGGAAACATCATGATTCACACCAAGGAAATCATCGCCTTTGAATCTGAGGCCGGTGAAGTCCCATTGATCTGGATTGAACAGGTGGCCAGGATCCGACACGGCGAAAGCCATAGTGTCTGGCCCCGCACACACCAAAATCTTGAAAGTTTTGGGAAGAGTCTTCCCGGGCAGTTCCGTAATATTTTCGCCAGGATCGATCAGCACGAAGGCGCTCTCTTTTTTCAGCCCCAAAATATGTAACCGACCGCTTCCCTGCGTCGCCGCCAGGAATTCGATCTCATCCGGCGCCCGGGCGACGAGCCTGGTGTCGCGCGCGCCAACGTCGAGGAGGTAGATGCTTTGCGGCATCACCAGCAACAAGCCTAACTTGCCATAAAAAAATGAGCGGCAGGAACCCTCCAGGGCCAGCGCGCGATTGGCGTCAAACGAACTAATGTCGTTGCCAGTGGCGATGAAGACCTTGGCGATTAAGGAAGGTTTGAATTCGAGGTGGTTCTCCACCCAGTACCACTCCGTACGGTCGGGGCGCGCGGCCAGCCGCACCCGATCCACATCGGCGCCGCTGCCCGTGCCGCAGGCGCAAAGAACCAGCAGGGTCGCCAGGGAGAGGCGCTGGCCGAGGAGAGCCAACGTCTCAGGTCTTCCTGGCCGCGAGCTTGGCCTTGAGGCGGGGGACCACCTTGTTGCGGATGTACCAGCTCTCCGCGATGCTCCAGGTGTTGCTGCCCACCCAATAGACCATGAGGCCGCTCGAATAATTGTAGAGGAAGACGGCGAAGACGAACATCATGATCTTCATCATGCTCTGGGCCTGTTGTTGCTGCGGGTCCGTGCTCTTGGGCATGAGCGACTGTTGGATGTAGGTGGTGGCGAGGTACAGCAGCACCAGCAGGTTCAGGTTGGTCGTGCCGTTGCCGTTGCCGAGGAAGGGCAGATCAAAGGGGAGCAGGACAAGGCGGTCGGGTGCGCTCAGGTCGTGGATCCAGCCGAAGAACGGCGCTTGGCGCAGGGAGAATCCCTCGCCGATGGCCGAGAACAGCGCCAGGAAGACCGGCACCTGGATGAAGACCGGCAGGCATCCCGCCATGGGGTTGTGGCCGTGTTCTTTGAAAAGCCGCATCTGTTCCTGGGCCAGACGCTGGCGGTCGTTCTTGAATTGCTCCTGCAATTTCTTGATTTCCGGAGTGAGCTGGGACATGAGGACCATGGAGGATTGCGCCTTCATGTTGAGGGGCAGCAGGCCGCCGCGCACCACGATGGTGAGCAGCAGGATGGCCAGGCCCATGTTGAGTCCGAGGTTTTCGTGGAAGAATTCGAGCAGGAAAAGCAACAGGTGGATGATCGGGTCAATGCCCGTGTAATTGAAGATGGGTTCGTACTGGGGGCCGAGCGGCAAGAGATCGGGCTTGTGGGCCGGGCCGGCATAGACGCGAAAACGCCAGGGGCCCGGGCCGCCGGCCGCCAGCAGCCGGCCTTTCGGCACCCCACCCGCCTGGCTCCATTCGAGCACGAGCGCCGGAGCCTCCCGGGGTTCGGCCAGCAGCAGGAAGTACTTGGAACGGAATCCCGCCCAACTGAGCTTGCCCGGCGCGAAGGACAGGGGCGGAGAAGAGGCGGGAAACTTGGCGATGGGCATGACCTGGCTGTTCTGGGAATACGATTGGTCGGGGCTGCAATGGACCCCTCCCGTCATGGCGCTGAACGTGGCGTGCTCGTTCACCATCAGGGGGTGAAGATCCAGCAGTTCAGAATTGGGCTTTAGATTTCCGGCGATTTCGTAGTCGAAAGCGAAGGAACCTTTCCTGAAAACGAAGGTCTTGCGTACTCCTCCGCCCTCGAAAATCACGGTGTCCTGGCCATCCTGACGCTCCCTGCGCGCCACCATGGGCACGGGTTTCTCGGTATGAACAAAACAAGGCGCCGAGGTGAGGACCAGTTCCTCCGGCGAGTTCAAATCGGGGTGATAGCCTTTGAGGCTGAGCCCCAGCACGACCCCGCCAAGGTTGTCGAAGCGCACGCGCAACAGGTCGGTTGCGATTTCAAACTCCTCGCGCGCCACGGCGGGTTCCGCAGGCCATTCCTGGGCTGGCGGATTGGGCGAGGATTTTCCGAGGCTATCGGTGCTGGAAGCGAGCGGAGCCTCGGGAGCCGTCTGCGCCGCCGGGGAAGGCGCCACGCCAGGAACGCTCGCGGCCTGTTCAGTTCCGGGCGGATTCTGGCGGGGAAGCCAGTCCTCGGGAAGCCTGGGCACGATCATGGTAAACCAGACCAACAGGAGCAAGGCCACGCCGAGGATGACGCCTAGAGTCTGCCGATCCACATCAGCCTCCTATTCGCGATAGAGCACAAGGACGCGCGCGATCCCAGCGAGATCGGGAATCCACCCGCGCAGGCGCCAGCCGTTCCAATGCGAGCGGTCGCCCAGCCACTCGCGGTGCCGCCAGCCGAGCTCGATATAGAAGCGCGTGCCCGGGGCGGCCCAAGGGTAAAGGCGCTCCAAAACCTTCGCGGTGAATTCGAGGCCCGTGCGCTCTCCGCCGAGCAAAGCCTCCCGAGGCTCGGCCCCGAGTTCCGGGGCTGCCGCGAGTTCCGCGGCACTGAGATAGGGAGGATTCATCACCAGGAGATCGTAACGGGGTTCGGGGAGGGGATCCTCCAAGAGATCACAGGTGTGGAAGGCAAGCTCTTGCTTTAGAAGAGCCTGGCTGTTGAGACGCGCGTAGGCGAGCGCTGCTTGGCTTTTATCCAGCATGGCCAACTCTATCCGGGCCGTGGCGGCCAGCGTGATGGCGACGCACCCCGTTCCCGCGCACAGGTCGAGGCCGAACCGGAAAGGCGCGCGGGCATGGTCGGCGAGGATTTTTTCCACGAGGAGCTCGGTTTCCGGGCGCGGCACCAGCGCCCCGGGGCCGACACGGAAGGATCGTCCGTAGAATTCCCTGCAACCCAGGATGTAGGCCATGGGCTCGTGCCGGGCGCGACGCTCGGCCAGTTCGAGGACGCCAGCGGTGATGGCCGGCGGCGGCGCTTCGGCGGCGCGGGCGATGAGCCGCAGCGGTTCCGGCCCGCCCCCCGCCGCGACGATCAGGTAAGCTTCGCGCGCGGATTCCCGGATGCCCGCGGCGGCAAGCCGCTGGCGCGCGCGATCGTGGAGGGCTTTCCAGCTCGCTGGCGGAACGAGGACCGCGGCCATCAAAACAAGCCTTCGAAGCGCCGCTGACGCGCCTCCTTGCTGAGCGCCTCGATCACCGGGCCCAGCTCCCCGTCCATGACGGCCAGCAGGTTGTAGAGGGTGAAGCCGATGCGGTGGTCGGTGAGCCGGTTTTGCGGAAAATTATAGGTGCGGATGCGTTCGCTGCGATCCCCGCTGCCTATTTGCTCGCGGCGCTCGCGCGACCGCTCCGCGTCGGCGCGCCCGCGGTGCAGGTCGTACAACCGGCTGCGCAGCACGCGCATCGCCTTGTCGGTGTTCTTGATCTGAGATTTCTCGTCCTGGCAGGTGACGACGATGCCGCTGGGCAGATGCGTGAGGCGCACGGCCGAATGGGTGGTGTTGACGTGCTGGCCGCCCGGACCCGAGGAGCAGTAGGTGTCGCGGCGGATGTCCTCGGCGCGCAGCTCGACCTCGACCTCTTCGACCTCGGGCAGCACCGCCACCGTGGCCGCCGAGGTGTGGATGCGCCCCTGCGCTTCGGTTTCGGGGACGCGCTGCACGCGGTGGGTGCCGCTTTCGTACTTGAGGCACGCGTACACGTCGGTGCCGGAGATCGCGACGATCACCTCTTTGAAACCGCCGCGCTCCGACGGGCTGAAGCTCAATGTCTCGAAGTTCCAATCCCTGGTGGTGGCATAGTGCTGATACATGCGCAGCAGGTCACCGACGAAAATGGCCGACTCGTCGCCGCCGGTGCCCGCCCTGAGCTCCATGATGACGTTGCGGTTGCCATCGTCCTCGCTGGCCAGCATTTGCGCCTGCAAAGCCTCGAGTTCACGGGCGCACTTCTCTTGCAGCACGGGCAGCTCGGCGGCGGCCAGGGCCGCATACTCACCGTCCGGGGACTGGGCCAAGGCCTGGGCTTCCTCGAGCTCGCGGCGCGCATCTCTCAGAGCGCGCCAGGATTTCACCACCCGCGCCAGTCCGCCATGCTCGACCAGATACTTCTTGTAGGACGGGTCCCGGACGATGACGTCCGGGTCGCTGAGCTTCTGTTCAAGTTCTTCGAATCGAGCTTCGGCTCTTCGAAGCTCCTCGAGCGTCATCCTTTAGAGACAGCGATGGCTTTGGCCGCGTCCCAGGCGAAGCGTTTCTGGAACTTGTCCACCCTGCCCGTGGCGTCCACGAACTTCTCATTGCCGGTGAAGAAGGGGTGGCAACTGGAGCAAATCTCGATGCGGATCTCCTTCGCTGTGGAGCGGGTTTTGAAGGTATGCCCGCAACCGCAGATCACATCGGTTTCCTGGTAGGCGGGATGGATGTCTTTCTTCATGGAAATCGCCGAAATATCGTAGGGGGCGGATTGTGAGGCCCGCCAAGTCCTTGCAAGCAGGGGACACCCGTGTCAAGGACAATCAGGAAACGTAAGCGTTCAGCCCTTTTGGTGCCACGACAATGCCCACCGCCGTTCGTCCCTTACCCCCCGCTTCGGGGGGTGAGCTTGTCGAAGGGCGGCACGGCCCATTCATGCTTCGACAAGCTCAGCACGAACGGGCCTGGCTGTTGACTCATCAATGCGAAGGCGCGAACCATGGGCTGAACGTTTACCCAAAATCATCACTTTGCGTTGGGGCCGCCGGAGCCATAGAGCAATTCCAGGGTGAGCAGCTCCTGCCGTGCCCGCTCCGCGACGGCCCCTTGAGGGTGGGAGGCCAGGACTTCGTCGAGCATGGCACGGCAACGGTTCCAGTCGCCCTGGCGGCGGGCGAGCAGGGCGAGTTCGATGCGGGCCTGGGCGGTTTCCTCGGGATGACGCGCGGCCAGCTCATTGAGACGCGCCTCGATGAGTTGGGGGCGGTCGCGATCCATGAGCTGGATTTCGAGGAAGGAGCGCGCCGCGCTATCCGGCAGAGCCGCCACGAGTTTCTCCGCCGCTGGTTTTCCGCCCGGAGCCACGGACAGACCCAAGGCCAGGTTTTCGAGATCCGGAAATTTGAGTTGGCCGACCAGTTGTGCCTCGTGGCCGCTGAGGAGCGCGCGGGCCTCCTCCCAGCGCTCCAGACCTCCGTGGACGACGACGCGTTCCGTGAGGAATTGATCCTTGGGCAGGCGCCGCAGGAGCTCATCGGCTTCCTCAAAGAGGCGTCCATCCAGGAGCAGTCCCAGCCATAAGCCGTGGAGCGCCGTATCCCGGCGTTCGCGCGGCAGCTCTTCCAGAACGCGATGCGCTTCCAGGTGAAGGCCGCTGTTGGCCATGCGCGCCAGCGACCGCTTCAGCAAAGTGGGATCGCCCGTCTCCAGGGCCAGGCGCAGGATGAGCGTCTGGCCGCGGAGGTCCTCGTGGATCTCCCCGCTTTCGCAGACTTGGA
This sequence comes from bacterium, assembly GCA_023261545.1. Taxonomy (GTDB): domain Bacteria; phylum Planctomycetota; class JADGBV01; order JADGBV01; family JADGBV01; genus JAHFOS01. The sequence continues at coordinate 15,451 of JAHFOS010000085.1, forward strand.
TGGCTTGAAGCAGCGGCTTCTCAAACCCAAGTTGACGGCAAAGTTCGAGCAGCACCGGGAAGGTCGTGCCGTGGGTTATTTGCACCAACTCCTTGGCGAGCTCGGCCCGCGCGCGCAACAGGGCCAGCTCTTCGCCGCTGCAACGCTCCAGCCACACGCCGAGCAACTGGGGTTTTTGCTGTTTGAGGAAGAAGTCCCAGTAGGCCGCGAGCGCGGCGCGGCGCCGCTCAGGGTCGGTGCCGGCATGGGCGCGCAGGCGGGTGAGGAATTCCTCGCTGGCCGCCGGATTGCGATACAGGAGGTGCAGCGAGGACATCTTGAGGCAGGCCTCATCCCAGAGCGCGCATCCGGGGAAGAATTCGACGATTTCAGCGTAGCTCAGCAGCGCGAGATCCGGCTGGTTCTGCCGCGCGTGGCGCTCGGCCTCCTCGAAAAGTTTGCGTCCTTGACGCTCTTCGAAATCTCCGGCTTCCACGTTCCAGGGGTGCAGGGCCATGCCAAAGGCCAGCAGGGCTCCGGCGGCAATTTGCCCAGGGACGCTCCACCCTAGAATCCCCGCACCGCCGAATGCCCCGTTTTTCATGGCATGCTCCCCGGCCTTCACCGGCACCTGTTTCGCGAAACCATCATACTGGATCTCGACTCGCGGCTAGATTTCCCCGAGGAAGACGAGGAGCTCACGGCCAAGCGTCGTTGGGGGCTCAAGGTTCAGGTCCTGGAAACGCTGGTCGGGGCCTTGGCTGCAACCGGCAAAATCGTGAACCCATCGAAGTGCCTCAAAGACATGGTGCATCGCGAATCCAAAGCCACCACGGCCTTCGGCGAGGGCTTCGCCATGCCGCATGTGCGCACGCTCCAGGCCCGCGACTTCCTGGTGGGCGTGCTGCGCTCCAGGCGCGGAGTGAACTTCGACAGCCTGGATGGCGCGCCAGTGCGGCTCTTCGTGGGCGTGCTCTGCCCCCCCTACGAGGATCGGCTTTACCTGCGCTTCCTCGCGGCTTTGGCGCGCGCCGTGCAACGGGAGAAGCTCGTGGAACGCGCCCTGGCCGTCCGGGACGAGGTCGAGCTGCTGGGGCTTTTTTGCCGCATGGAGACGGGGTGAGCCCGCGCGCGCCCCTGGACTCAAGGTCCCCATGCTCGTAGCGCTGCTGTTCCTGCTGTTGATCCTGAGCGCGACCATGTCCGCCGCTGAGACCTCTCTCTTCCTCGTGGCGCGCGACCGCCACCTGATGCAGATCGAGCGCCACCGGCGCGGGGGGGGCTCCCACATCCTGCAACTCCTGCGCGAGCCCAACGAATTACTGATGACCGTGCTGCTCGGCAACCTCTTCGTGAACCTCATGTATTTCGCGATTTCCAGTGTCTATATCTTTCGTGTCAAGGAGCTCTATTCGGTCTCCGCCAGTGTCGCGGCCTCGGCTGGCGTGCTCATCCTGCTGGTCATCGGCGGGGAGATTTTGCCGAAAACCGTGGCGGCCGCAGCGCCTTATCCGGTGGGACGCTTGTGCGCGCCCATCATCAACCGCCTGCGTCTGCTGCTGGCGCCCCTGAACAGGGCCCTCAGTATTTCCGTGGACGCCACCAACCGCCTGCTGGGCATCGCGAGACAGCTTCGTCCCGCCGTGGACGACACGCTGCTCAGCCAGATGTTCAGCGCCAGCGGCCGCAGCGGGCACCTTCCCGTGCCCAGCGCCGAAATCCTCGCCAGCCTGCTGCGCCTGCGCCGCCTGCGCCTGAAGGAGTTCTGTACGCCCCGAGTGGACGTGAAGGCCTTCCCGTTGAACGGCACGGCCGGCGAAGCGCTGCGCTACGCGCGCCGCTGGGGCGCGCACACCTTGCCGCTCTACCACCGCGATCACGACGATATCCAACATTACCTCGACGTCATTGACCTCGTGGGCCGCGGCGAGGAGACGCCCGAGTCGGTGCGCCGCTACGCCAAGCCCATCCACTTCATGCCGGAACTCGCCACCATGGACCGCGTGCTGCGGGAGCTGCTCGACGAAAACATCCGCGTGATCCTGGTGGTGGACGAATACGGCGCCATGGCCGGACTCGCCACCTGGAACGACGTGATGCGCTGCCTGCAGCGGGTGCGCTCCGCTCCACTGCGCGAGGGGGCGGGCTTGAGGCTCCCGGCTGAAATCCCGGGGCGCGAACGCCTCCGCGATCTGCGCCTTTTCGAGGAGCAGCCCGCTGGCGACAGCGTCACGCTGAGCGGTTTCTTCACCTCGCTGCTCGGCCGCGTGCCCACCGCGGGCGAGGACATCGAGCTTGGCCAGCTCACCTTCACGGTGCTCGAAGCCAGCGATCGCCAGATCGAGCGCATGCGCGTGGAACGCAGGGAAGACGCATGACCCTAAAAACGGCGGTTGAAAGTTATCCCGTCAAAACACGTCCATCCTGTTTTCAACGGCCGTTCTTAGGATGACCATCGCCCTCATCGCCGTCGTCATCTTGTGCATCGCCGCCTGCGGGTTCTTCGCCGGCACCGAGAGCGGTTTTTATTTCGTAAGTCGCGAGCGGCTCGCTCTGCAGGCGGAGCGGGGCTCAAGGCGCGCCCGGGAAATCCTCGACGTCCTGCGCAACCCCGGCGAGATGATCTGCGTGGCGCTCATCGGGAATAATATCGCGTTGCAGGCCGCTTCTTATGCCACGGCGGCTTTGTTGGAGAGCCATGCGGTGGATTGGAGCCATGTCTGGATCGGCCCTGAGGTGCTGACCACCCTCATCCTGTTCCTGCCCTTTTTCCTCTTCGGCGAGGTTTTTCCCAAGGCCACTTATCGCGTCCACGCCCAGGAGCTGCTGCCGCCTTCCTACGTCGTCTTTCGCGCCATTCACCGGCTGCTGCGCCCGGTCACGCACACCGTTGGCCTGATGGGCGCTTT
>JAHFOS010000086.1:0-15886 GCA_023261545.1 bacterium
GCGCGTGCGCGCCTTCGATCCGCTGAACTTCTCCTCTGCCTACTCGACCTCGGGCAACAGCGCGGTGGCCTTCATCGTGAACAGCACGCCCGTCGCCACGCCCACCTCGCCGGTGAGTGGCGGGTTTGTCGCCAGCCCCCCGACCCTGGCGCTTTCCGTTTCCGACGCCGACGGCCATAACGTCTCCTACCAGATCCAGGTGAGCTCGAACTCCAGCTTCAGCGCCACCGACATTGACGTCACTTCGGGGTTGGCCGCGCCGGGGAGCTTCTCCACCAGCCCCGGAACCCTGAATAGCGGGGCCTACTACTGGCGCGCGCGCGCCCGCGATAGCTTCGGGTTCCAGTCGTCCTACACCACCGCCAATAGCGGTTCCGTGGCCTTCATCGTGGACAGCGTGCCCTCCGATCCGGCCAGCCTGGTGATCGTGGGCACCGACCACGGCACCATCACGCACAGCTTCGCGCCGAACTTCACCTTCACCCTGGCCGACAGCGACAGCCAGGTCAGTTTCCGCATCGTCTTGACCTTGAGCGGCAACACCGTGGTGGACTACACCTCGGCACTTCAGAATTCTGGGAATGCCTCTTTTACCGTGGGCCAATCGCCGGGAGCGGGAGCCTATGCCACCGGCGCGAGCGGGCAGAGCCTGGCCGCCGGGACCTACGCGTGGACGGTGCAAGCCATCAGCTCCTTTGGCCGCACATCTTCTGTAATTTCCGGAACAAGTTTCACCGTGAACAGTCCCCCTGGCGTTTCTGGGCTCGATCCGGCCAGCCCGGGGCGTTTCTTTAGAAATAATCAAAATCCATCCTTTAATTTCACGCTGACCGACGCGCAGAGCAACAACGTCCAGTACGAACTCAAGGTGTATAAGACCAGCGGCAATCTGGTTTACAGCACCGGGCCGGGGGCCTTCGAGGCGCCCGGAGCCAAAATAGCGAGTTCCACCCCGCTCACGGAACTGGGGGATTACTATTGGACCGTCCAGGCCTTCGACGTTTACGGCTCGGCCTCCAGCATCGCGCTGGCCACCGGGCCGGGCTTCGTGGTGCTGAGCCAGACGCCCTCCACCAGCCTGTTCTCGCCGCTCATCGGCGAAACCACCGCTCCCGGCGGTCCCACGTACCGCTTCCTCATTGACGACCCCGAGGACGACCCGGTGCGTTACACCATCACCGTGTCCACCTATCCCAGCCTCCAGGTGGCGGGTTCGTTCACCCAGGCCACGCTCCAGACCGAAGGCATCTTCACGACTTCCGGCGGGAACCTCGCCATGTCCGGGCGCGGGGACTACATCTGGAAGGTGCAGGGCATAGACCCGACCGGAGTCATCACCGGCTCCGGCAATATCGCCTACTCCACCTCCTCGGGCCGTTACGCCTTCACCATTAACAACCCGCCCGCGCTTTCATCCTTCAGTCTCTCCAATTCCACCATCGTCGCGACTACCACCTATACAACTTCAAATAATCCATCGCTCGGGTTCACGATGACGGACGGCGATCCCGATCTCGTGAAATACCGACTCGTCATTGACGACAGCGCGGACTTCCTGTCCCCCATCATCTCCTACACCAGCCCTGCCTTCCACGACGCCTACAACCTGCTCGCTCCTTCCACCAACCTGCTGCACCACTGGAAAATGGATACCTTGAGCGGCAACTCGCCCAATGCCGCCACGGCGAGCCAGCCGGTGGTGCCGCGGAATGGCGCGCTGCTCGCCACGGGCCGGCTGGGTCGCGGCTTCAGTTTCGACGGCGTGGACGACACCCTGGAAACCGTGGCCGGCGGAACCCTGAGCAACCTCGCGCAGTTCACGCTGGCGGGCTGGATCTATCCCACGCTGAACACCGGGTATTTCGGGCTTTTCGTACAGGCCGGAGTCATCGGACTGTTCTTCGACAATGGCGCGCGGCTGCAAATCTACACCGCGAACGGTGGCGCCGCGCTGGCCAACTATCCCGCCGCGGCCAACACCTGGACGCACGTGGCGGCGGTGGGCACCGGGAACCAGCTCAAGATGTATTTCAACGGCGCGCCCGCGACCCTGTCCTTCAGCAGCGCGGGAAACGCTTTGGGCAATTATGGCAACAACCTCAACACCCTGGAGTTCGGCGGCAACTTCTTCGACGGCAGCGCCAGCCGCTTCTCCGGGCTCATGGACGACGTGCGCGTGTACAATCGGGCGCTCAGCGACGCCGAAATCGCGCAGCTCACCACCAGCGCGGCCAATTCCATTTCAGCGGCCGCGGTCTTCACGGTGGGCGCGACGGGAGCCGCCGGCGACTACGCGGCCGGCCTGCCCGGCACAACGCTCCCCGGAGCGCAGTATTTCTACAAGATAACCGCCGAGGATCTGCTGGGGGATACTTCGAGCGCGCTCAGCGGTTCCTTCGTGGTCAACACCACGCCCGCGGCGCCCACGAACCTGAACCCCATCCTCGGCCAGAGCACCACCTCGGGAACGCCGACCCTGAGCTTCAACGGCAGCGACGCCGAAGGCGGCCGGCTCACCTACGTCCTCGCCCTGGCCCGCGACAACGACTTCACGGCGCCGGTGATTACCTATCGCTCCGCAGCGACTTCCGGCAACGCCTTCAGTTTCAGCGTGGGCCAGGCGGCGGGTGGCGGCAGCTACACCACCGGCTCCGCCGGCCAGACGCTGACGCACGGGCGCTACAACTGGCGGGCCAATTTTGAGGACGAGCACACTTTCGCCGGGGCCGTGAGCACGGCGGCGGCCGTGACCGCCTTCAGCGTCAACCAGCCGCCCGCCTCCGTCTCCCTCAGCACCCCCGTCGCCTCGGCGCTGGTGCGCGGGGCGCAGCCCGTTTTCATCTTCTCGACCTCCGATCCCGACGGCGACGCCGTGACCGCCACGCTCAGCGTGGACGATGACGCGGATTTCGCGAGCCCCCTGCTGGTGTATCGCATCACGCCGGGCAGCCTCGGCTCCCAGACCTACACCTATGGCCAGGCGGCGGGCAGCGGCAGTTACCTCACGGGCGCCGCCGGCATCTCGCTCTCCGCTGGCACCTACTATTGGAAAGTCGCCGCCCTGGACGCCTACGGCGACTCCGCGGCGGACGTCGTGGCCTCCACAGCTTCTTCGGGCTACGCCTTCCGCGTGAACCAGTTGCCGGCGGCGCCCTCAAGTCTTGCTCCCGCCACGGGCGCGGCCCTCTCCACGCGCGCGCCCACCCTGAGCTTCAGCATCACCGATGCGGAAAGCGACAATGTAGGCTACATCATCGAGATCAGTTCCGACCCCGCGTTCGCCACCCTGGATGTGCGCTACCAGTCGGCCCTGGGAGCACCGGGAAGTCTGAGCTTCACGGTAGGTCAAGCGGCAGGGGGCGGTAGCTATACTGCGGGCGGGGCCGGCATCACTCTGCGCGAAGGCAACGGGTACTGGCGCGTGACCTCTTTTGATCAACACGCCAGCGGCGTCGGCAACCGCACGACCGCCGCCAGCGGCGGCGTGGCGTTCACGCTGGACACCTCTCCCAGCTTCTCGGCTGCCGCCGAGATCAACCCCGGCAGTGCCATCCAGGCCACCAGCCGTCTGTTCACGGTGGCGCTGAACGCCATTCTTTCCAGCACCAGCACCGGCTTTGACGACATCCTGATCGCGGTTCCCTCCGGCTATTCCATCCCGGCCGGGCCGCTGGGCACCGTGCTGGTGAATGGCGCCACAGCCACAGCTACGGCTTTGGTCTCCGGTTCGACAATCACGGTGCGCCTGGCCTCCCCGGTTTCCGCCAACGCCACGTTGCTCCTGCAACTCAACCTCCAGACGCCGCCGTCTTTTCAGATTGACAATTTTGCTGTCTCGCTGCGCCACTCGTCCTACGGCGAGACCCAGTCCGTGCTGGCGGGGGATGGCGATGCCGCCGGCAACGGCGGCAGCCTCAAGGTGCAGGTGCAGTCCTCGGGGGCCGCGCTCATCACTCCGGCTGAAATCAAACCGAGTGATGCCATCCAGGCCACCATCACTGACTTTACGCTTTACCTCGCTCCCACCTTTGACGCCACCACTTCGGGTGTGGATATCGTGGCGGCGGATCTGCCTGCGGGGTTCGTGCTCATGAGCGTGGGAGCCGTCAAGGTGACTGGTGCTCAGGTCGCTTACACATCTTCAGCCACTGCCGGCAACCATATCGAGGTGCGCCTGCCCGCGCTCATCAGTAGCGCTGCCGGTATTTCCGTGGCCTTCCAGGCGCGCGCGCCGCTCGCCCCGGGCACCGGGACGGTGAGCGGCGAGGTGCGCACTTCATCCCCCGCGGCCACGACCCCCATGACCGCCGGCGACGGCGACCGCGACGGCCTCACCGGGACGCTTCAAGTGCGCACCCTGCCCGCCGGCACCGTGCTCTCCGCCGCGGCCGAGGTCCTGCCCGCCGTGGTGCTCAAGGGCACCGCGGCCGTATCCTTCAATCTGCAAATCAACGCCATCGCTGATCCCTCCACCAGCGGCGTGAACCGCATCACCTTCACCCTGCCCTCCGACCTCGCCTCCCCGGCCGTGAGCCGCGTGCGTTTCGCCGGGTCCTCCATCCCCTTCAGCGCCGCGGTCGTGAGCGGCAATATCACGGTGGATCTCGCCGCGGCCATCAACCTGAGCGGGGTTTACACCTTGGAACTCACGGCCGACACCGCCACCACCACCGGGCTCTCCGCCGTCGCCAACCTCACCGTCTCCAACACCGTCCAGGGCAACAGCAGCGCGGTGGCCGCGGGTGACGGCGACGGCAACGGCGTCAATGGCACCCTGAACCTGCTGCGCGTGCCCGCCGGCGCGGCGCGCACGGCGGTCGGCGAAACCCTGCCGCAGATCCTCACCAAGAACGGGCCCGACCGCACCATCCTCTACATCGCGACGGATATCGCCAGTGCCGACAGCGGTTTCAACCGCGTGCGCTTCACCCTGCCGGACTTCATCCTCGCCACCACCGTGGCCGGCGTCAAGCTCAACGGCGCCTCCATCCCCTTCACCACCGCCCAGGAAACGATCACCTTCGTCCCGGCCAACAATGAGGCGGCGGGAGTGCGCGTGTATGTGGCCACGGCCTCGCCCATCACGAGTTCCAGCGTGCTCGCCATCACCCTGGACCTCAGCACCGCCAACGTGGTGGAGAGCGACGATCTGCGCGATCCCTTCATCGCCTACAGCACGGACGCCACGGCGAAATACACCATCGCCAACGCCATCGAGAAGTCCCTCGCCGACGGGGATGGCGACGGCCAGGGCAACGGCGGCACCCTGAACCTTGAGCTGCGCGCCGCGGGACCGGCCTCCCTCGCCCTGGCCGAAATCCAACCCGGAGTTTACACCAAAGGCCGCACCCAGGCCTTCCACGTGCTGATGAGCCCGACCATCAGCCCGCGCCATGCGGGCGTGAATTTCGCGGAAATCACCTTCCCCAATGCCATCCAGAGCCCCGTTTTCACCCGCCTGCAGGTGGACGGCACCACGCAAACGGTGAGCGAGTCGCGGCTCAGCGGCAACGTGTTGCGCCTCCTCTTCGGCACCCTGTCCACGAGTTCGGTGCTGGACCTCACCCTGAGCGGGAACTTCACCTCCAGCGCGGGGTTCTTCACGCTGCCCGAACCCGTGCTCGACTTCACCACGGTGGCGGGGCTCGCCGCTTACAGCGCGGGGACCAGCCGGGTCACCGCCTTGCCGGGCGATGGCGACAATCGCGGCGACGGCGGCAACCTCGCCTTCCGCACCTTGCCGGCGGGTCCGGCGCTCCTGGCCAGCGCCGAAGTGCTGCCCAACCTCGCCATCAAGGGATCGCAAAAAGACTTCACCTATTATTACAACCTCACGTTCGACGCCTCGTCCTCCGGCGTTGACGAGCTCACGCTCTTCTTGCCGGCCTCGTTCACTTCGGCCACGCTGCTCACCGCGCAGCGTGGCGGCTCCTCGGTGGCCTTCAGCGACGCGAGCGGCACCGACGCGGGCGGGCGGCGCTTCCTGCGCGCCCGGCTCACCGACAAGGTGAAGGAGGACGCCGTGCTCGCCCTGGTCTTCCGCGCGGGACTGCCGGTGGATCCCATCATCGAAGATCTGGCCTTCGCTTACGCCGACGACACCAGTTTCACTCTGCCCAGGGTGGTGAGCGTGGGCGACGGAGATGGCGCCGGGGACGGCGGCAGCGTGCGTATCGGGACGGTCGCCAAGTCCGCCGTCGTTTCGGCGGTTTCCGAGATCCGGCCCTTCCGCGTGACGCAGAGCGTCACCTCGGATTTCAGCACTTTCACCGCCCTCGAAATGGACGCGCAGACCTCAGGCGTGGACGGCTTCACCATGACGCTCCCCGCCAGTTATTCCGGCCTGCGATTGCTCTCCGTGAAGCGCGACGGGACGTCTGTCGGCTTCACCGACCGCAGCGCCGGTTTCACTCTGGCCGCCGATCTTGCCTCCGCCATCACCGCGAGCGCGGTACTGGAAGTCCGTTTCCGCGCCACCGCCCCCGCGCTGGAAGACAGCGAACGCTTTCCAGGGCTCACCGTGCGCAACAGTACGGCCGGTCTCGCCAATACGGCGACGGAAGGCGACGGCGACCGTGGCAACGACGGCGGCACCCTGGACGTGGCCACCGTGGCGGCGGGGCCCGCCGCTCAGCTCAGCGCGGAGATCCGCCCGGTTTCCGTCGTCAAAAGCACGACGGCCGTGGACTTCACCTACTACCTCGACGCGCTGCTGGACGCTTCGAGTTCACACATCCGCGGAGTCAGCCTGGATGTGCCCGCCGCTTTCGCAAACCCTGTGCTGCGCAACGTGCGGGTGAACGGCGCCAGCGTGGACTTCACTACTTCCGCGAGCGGCCGCACGCTCAGCGCCAGGCTCACGAACCGCCTCACCGCGAGCAGCCTCCTCGCTCTGGAACTGCGGGCCGATGCGCCGGCCTCCATCACCGAAGAGGCCTTCCAGCCGGCGCTGCTGCGCGACGACCTGAACCGCAGCACCCGGGCCAGTGAAGGCCCCACCAGCGGCACCGCGGAGCTTCCGCACTCGTGGAAGGTCAAGGTGCGATCCAGCGGCGCGGGGCGCGAGATCCGCGCTGAGGTCGTTCCTTCGCGTGTCATGGTGGGCGAGAAAACGCGCTTCGCGCTCCACAACTTCGTGGTGCAGGACGCGACCTCCAGCCCGGTGCGCCGCTTCACCCTGGACCTGCCCCAGACCTTCAAAAACCCCGCCTTCATCGGCGTGCAGGTGGACGGCTCCAGCGTCGCGGCCAGCGCCTCCCTGAGCGGCCGGCGCCTCGAAGTCCTTTTCACCCAGGAAATCGCGCGCAGCGCGCGCATCTCCTTGATCTTCGAAGCCATACCGGACCTCGCGGGCCGCGAGGTGCTGTCAGCCGGTACGGCCTGGTACACCTGGAACAGCGCCGTCGCGGCGGACGACGTCAAAACCATTATCCGGGCCGGGGACGGCGATCTGGGCCTCTACAGCAACGACGATACCCTGACGGTGAACGTGCTCGCCTCCGGTCCCGCAAGCCGGGCCGAGGCGGAGATCCAGCCCAATTTCGCCCCGGCGGGTGCCAGCGCTGATTTCCGCTATTCCGTGAACGTCTCCGGCGGCGATCTCGCCACGGGCTTCGATGGCTTCGAACTGGACCTGCCCTCGGGCTACAGCTCCGGCGAGGTGCTGGCGCTGTTCTGGAACGGCACCAGCATCGCCTTCAGCACTTCCGCCGGCGCCACCTTGAAGGCGCGCGCGGCTTCCGCGCTCAAGGGCCCGGGCGTGCTCGCGGCGCTGATCCGCGCGCGCACGCCAGCCACGGCGCAGTCGGACGTCCTGGCGCTGGCGCGCATCACCCATAGCGCGGCGGGAACCTCCCTCGCGGTCGAGGAGGGCGATGGCGATGGCGGCGGGCCCGCGGGCTCGAACTCGCTCCGGGTGCAGGTGGGAACGGGAGCGCCCGCCGCTTCCGCCGTGGCCGAAATCTTTCCCAACCGCGCGGCCAAGGACCAGGAGACCGAGTTCCACCTGCTGACGCTGCTCGACTTCCTCCAGGACTCCCCAGGCGTGACAGCGCTGGAATGGTCGCTGCCGGCCTCCATGAGCGCGGGCAACGTCGCGGCGGTGCGACTCTCCGGACAATCGCTGGCCTTCGCCTCCAGCGTGGATACGGCGCAGCGCATTTTTTATACCACTTTCCCCGCCTCCAGCACCACGCCGGGCCTGCTCGATATCGCCTTCACCGCCGTGCCCAGGCTCGGCTTCGGCACCGACCGGCTGGCGGCGCCTATCCTCAAAGGCGCTTCCGGCAACCTCGCGGCGCTCACGGGAGACACGGATCAGAGCGTGCGCTCTCCCCTGAACAGCCTCGCCGTTTCGCAGCAAACCCCCGGCCCGGTGCGCGACGTGGTGGCCGAAATCGCGCCCAACCTACTCACGCGCTCGGCCTCCGGGCAGATCCTCACCTACCACGCCTTCGTGGACATCGGCAAAGCGCCGGGCTACGCCGGAGTGGACACGGTGGAACTCATCCCGCCCGCGACCTACGGCAACCCGCGCCTGCTCTCGGTGCGCGTGGACGGCAGCAGCGTTCTTTATACAGACCTCTCCACGGCCTCCGCGCTCCGCGCCCGGCTCGGGAATGCCCTGGAGGCCGACGCCGTGGTGAGCCGCCAGCAGGTTATTTCGCTGAGCTTCAGCGTGAGCGCGCCGGCTTTCGACATCGAGGAAGCCTTCTCGCAGTTCCGCGTGAGCCATGCCGCACGGCCCGGACAGAGCGTCGAGGCGCGCCAGGGCGACGGCGACCAGGACCAGTTGCGCCTGCGCGGCGATACCTGGACGGTGGCCACGCGCGCGGGCATCCCCGCCGCGCGCCTGCTCGCCGAGGTGAGCCCGAACCGCCTGCGCGCCGGGGCCGCGAGTCGCGATATCGATCTTCATGTCTTCGCGGAAATCAAAGCCGGCAACAGCGGCATCCGTTTCCTCGAAATCCAGACACCGGCGAGTCTGGCCATCACGCGGCGCCAGCTCACGGTGAACGACACGGTTGTGGGCGAGGACCTCTCCAGCGGCACGCTGCTGCGCTACGGCTTCAATCCCCCCTTGCGCTTCACTTCCAACATCCGCCTCCGGCTGACCGCCGATGTGGGTACGGGCTCATTTACGGACCGCTTCGCCACGATTCGCGCCGTGGACGAGAACGGCGGCACCCTTGCCGCCGTGGAAGGAGACGGCGATCAGGGCCGCTACGCTCTGCGCGCAGATTCCTGGAATTTCGTGCTGGCCCCGGTGCTGGCGGCCACGCGCGCCGCTGCGGCCATCACGCCCCACGTCTTCACCGCCGACGCCGGCGCTTTCCAGACCTTCAGCTTCATCACCCACGCCGTGGTGGAAAGCGGCGACTCGGGATTCGATACCGTGCTGCTGGGGGTGCCGGGCACGCTCAGCAACGTGCAGTTGTCCGGCGTCTTCGTGCAGCCCAACCCCGGCCCCGACCCCTCGCTCACCACCCCGCTCGCCGACGCCTACCGCGTGCGCTCCGGCCAGGCCTACTTCGATGGCGCCGCCATCCCCGGCGGCCTCGGCAAGGCCTCGGCGTTGCCGCCCGGGGGCCGGGGTTTCCGCATCCTGCTCGCCCAGCCCGTCACCACCACCTCGCTCGTCGAGCTGCGCTTCCGCGCCACGGCGTCCACGGAATTCACCGCCCCCGACGAGTTCTCGCTCTTCGCCTTGCTGAATTCCGCGCGACCGGGAACCCAGACTTTCGCCGAACTCTCCAGCCTTTCCGACTGGCGCATCCTGGCCGTGGCGCCCCGGGCGGCGGGCGAAGCGCTGGCTGAAATAACGCCCAACAACCTCACGGCGGGCTCCTCCAGCGCCACGGACTTCTCCTATTTCATCAAGACCTCCCAGAGCCTCGCCACGGGCTACGACCGCATCCGCTTCCGCTTTCCCGTGACCTATTCCGGTTTCCGCTATGGCGGCCTCTACCGCTACGCCAGCGCCGCGGCGACGCCCGCCCTCGTCGCCGGAGCCGCCGCCACTCTCGCGGGCACGGAGCTCACCCTGAGCCTGCCCGCGGCCCTCACGGACGCCTTGCTGGAGGTGCGCTTCTCCGCGACGCCGCCCGTTAGCGCGGGCTTCGAGCGCTTCTCGCTGGTGGACCTCTTCAACAGCGCCAGCGGCAATCCCGTGCAGGTGAGCGAAGGCGACACCGGGTTGCGCGGCACCAGCCGCCTGCACACCCTGCGCGTGGACAGCGACAGCCCCGGGGTGGTGGCGGGGGTCGTCGCCGAAGTCAATCCCGGGCGCTTCGAGACCCCCCAGCGCGACGCCGCGTTCATCTACGAGGTGCTGCTCAGGTTCAACCAGCAGAGCTCGGGTATGAACTACCTGCAACTCACCCTGTCCCCCGAGATCGTGAACGCGCGGCTGCTGGGACTCACGGTGGACGGCAAGCCCGTGCTCTACGAGGACAAATCCTATTACGCCTTGGCGGGCTACTCCCCCGCCGCGGGCGGCGCCGCGGGTGGAGCCCTGGCCGCGCAACTCACGAGCGCGCTGACTTCCGATTCAAGGCTGGTGCTGTATCTGCGCGCGGATTTGCGGCCGGTGGACGCCACCCTCGCCCTGTCGCAGTTCTTCGTGAGCCGCACGCCGCTCGGCGATAACACGGCTTTCCCGGCCAGCGAGGGCGACGGCGGCGCGGGGTCGAACAACTCCTGGTCCCTGCGTTTGCTGCCGCCCGCCGCGGGCCTGCGCAACCTCTCCGACTATCCGCTGACCAGCTTCAACTCCGGGGATTACGCCACGCCGCTGCTGGTGGGCTACGCCATCCCTGGCGAGGGCGTGCGCATCTTTGAAGACGGCAGGCTGCTCGGCTCCGGCAGCGCTGACGCCGGCGGCTTCTACGGCGTGCGCTGCGGTCTCCTGAAGCAGGGCCGGCACGTGCTGGAGGTGCGCACCTACAACCTGGTGGGCGCCTTGACCTCGACCTCCAGCCCGCGCCTCCACGATGTTTATGCCTTGGGGGAGCTGCCCGGCGGCGACCTCGACGGTGATGGCGTGGCCGACATTGACGACCCCGACAAGGACGGCGACGGGGTTTCCGATATCTTTGATCGCTATCCGTTGGATACCGACAACGACGGCCTGCAAAACGAGCAGGACTTCGATGACGATAACGATGGCGTCGCCGACAGTGTGGAATTGGCCCAGGGCACGAACCCCCTGAATCCCGACACCAACGGCGATGGGGTGCCGGACGTGGCGTCGCTGGTGGACTCCGACGGCGATGGCGTGGTGGATGCCGCCGATCCGCGTCCTCTGGAGTCCAACGCGATGACCGATACCGATGGCGATGGCATCCCCGACCGCTTCGATCCTGACATTGACGGCGACGGCATTCCCAACAGCCGCGATCGCTTTCCCTATGACGCTGACAATGACGGCAGCAACAACCTCCTGGATTCCGACGACGACAACGACGGCGTCCCCGATAGCGTGGAACTGGCCCTGGGCACCAGCCCCTTCAACCCTGATACCAACGGCGACGGCATTCCCGACAGCGGCCTGGCCCGCGACGGCGACGGCGATGGTCTCATCAACGATCTGGATCCGAACCCCCTCAGTTCCACGCTCAACGATCTCGACGGCGACGGTATCCCCGACGCGCAGGACGCGGACATGGACGGCGACGGCATCGAGAACAGCCTGGACCGCTTTCCCTGCGACTACGACAACGACGGCGTCAACGACGACAAGGATGACGACGACGACAACGACGGGATTCCCGACAAGCTGGACGTCGCGCCCATCGCGCTGGGGGGCGGCGATATGTCGCGCGATACCGATAACGACGGCCTCCCCAACCCCCTTGATCCCGACGCCGACGGGGACGGCATCGCCAATGTCTTGGAGCCCGGCCTGGAGCTGGATGCGAACAACGATGGCAACCGCAACGGAGTCAACCAGATCGTTTACTTTAGCGACCGCGACGGCGTCACCGACGATCTCGAACGCCTTGCCGGCACGGATCCCCGCAACGCCGATACCAACGGCGACGGCGTGCGCGACAGCGGGGATCCCGCCGGCAGCGGGGATAGCGATGGCGACGGCATCCCCGACGAGATCGATCCCAGCCCCAAGGACGCGGCCGGGGACATTGACCGCGACTTCCGCGCCGACCGCTTCACGAACTACCTCACCAGCCTCACCGGGGGAACGCGCAACGAGACGGCCGATCCCGATGGCGACGGCATCCCCAACTTCTACGACGCCAAGCCTTTCGACAGCGACAACGACGGCACGGGCAACGCCTCCGACGCTGATGACGATGGGGACGGCGTGCCCGACGCCCAGGACGCCCAGCCTCTGGACAGCGACAATGACGGCATCGTCAACGCCAAGGAAAGCGACGCCGACGCCGACGGTCTGCCGGATATTCTTGAGCGCGTCCTCGGCAGCGATCCCTTCCGCGATATCGAGCCCGGAATACCGCGGCCTTCCGCCACCCTGCTCGACCTGGCGAACAAGCCCAAGCGCGCCAAGGCCGTGGCGCTGACTTACGATGGGTCGCGCATCACCAGCGACGCGCGCGATCGCGCTCTGGCGACCACTTTGGAAACCGCCAGCCTCATCCTGCCCTCAGCCCCCGTCTGGAAGATAAGCCCGCCCGCCGATACCGCCGACCGCCCCCAGGGCGGTGATTTGCTCTGGGGCGAGCTCGAATTCGCGCTGAACAGCGTCTTCAAAGGCAAGACCACCCAGCTCGTCCTGCCCCTGCCCGACCGGCTCTTCGACGGCGAGCGCAAAATCGAATTCGAGGTCCACACCCTGAGCCCCAGGAACACTTGGGAGGCGCTACCCTTCTCCGCCAGCGTGCAGGAGCGCCGCGCCGTTTTCACCCTCGGCCCGCACCGCCGCCTGCGCATCTACGTCAAGGATTTCGGCCTCACGCGCGCGCGCGAGGAAAACAACAGCGGCGGCGGCTGCTTTATCGGGGAGCGCTGACAGATGTTCTCTTCCGTGCTTGACGCTTAACGCGTAACGTTATACTCTAAGGCGGTGATCAAATCCATCCGAGACCGCGAGACCATCAAGGTCTTTGCGCGTGAGGTTTCTCGCCGCCTGCCTCCCGATATTCAACAGATCGCCTACCGCAAATTGAGAATGCTCAACAACGCCCAATCCCTGACAGACTTGCGCCTGCCCCCGGGAAACCGGTTGGAAAGACTGGTCGGCGACCGCGAGGGGCAATATGGGATTCGCATCAACGAGCGCTGGCGGATCTGTTTTCATTGGCACGAAAACGACGCTCACGATGTGGAAATAGTTGACTACCACTGAATCCGAGGAAAACAAAATCATGCGCAAACTCTCGCCCGTGCATCCCGGTGAAGTGCTGTTGGAGGAGTTCCTGCGACCCATGGAACTGAGTCAAAACCGCCTGGCGTTGAGCATTGGCGTGCCTCCACGCCGCATCAATGAGATTGTGCTCCTCAAGCGGGCTGTCACCGCGGATACGGCACTGCGCCTGGCAAAATACTTCGGCACATCGGCCAAATTCTGGCTTGGCCTGCAGGCAGATTACGATCTTGATGTCACCCAGGACAAGTTGGGGTTGCGGTTGAATACGGAGGTCCGACCTTTCGCAGCGGCAGGGTGATAAGACCGCGATCTTGATTTTCACGCAAGCTCATGGCGAACGGTGGATGACTTTCTGATAATGTGGCTGCAAAGACCGGAGGGAAGATCGCAAAGGGCGCGCGGCTGGAATAGGAGGCCAAGACGGGGAGTGGCAACGGGGGAGAATGACCTGCCACCGGGGAGCGCAAAACGAATTCAAGGCGCAAATGATGAGCGAAACAACTGCCATCGCGAAACTGCAGCTGCCTTGCAACTCTATTCCAGAGATGCCGCCGCGCCGCTCACTCCGACTTCGTCAGCCGCTTCTGCTCCTCGGCGGAGAATTTTTCATGCGCCTCGCGCAGGATACCGGCGATCTCCCCGCGCCAGGGGTGATCGCCCAGGGCGCGCGCCAGGTCGGGGAGCAGCGCCGGGTCGGCTTTTTTGCCGGGGAACCAATGGTCGCCGTTGCCCAGCAGGTTATAGCGCATTTTGGCGTAGTCGCGCATGCCGAAGGCCTTGTCGAGCAGCCACAGCCAGATGATGACGCGCAGGTTGACCCCGCCGGGGGTGCTTTCCAGGGGCGGCAGGAATTCCTCATGGCGCAGGCGGAAGTCGCGGCCCATGACGGCGTCGAGTTCGCTTTCCAAACGCGCGGCGATGGCGCGCACCTGATCGCGACCGGATTCCAGGCGCGGCAAGACGGAGAGGTGCTCGTCGAAGTCGCCGGGCCGCGCGGCACCCACGCTGAGCGTGTGGATCTCCGGGCGCTGCAGGCAGTAGAGGTCGTTGAAGGCCATGGGACTCAAGGGCGCCGTGAGCGCCTTGAGGCGCTCCGTGGGCTTGTAGAGCAGGCCGCCCTTGTCGCTGGGGCTGATGATGAACACCCCCATGTCGTGGTTCGCGGCCTCCTTGAGGCAGGGTGTGTTGCGCTGGAAGATGAAGTACCAGTGCAGGTTCACGTAGTCGAAGCCGCCGCATCGCAAAGCCGCTAAAATAACCTCCGGGGGGCCGTGTGTGGAGAAGCCGACGAAACGCACGCGGCCCTCGCGCTTGAGCCGCAAGGCCTCATCCAGGCAGCCCCCGGGCCGCAGCGCATTTTCCAGGATTTCGCGGTTGTTGATGCCGTGCAGTCCCAGCAGGTCCAGGTAGTCCACTTGCAGCAGTTCCAGACTTTTTGCGAAATTCTTGAGGAATTCCCGAGGGTCCGCCGTCGGCGCCACCTTGCTCTGGATCCAGAAACTCTCGCGTGGCAATTGGCGGAGCACCAGGCCGAGCTGGTATTCGCTGGTGCCATAGCCGCGCGCGGTCTCGATGTGGCGCAGGCCCACCTCCAGGCTGCGGTGAATCGTCGCCTCAAGGTTGCGCTGGTTGGCCTCGTCGAGCTGCTGGGGCACCGCCTCCGACCAGGACATCTGGTAGCGCATACCCCCGCAGGTGAAAACGGGCATGGCGAGGCCGGTCTTGCCGAAACGGCGCGTGATCATGGCACACAGCATAGCCGCGGGTGCGCGCTTCAAAGCCAGACGCCGCGGGCGTGGACAGCCGGCAGGCCCGCGCGACGACGCCCTCCGACCTACTCCAGAAAGGGATTTTTGATCCTCACGGTGCCGTGGAGCGCGTTGTGCTGGAAGTCCTCCGAGTAAAGCACCGGCAGGCCGTAAACCTCGGCGTAGGCCCAAAGGTGTGCGTCGAACCAGCTCATCCTGTAAGCGGCCGCACCGCGCAAGGCCGTGCGCAGCACCTGTTCGTTGGGATAAAGAATATCGAATTGTCCCAGGATTTCCTCGGCCTCTTGCAGCGCCTCGTCTTTGGAAAGCAGCGAAGGTCCATTTCGAACCAAGGGCCGCGTCACGGCAGCGACGAACTCGATGACGGCTTGATGGGGGACGCGCGCCTCGCCGCTTTCGAGGCCGCGCCGCAACAGCGCCGCAGCCACGGCCTGCTTGGACGGGTCTCTGGGGTCGTGGCGGTAAACGAGGATGTTGGTATCAACCAGGAACGCCACGTTCGTAGAGTTCCTCCCGCTTCCAGCCGCGATCTTTGCCTGCGGCGCCGAGAGCGACGCTCACGCGGTCGTCGCGCTGTTGCTGTCGGCGGGTCGCGGCGTCGAAGGAAATCAGGACCTCCGGCAGGTTCTTTTTTCGTTCATCCCTTCCGGCTGGAATCATACGCACGATATCCCCCGCGGACTCGAAAAAAACATCATTTCCGGGCTTAAGGTGGTGTTTCTCGGCAATGGCCTTGGGAATGGTGACCTGTAGCTTGCTGGTGACGCGGCTC
>JAHFOS010000086.1:15896-18323 GCA_023261545.1 bacterium
ATTTCCTTGTCAAGGGCAGCCAACGGTAAGAAGAAATTTATCTGGACTTTTTCTGCGCTGCGCGCACCGGTTCGAGGCCAAAAATTAGCGGCAATATGGTTGAAACTTCACAGCACTTCGAGTAATAAAGCGGGATTTGAAGTCGTCTAGGCCCCGATAGGATGGGCGGCTTAGCGCAGTCTCACGAAAGTGCAGCTCAATCGCGTTGTCATCATCCTCTTGGCCTTTGGCACCGTGGTGGTGGCCGGGCTGGTCGTGGGGGAGGCCGTCTGCCTTGTGGATCAGTCGCGCAACAAGAACTATGCGCCCGAGCAGCCCATCCCCTTCAGCCACAAGATCCACGCCGGGGACAACAAGATGGAGTGCCTCTATTGCCATTTCAATGCCGACAAGAGCCGCCATGCCGGCATTCCCCCCATGTCGCTGTGCATGGGTTGCCATAAGACCGTGGCCGTGGAGAGCGAGCACATCAAAAAGATGAAGGCCCTCAACGACAAGGGCGAGAGTTTCGCCTGGGTCAAGGTTTATAACCTTCCCGAGCACGTCTCGTTCCCCCACCGCCGCCATATCAACGCCGGCGTGCGCTGCCAGACCTGCCACGGCGAGGTGCAGGAGATGGACAAGGTGAAGCAGGCGCGCGACCTCACCATGGGCTGGTGCCTTTCCTGCCATCGCGGCAACGACTACGTCAGCAAAGACCTCGGCGTGGGCTATCGCAGTTACGCCACGCACCACGAGGCCACCCTCCGCATCGGCGAAAGCGGCCACTACGGCAACGTGGTGAAGCAGACGCCATTGCCGCCTATTGATAAAAGCACCCACATGAACGCCTCCACGGAGTGTTCGGCATGCCACCGATGAACGAACGCCAAGAGGAACCGCGCCAGCAGTGGAGCACCCTGGAGGAACTCCAGGGCGCGTCGGTCGTGGAAAAGCTGCGCGGCGAGGAGTTCGCCACCAAGCCCGTGGAGGCCTTCGAGGAAGACGGCTCGCTCAAGGTGGATCGCCGCTCCTTCATCAAGGCCAGCGGGGCCGCCGCCGTGCTGCTCGGCATCGCCGGCTGCCGCGATCCCGTGAAGCATATCGTGCCTTACGGCAAACAGCCCGAGGAGCTCATCCCCGGGGTGCCCACCTACTACGCCTCCTCGGACGGCGTGAACGGCTGGCTGGTGAAGACCGTCGAGGGCCGGCCCATCAAGCTCGAAGGCCTGCCGGCGCATCCCGCGAACCGCGGCAAACTCGACGCCAAGGGGCAGGCCGCCATCCTGGACCTCTACGATCCGGATCGGCTGCGCGAGCCCGTGCAGCGCACCGGCGTGGCATTTGCGCCCATCACGTCGGAGGCCGCCGATACCGCCATCGCCGCCGCCTTGAAAGACGCCGGCTCCAAGGCGGCCTTGCTCACGCGCCCGGTGCACGGCCCGGCGGCCAAGGCCCTGCTCCAGGATTTCCTCGTCGCTTTCCCGGGACTGCGCCATTTCGAGTGGGACCCGGCGGACTTCTCAGGCGTGGCCGACGCGCAGGAAGCGTGTTACGGAGCGCGTGGGGTCCCCCAGCATCGTTTCTCCAAGGCGGAGCTCGTCATCTGCCTTGGCTACGACCCCGTTGCTGAGGCGCCCAATCCCCTGGCGGCGCAGGTCGAGATTGCCATCGGGCGCAGCCCGCGCGCGGACGGCACCATGAACCGGCTCGTGACCTTCGAGCCCTTCATGACGGCGACGGGAGCCATGGGCGACGAACGCCACCGCGTTGAGGCCGGGGCGCTGCCGGAAATCGCGCTGGCGCTGGCGCGCGAGGTGGCCAAGCTCGAAGGAGGCGATTGGAGCTTCGTGGATCGCAAACTGGCGGGGTTCGAGGCTTCCTCCATCGAAGTGAAGTGGGGCCTTAAAACCGGCCTGATCAAATCCCTGGCCGGCGAGCTGCACGCGCACCACGGCCACGGTCTCGTCGCCGCTGGCGGAGCGGCGGCGGCGGCGGCTTACGGACCCGCGCTGCTGGCGGCCACCAATCTACTGAACAGCATGCTCGGCAACGACGGCGTGACCGTGGATTACGGCGCCGGAGCGCACCTGCACGCCTTGGGCAGCGCCTCCGGCATGGCGGCGCTGCTCGCCGCCATGAAAGCCGGCGACGTCCAGGCGCTGCTGGTGGTGGACCTCAATCCCAGCTATCAACTGCCCCCGTCCCTGGGGTTCTCCGAAGCCTTGGCCAAGGTGAAGTTCAAGGCCGGCATCCTGAGCCATTGCGACGAGACGTGTCATGGCCTCGACATCGTGCTGCCTGAGTTGCACGCATTGGAGAGCTGGGGCGACGGCGAGCCCCACCCCGGCCTCTTCAACCTGACGCAACCGGCCATCGCTCCCCTGTGGAACGCGAGATCGCGCCAGGACAGCCTGATGGCTATCGCGCGCAAGGCCGGCTCCGGCA
>JAHFOS010000087.1 GCA_023261545.1 bacterium
CTGGGTCTGCTCCTGGCGCTGGGCCGCCATACCCCGCTGCTCGCCCTGCACAACAAGCTGGTGCCCGGGGCCACACTCTTCCGCTATCCGGTGAGATACCTCTATGCCCTGACGCCTTTCCTGTCGCTGGCCTTGGCGCTGGGCCTCAAATCCTGCTGGGTGCGTCCGCCGGCGCGGGCCTGGGCCCTGTTGCCGCTCCTGGGATTGTTGTTGCCCGTGCTGCTTTCAAGGGAGGCGGGCCTCGCCGCCGCAGGACTGCCGGCGCATGTCGCCGCGCGTTGGGGCGCCGTCTCCACGGTGCCGGGCCCGTTCCTCTGCGGTCTTGCCGAGGCGCTCGCCCTGCTGCTGTGGATCCTCCGGCCGGGCTGGCGCGGTGGCGCCGTCCTCATCTTCGGTGCCGCGCTGCTGGGTCAGCACCTGCTGCTGCCTTATCCGCATGGCCGACCCGAGGCCGCGCGGGAGCCTTTTTCTTCGGAGCCGGAGTTGGGCCGCGTCCTGGTGTTGGATGACCGCTTCTTCTACAATGAAGCCATGGAGAAAGGCTGTCATGGCTTGGACGGGTACAGCGACATCCTGGCCAATTCCTACCGCGGTTTCCTGGACAGCCAGACACCTCAGAACTGGGTCAAACAGAACCGAGTCCAGGTGAGCGAGCTCCCCGCGCCAGCGCTGCGTTTCCTCAACGTGGCGGATATCTGCGAGGGGTTTGATGAGCGCGGCCGGCCCCGCAATTCCCGGCCCGCGCCATTGCCGCCCTTGCCTCGTTACTACCTGGCCCAGAGCTTCATGGAATTGCGACTGCGGCCTGAGTCCCCCCACAGTGAAGCTATCGCGGATCAGCAACTCCGGTTGTCGCGCGAATTCCGCAAAGATTTTGGGGGAAACGCCGGTCTCAAGGACGCGCAAGGTACCGTGAGCATCCGCACCTACCGCCGCGAGGAAGTGATCCTCGACGTAGTGTGTGGCGCGCCCGCCGTCCTGGCCTCGTCGGAGAACTCGGGCCCGCTCTGGCGCCTGGAGGTGAACGGCGTGTCCGCCCCCCTGCGACGCTGGTATGGAACCTTCCGCTGCGCCCTCCTCCCGGCGGGTCAGCACACGGTGCGTTTCTACCTGGACCGCGGACCCTTGAAACTGCGCCTGGCTGGCGCGGCAGCGGTCATTTTGTTGCTGCTCTGTGGAGCGCTGCCGGCGCGCGGTAAGCCCGTTGCTCCCGCGGTTTCCTGATGGCCCTGTTCACCTACGAGCCCGTTCCCTGCCCTATTTGCGGCAGCGCCGACCACATCCCCGTCCGCCGTTACCACATCGTGCGGCGTCGCCACCTCGAGATCCTGCGGGATGTGCTGCACCAACCGGTGACAGCCGTGCGCTGCCGTTCCTGCGGCCACCACTACCTTAATCCCTGCCCCACCCAAGAAAGCCTCAAAGCCTACTACCATGACGGCTATTTCAGGGACGACGAGTCCGCCCCCACCAATCGCGATTTGCGCCTCACCTTGGCGGATCGCCTGTACTTCGGGTTGAGCCGCCGTCTTCCGCTTTCCTCGGGGAGGCTCCTGGACGTGGGCGCCGGCAACCGCAAGTTCCTGCTCTGGGCGCATCAGCGTGGCTACGAAGTACAAGGCTTCGACGCCGCCGTCTATCCCTGCGTAGCGGGCAGCGAGAGCCTTCCCGTAGAGATTGGGGATTTTCAGGAGTTCACCGCTTTCGCCCCTGCCTCCTTTGATCTCATCACCCTGTGGTGGGTCATCGAGCACCTGCGCGAACCAGTCCCCTGCGTCCACAAAATCTTTTCCCTGCTGCGTCCCGGCGGCTTTTTCGTTATCGCCACCTCCAATTACGGCTCCCTGGAATCGCGTTTCTGGGGGGATTACTGGCACCACCTGGTGCTGCCCGAGCACGTTTCCCAATTCAGCATGGCGAGCCTGTGCCGGCTGGTTGAAGGCGCCGGCTTCGTCGTCACGCGGCGTCGCCATGATCCGCTCAGCTTCGATACCTCGCTCAGTCTATGGGAACTCTGCCAGCACAAATGGGGCATCAGCCTGCCGCTGCAGGGGCTCGCCGCCAAGCTGCTGTGCGCGCCCTTCGGCCCCTTGAGATCGTTTTTGCGGCTTTCGGGCCTCATCACCGTGATGTGCCGCAAGCCGAGGTGATTTCATGCGCCATCCCGCTGCGGCGCGCGCACCGCACCGGGGGGAAGGCCCATCAGTTTGCGAAAGACGCGCGAGAAATAGTGGGTCAATAGGAAATTGGATTCGCGGTACAACCTTGATTTTAGCGTAGGGTGACCTGAAGTAAGGCAGCGCAGCCCCCCGCCCGAGGCGCTGGGATCCCAGCGCCTCGGGCGGGGGGCTAAAAAATCGCGGGAGAATCGCGGCTGCCGGCCTCCCCCCCAAGCCGAGCGCGTCCTCCCGGCCCGGCAGATGACGCGGGCGCTCGCCAGTGCGCCGGCATGTCACGCGGCTTTGCGCGACCGCGAGCTGCAATCTGGGCCTCAACGATAGGCGGACTTCCCGCGCAGCTCTTCCAGCCCGACCTCGGTGCTGGACTTCGCGGGCGCGTGATCCTTGGCGTAGAGCAGGATCTGGGCGCGGCGCTGCGTCGCGGGGGCGAGCGCCTGGGTGAGCAGCCGCAGCAAGTCCTGCTGGGTGAGCTTTTGCAGGGCGCGCTTTTCATCCTCCTCGCGGTCGAAGTCGCCGGCGCGGTTGAAGATGACGTCCTGCATGCGGCTGGCCCGATCGCCCACCGACTTGGGTTTCTCTTTGAGGGATTCCTCCACGGCGCGCTTTAAGTCCGTGAAATCCTCGGCGCTGATGGCCGCCAATTTCGCGGGCAGCGAGGCGATGAAGGGATCGGCCTTGGCCGCGAGCACGTGGGCCGGATAGTTCGCCGACTGGATGACGAAATAGAGGTTCCAGTGATCGCGGTCCTCATTCGCCGCCGCGAAGACGAGGTAGCCCAACTGCTGCTGGGTGCGCATCTCGGTGAAGAAGGGCTGGTAGATGAAGTTGTCGAGGATGCGGGCCGCCACCCGGGCGCTGGGCCCGTCCACGTCGAGCGCGTAAAAGCGGTACAGACAGGAGTTGTTGGTTTCCAGGCCGCGGGTGTATTCCATGGGTTCGCGTCCCAGTTGGAGGTAGCGTTGCTGGAAAGTCTCCCCGAGTTCGAGCTTGCTCGCCGGCCCCTCGCGATGGCGCCCTGCTTCGCGACTGGGCGCGGACAAGGCCTCCAGCAGCGAACGCGCCGCGCTTTTGGCCCAGGTCTGATCCACGTCTCCGAGCACGAGGCCCTCAAGGTGGAAGGCGCGATAGAGCCGGCGCGCGAACTCGCGCACGTCCTCCAGCCGCAGCGCCTCGGCCACCGGGAGTTGCTCTTCGGGCGTGAATTCGACTTCGCGGCGCAATTTGCGCGAGAGGGCGCGGGCGATCATCCAGGCCGCCTCCTTGCGGAAGTTGCGGAGGTCCATGACGTGGCGGTCCCTGATGTCGCTGAAGCGCCGCTCGTCCAATCGCACCTCGCGCAACTGGCCCGCCATGGATTCGATGTACTCCGGCAGCCGATCCGAGTATCCTGAAAAGCCTATGTCCAGGCCTTCCACTCCGCCCGAGATCGAAAAGCCGAGTCCCCCCTGCCCCGCGGTGTAGATCGTTTCGCGCAATTGCTCCTGGAGGCAGGAGCAGTAGAACTGCATGAGCATGAGGTTTCTGAGGGAGGGGAACTCGCGGGGGAGCCTGACCCGAAAACGCAGGTCCACGTGCGGGCGCTTGAACTGGACGTCTTGCGCGTACCAGAGCTTGAAACCGGGCTCCGCGGCAATGAGGATGGGCCGGTCCCCGTGCACGTCCACGGATCGGGGCATATACGAATTGGGAGCCGGCAGGCTGAGGCCAGGCTCAGGCTTGGCGCTGAGCAGGGCACGATATAGGTCGGCGTCCGTGGCGGCGGAATAACGGGTCCCATAAATGGGCTCGACCTGATCCGCCAGCAAACCGGGAGCGGTCAGCAAGACCAGCATGTTGTCGGGGCGCAGCTCGCCGAGGAATTTCTTATAGAGTTCGGGGTCCGGTTTCTCCAGGATGAAGGGCAGGTTCTCCACGATATCGAGGGGATAGCGGTTCATGTCCGAGGCCAGCGCGACCGCCCGGCCCGTCCCCTCGCCGCGGTCGTTGAAGACCTCCGCCAAGCGCTTACTGGTCTTCATTTCGCTGAAAATATGCCCCTGGAAACCCTGCTCCTTCATCAGGGCGATGTAAGAAAAAACGAGCGTCAGCACGCGGCTGTAGCGCTCCAAACCGGCAGGCGTGATATGAACGTTCACGCTGAGGGAGCCGTAATCCGGCGTATCGGCGCTGGCCGCGGCGCTCAAATCTGTGGCCAGACCTTCTCCCTTGAGCTTGGAGAGCAGGCTTCCCGCCCCCTCGTGCCCGAGGCAGAAACTGATGAATTCGCCGGGCTTGCTGCGGAAATGCGGGTCGAGCGCGGGCAGGGAGAACTCCAGCCTGAGTTCCCTCAGATCCTTCACGGGCGTCATCCTGATCAGCCGCACGGTCTCCATCCTGGCGAGGTAATCCGGGGGATGGCGCAGCGGGCCCAGCTTGCGGTTCTTGACAGGGGAGAAGCAGCGGCGCGCCATGACCTCCAGAGCGTCGAGGTTGGCGCGACCGAGCAGCGCCAGGGCCATGCGATCCGCGCTGTAGTGGCGCTCATAGAAACCCATCATCGCCGCGCGATCCGCGCTCTTGAGCGTCGCCAGGCTCCCGGTGCCGAAATGCCGCGCGGGATGCCCTTCGCGCAGGAACAGGGTCATGAGCTGGTACAAGCGCCATTCGTCGTTTTGCAGGTTCTTCTGGTGTTCGGAGTGCACCGCGTTGCGTTCGCGCTCGATGAACTCCGGGCTCATGAGGGGCGCGATGAAGAATTGCGCGAAGCGATCCAGGGCCTCCTCGAAGGCATCGTGGTGGATCTGGAAATGATAGTTGGTGTGTTCGTCCCCGGTGAACGCGTTGTTGTAGCCGCCGCGCGCGCTGATGAAACTGGAATAGGAGGCGACATCGGGATACTTCTCGGTGCCGAGGAACAGCATGTGTTCGAGGAAATGCGCCTGTCCCTGGAGCTCGCGCGGATCCTCCAAGGATCCCACGGCCACGTCCAGGGAGGCCGCCGACTGGTTGAAGTCGGGGTCTGACACCAACAGCACCTTGAGGCCGTTGTCCAGCACCAGCCGGCGATAGAGCGTGTTGTCGAGCTCGTGCTTTGGGGGGATCGCGAGTTCCGCCGTCAGCGGTAGGGAAAACAGGACGAGCCAGAAGGCCCGGGAAATAAACTTCACCATGGCCCGCCGATTATGGCGCGGGCGGTATTTTGCAAATCCGCCGTGCGAAGGGACGGCCCTGTAACCGGCCTCTTCGAGGCCGGTTTTGAACTCGCCGCCTTTAATATCCGGCCTCACAGAGGCCAGCACCAGCGCTCTGCTTTGAGGTGCGAGCCTAAACGGGCACGAGCTTGAGCCGCCCGTCCACTCTTTCGCGCAGCAGGTTCTCGATATAGCTGAGCGTTCCCGCGGAGCTGCTCGGGCAGGAGCCGCACGCGCCCTCGTAATGGATCTGCAGGACGAAATCCTCCAGGCCGACGATTTCCAGGCCCCCGCCGTCGCCGGCCAGGCCGGGGCGGATCTCGTCCTCCATGAGGCGGTCAATGAGCAGGATGCGCTGCGCGGGGGTCATCTCATCGAAAGGTTTGTTGGCCGGAACCTCCATGACGGCGGTCTCGTGGAGCGCGCCATTCGCGGGCGCCGCGCCCGGCGCGACGACCAGTTTGACCGTGTCCAGGATCTGCGGCTCCAATACGTCCCAGCTCACGTCAAAGGCCTTGTTCACGGTGACGAAATCACCCATGTAGAAAACGCTGGTCACGCCCTCGAGCTCGAAAATCTTGGCGGCGATGGGGTCCTTGGCCGCGCCCGACTTCGAGGTGAAGGAACGGCTGCCATCGGAAACCAGCTCCGTGTCCAGGGTGAACTTGAGGGCGTCCGGGTTGGGCGTGGGAACCACGCTGATCACGCGCATGCTGTACTCTCCTTCCACCGTGTCACCCCTTCATTCTAGGACGGGCGCGAAGGACGTAAAGCTAGGGGGACGGCGCAGAGGCGGAGGCCTTCCAGAAACGCCGGAGCCCGCCTTCCATGAACAAACTCACCATGTACTCGGCGAGGAAGCGCCGGTCGAAAATCTCGGGGTGGAAAACGCCGCGGCTGATGAGCCCGTCGAGTTCGTCAATGATCTCGCGCACCGAGGCGTAGCGTTCCGTGGGCTCGAAGGCGAGGCAGCGATCCACGATGGCGCTCAGGTGCGGATCGGCGGCCGGGTTCACGATGCGCGTAAAACCTTTTTTAAGGTTGCGCATCTGCCCGTGGATGGCCACCATCACTTCCTCGCGCGCCATGCCCTCGCGCGGAGCCCTGAACAACCGGCGGTCGGTGAGGGTTTCGTGCAGGCAGATGCCCAGCGAATAGATGTCGAGGGCCGGTCCCGGCGTGTGGCGCGAGTCCTTGTCCAGCATGGCGCCGATCCATTCCGGGGACATATAGGCCGGGGTTCCGCCCTTGAGACGCACCTTGCGCAGCAGGCTGTAGGAGATGCCGAAGTCCGCCACCTTGAGCGCGCCATCCATGCCGATGATGATGTTGCTGGGCTTGAGATCGTTGTGGATCACGCGGATGGAAGCGCCGGTGAGGATGTCCTGGGCGTCGTGCATGTATTGCAGCCCGTGGGCCGTGTGCATCAGGATGCTCGCCACCGCGTGCTTCATGAGGGAGACGGGGATCTCCTCGCTGCCCTTGAGCCGCTCCATCACCCTCTGGGTGTGGCGCGCGATGACGTCCTTGAGGGTGTAGCCGTCCATGAGCTCGCACACCAGGAAGAACCAGCGCTCCCCCAGCGTGCCGCAGTCATAGACGTGCAGGATGTTGGGATGGCTCAAAGCCCCGGTGATGCGCGCCTCATCCATGAGGATGGCGCGCTGGCGCTTGTTCATGCCTTTGAGGTCCACGACCTTGATGGCCACGTAGCGCTCCAGGCCCACCCCGCTGCGGCGCGCGAGATACACCCCGGCGAAAGAACCGCGGCCAATTTCGCGCACGAGCTCGTAGCTGGCCTGGCTGTCAATGCGCCGGAAATCCAGCCCTGACAGGTCCCCGGCCAGCGCGTCCATCACGCCCCGCCTTCCTTGATTTCCTTGCGTGTGGCGGAGATGTAGCTGCGCCCGCTGGAATCCTTGCGTTCCACCACCTCCACCGGGCCCTTCAGCGGCTCCTTGATCTCCAGGGTCGTACCCACGCCGAAGAAAACGGTTCCGGGGTGGATCATGCGGCGCACCGCGCACACCGCCACGCGATCCTCGATGCGGTTCTTGGCGTGCAGCAGCTCGTATTCCTGGGTGTACAGCTTCAGATCGTTCAGCAGCGTCAGCAGGTCCTCGAACTTTTCCACGAGCTTCTCCAGCTCGGCGTAGGGCACGTTTTCCTTCGGGACTTGCCAGGTTTCGATATCCGGCTCGTAGTATTCGAGCAGGCTTTTGATCTTTTCGCTGGTCTCCATGATGTTGTGGTGCAGGGTCTCCGTCTTATTGAGGATGCGGTAATCCTCGCCCAGGAAGACCTCGGTGCGCAGGCCGACGTCGCTGCCCAGGATGCCGACGTCCATGCCGCCCAGGATGACCACGCGCCCGCCGATGATGACCGCGCGATCCGCGATCAGCTTGCCGAGCCCGTGCAGCGTGGAATTCAGCGCCTCGACGTTGACGACGATATCTCCGGCCACCTCGCAGCGGCAATCGTTCAGGAATTTAGCGGTGAGCCTGCCATTGCACTTGATCTGGCTTTTGCCCTGGCCCAGCACCCCTTTGTCGAGCGCGAGGTCGCCCTCCGCGGTGAGCTGGGCCCCGCTCACCGCGCCGCCGATATCCAGCCGCCCGCCGGCGCGCACCGAGAAATCCGGCGGCACATCGCCGCGGATCACGACGTCCGAGACGAAATTGACGTGTCCCACCGTGAGGTCCACGTCGCCGTCAATGCGGTAAACCTTCTCGACGGTCAGCCGGTTGTCGTTCCATAGCACGAACCCGGGGAACGCGGCGTAATAGCGGGCGGCGTTCTCATCGAAGATCACCCCCGTCCCGTGCTGGATGGGGTGATCGTGGACTTCCGCCGCAGGGATGGCGTCCCCATAGATGTTGCGGCCGGCGCGGCCCGGTTCCGCCGGGACGCGCTCGGCGATGGGCTGGTGCAGCAACACGTTTTGAAAAAGGTTGAGGTCCTGATAGTCCACGTTGCCCTCTTCATTCTGTTTGTAACGCGGTGACCTGACGAAGGGTTGAACCAGGAGTTTCAGCGAGAGGGGCCGCGCGGGCACCGCCGCCTGGCCGCGCGCCACGACGCGCTCGACCAGCGGCTGGTTCAGCAAGTCAGTTTTCTCGGCCTCCTCCAAGAAGGCCTGGAGTTCCGCCCCGGCGACGATCCCCACCGAGGCCAGCACTCCCGCGACGGCGGTGCGTAGCAGGGGGTAGCTGGGCTCGAAGCCGATGAGGGTGAAGGTGGCCGTGAGGGCGTCCTTTTCCACCGCCAGACAGATGAACCCCGAGGGCGTGCAGTCCATATAGACGGTGCGCGCCGTGGGGGAACGTTTCTCTCGCAGCTCCTCTAAGGCGGCTAACACGCTGTCCGCAAGCTCCTTGCCCTCCAGCAGCGTCGCGGCGTGGAGCGAAAGTCCCTCGCCTTTCAGCCATTTTTGCAATTTTTCTGGCAGGCTCATGCGGACTTCACCACCTGGAACTGGACCCCGAGGACCTTCTTGCCGTCCGGACTCTCGACGAGGCGCACGATGATGCCCGTTCCCGAAAGCACGATTTCCCGCGTCGGCTTGTAGATGGAAAACTTGATGCGCTGGCCCTTGGAAACTTCGATTTGCGCCTCCGTTTCGAAGCGCATGCCCCCCGCGCTCACGTCGGCGACGGGCGCCCGCAGCATATCGCGCATCAGCATGCTGGTGCCTGCCCGGAAGAGCTGATATTCCACTTCAAGGGCGCGCTGCTCGTAGCGCGGGTGCTTGCGTTTCTGAGCGCGCTTGGCCCGGAGCTTCTCGAGGACGGCGCGCGCGTTTTCAAGCGCCAACTCGACGCGCTTCGCGATGGCGCCCAGGTTCTGGAGCAGATCCTCGGCCATGATCAATAATTTTCGAGCAGGCGCATCATCCCGCGGCCATCATATCCGCGGCCCGGTTTTGCCATCCCGGCACCGCGGAAAAATTCCGCGGTGCCATGTTCAGCCCGCCGCACTTCGTGGTCGCGTGGATGCCGCGGTCAGCCATGCGCCGCGGGCCGCCTTCGGGATGGTTGATTTTCTTCTTGAGGTTCGTTTTGCCGTGAACGCTTACCTTACACTAATCGTGAAACAAGCACCTAGGCTCGCGGCGGCTCCGCCTCCGGCGGCAGCCCCGGCACCACCTTCAAGATCCGCTCGCGCTGCACCAGCACCTGGCCTGGCGCCAGTCCATGGCTCTTGCTCACCTGGCCGGCGCGCGTCAGGGTCACGCGCGCCTCGCCGGCAGCGCGCGCCTTGCTATACCAAGCCGCGAGCGCGGCGGCCTGTTCGAGGATCTCACGCGGGGGCTCCAGGTCCGGACGGTGCAGGAGCAAGACGTGCGAGCCCGGGCAGCCGCAGACGTGGAACCAGTAATCCTGGGGCTCGGAGAGCCGGAGGCTCAAGTCGTCGTTGTCCTCGGCGCTGCGGCCCACGATGGCGATCCAGCCGCCCGCAAGCTCGTGGCGGCGGAAGCGGCGCCGGTCGAAAGCGCGCTCTTCGCTCATGTCCGGGGGCCCTCTCCGAGGCTGTGGATCTCGCTCGCGTGCAGCCATCGCCTCCCGGCGCCTGCCTCTTCGCACCACAGCCCGCCGTCCGGGGCCAGGCCCGCGCTCACGCCGCGCCGCAGTTGGTTGCCTTCGATCCAGCCGATGGGCTTGCCGTTCACCCAGCTTGAGCGCGCGGCGTATTCGCGCAGCCATGCCGTTTCATTTTCCCCTTCCGCTCCCGCGAGGAGGTCGGAGAAATGCTTCAGGAAACCGCGCATCAAGACCAGGCGATCCGGCGGCGTCGGCAAATGCTGGGAAAGCGCGGTGGCGGTTCGCACCAATTCCTGGGGAAAGTCCATGGGTCCGGCGTTAATTCCGACCCCGATGAAAAAAAGATCGCCGGCCGCGTCCTCTCTCCGCTCCACGAGCACGCCCGCGACCTTCTTGCCAGCGACCAGCACGTCGTTGGGCCACTTGATGTCCAGGGCCGCGCGCTGATGCAGCAGCGGGTCGAGCATCTGCGCCATGGCCAGGGCGGCGAGCAGCGCCACGTTGCCCGATCGCGATCCGAAAGCCGGCAGCCGCCGCGCCAGCGTGAAAGTGAGTCCTCCCGCGCCGCTGCCGTGCCAGGGCCGGCGCAGCCGGCCGTAACCCGCCGTCTGGCGGCGGGCGAGCACCAGCAGATCGCGATCCGCGGGCAGGCTCGCCGCGATTTCTCGCGCGACTGTCTGAGTGGAGTCGAGCTCTGCTGCAAAGAGCAGCAGGCCTTTTGTTCTGGAAACAAAGGACCGGTCGGGCACCCGCTGGCCATTTTCAGTGAAATCGCCCCAAGGCAGAACCTCCCAGTCCTGGTCGAACAACGCGTGAATTTCTCCAAGCTCCATGCGGCCTATTCTGCCCCTCCCCGAGCCAGCAAAAGGGAATCACGACGGATTCCGCGGCTCCTGTAATCCTGAATTTCCAGTTATAATAATAACCATGAATTTAAAGGGGTTACGCTGGGCATGCGCCCTGATGGTTATGCTCAGCCTGCTCACGGGTTCCGTCAGAGGCGAGCCCTTGCGCCTCGTCTGCAAAAATCCCTCGCTCGTGAGCGACGGAAAACAGGGGGCTTTGGTCATCCTCACGGGTCTTCCCGAGGAAAAAAGTCGCGAACTTAAATGGACTCTGCCCTCCGGTTCCGTGGAAAAACTCAACCCCGTCGCTACCGGGGTGTGGTACACCGAGTACGTCCCGGCCAAAAACGCGACGGGAACGCTGGAGATTTCCTGCAACTGGCCGGGGGGCCCGGTGGCGCGCCTGGCCCTGAAGCTCATTCAGCCCCTGAAACTGAAGTTTTCCAAGCCGGCCGTGGCGCTCGCGAGCCCCGAACCCGTGGAGATCCGCGTTGCCGACGTGGGCGGCGAACCCGGCGAGCTGGTGCTCAAGGCCAGCCAGGGACGGGTGGAACGCCAGGAGGCCGGAGTGTGGCGCTACTTCGCGCCGCCGGGGCGCTATCCCGGCAAGGCCTGGTTCACGCTGCACGACAGCATCGCCCCTGAAAGGGCGCTCGCCCTGGAAGCCCTCGAACTCCTCGCGCCCAGGGAGGTGGGCGTGGACACCGAAGCCGAGGCGCGCATCTTTATCCGTTTCGGGGGCAAGGAGTACGGCCCGTTCTCCAACGCCGATATCAAGGGCAAGCTGCCCGTGGCGATTCCGCCGGGGACGGAGCGCATCACCTTCATCGCGGAGGACCGCGCCGGCAACCGCCGCGAGGTCGAGAAGCTCTTGAAGCTGCCTCCCGCCGAAGACCTCTTGATCACCGCGAGCAAAAACCAGCTTCCCCTGGGCGGCATCAGTTGCGCCATGACGGTGCTGGGTTTCACGGGTGCACCTAAAAGCGACGAATATGAGGCGCGTGCGCAGCAGGGCAGCGTCACGCCACCCAAGGTCGTCGGACGCAATCTCGCCTTCACCTACGCCTCGCCCCAGAAAGGCAAAACCGGCCCCGATGTCATCTCGCTGCTGCACGGTGGCCGCGAAATCTGCAGCTATGAAATCGCTCTCGTGGCGGGCGTGCTCAGCAAAACGGTATCGAAACCCATTGATATCAGGAAAACCACGGACGGCGGCAGCGAGGTCACGGTGCTGCTGGAAATGACCGACAACAGCGGCAACCCCATCCCCGATGCCGAGTTCGAACTCCTCAACCCCACGGGGCAGGCCTACGAGGTTTTTGATCTTGAGGCCGGAAAATACTCCTTCAAGATGAAGCTGCCGCCCAACACCGACCCGAACAGCGTTTTTGAACTCAAGGCGGCCATGCGCCCCTACGACCTCAAGCTGGCGCGCAGCCACATCCTCACCATCGAGGCACCCGAGAGCGACGCGGTGCTGTTCATGGCGCTCGACCCTTACGGCCTGCCCATCGGCAGCGGAAACCTGGTGCTGAGCGACGCAAACGGCCAGCAAGCCGTTGTCACGACCAATCCCATCGGCCTCGCGGAGTACCGCCTGAGCGGCGCGGAGGACCTCTCCAGCTTCCAGGTATCCTTCCAGGGCGAGCCCGCGCGCGCGGCCGATGTGTTGCTCGCCAAGGGCGCGGTGAAGAAGGCCCTGGCGCGCAGCTTCAACTACGAAGCCACCGCCAAGGATATCTACAGCGTTATCCGCGAGCAGAAGGGCGACATCCTGGTCTCGCTCAAGGGCGACGGGGGGGCCGTGGGCGAAATCGTCCGCGTGCCCGGCCGCCTCATCCTCAAGCCCGCGCTGACCCGCGTGAACGCCGACGGCAAGACCAAGATCGCCCTCGATATCGCACTGCTCACCAAGGAGGGGATTCCCGTTGAAGACGCCGTGATCGAGGTGCGCGCTGATTCCGGGTCCGTGGGCCTCGTGAAAAAAATCGGCGGCGGAAAATTCAGCGCGGAATACACGCCCCCTCTGCTCGCGGAGGCAGCTACCGCCGCCTTGGAGGCCACGGTGGCGGGAACGACGGTGCAGACCACGGTTAAAATAGAATTGCTGCCGGCTCCAGAAATTTTGAACGCAGCGGCGGCCCCTGCGACCCTCTCCATCACCACCAAGACGGCGGCGCTGGAGGCTCCCGCAACCCTGAAGTTCGAGGTCAAGGTGCTGCGCCAGGATGGAAACCCCGTCGCCGAGGGCACACCCGTCACTTTCTCCGCTTCCGCCGGAACCATGGCGCCCGCCAATGCCAAGACCGGCAAGGACGGCACAGCCGCAGCGGTTTTCACCCCGCCCGACGCCGGCGGCAGCCTCACGCTTTCCGCCACCAGCGGCGCGGCCAAGGCCGACTTCAAGGTCGAGGTCAAAGCGCGCTTCATCCCCATCTACTCCCTTGAGATGCCGGCCAGCGGCAAGGTGCAGTTTCCCGCCACGCTTTCCATCGAAATTAAAGTCAAAGACCAGAACGGCGTCCCCGCTCCCGATGGCGTGGACATCGCCCTCAGCGCCGATCGGGGCAGCGTGGCCCCCGCCACGCCCAAGACCAGCGGGGGGATCGTTAAGGCCGTCTTCACTCCCGAGGATGCGAACTACGAAGCGCAAATCAGCGCCGAAATTGCCGGAACCAAGGGAACGCTGCGCATCGCGGTGATCGAAGCACCCAGGGTTTACTCAATTCAGACTCCCGCCGCGGTTGAGGCTGTCTATCCCGCGCTCGGGCAGTTGATCTTCCCCGTCAGGGATCAGAACGGCAAACCAGCCCCGGACGGTGTCGAGGTGTCTTTCAGTGCCTCCGCCGGGACGATCGCCTCGTCCGCGCGCACCAGCGGAGGGTCAGCCGCCGCGGCCCTGACACCTCCCGAACCGCCCGCCACCAAGCTCAGCGTCAAGGTCTCGGGCTTGCCGACCTCCCTGCCCGCGGATCAGCAACTCGTCGTGCCCTTGGACGTAATCCTGACGGCAGCGCCGAACCTGGCGGTAAAAATCACCGCCTCCATCGCGGATAAAAAGGCTGAGGGCACCCTCACCGTGAAATATCCCAGGGAAGCACTGGAAATAGCTCTTTCCGCAAGCTCCGGTAGTTTCAATCCAGTTGCTCTCAAGACCTCGGGAGAAGCGGTAAAGTCCACTTACACGCCCACCAACCAGACCGGCGAAACCACGCTGCGCGCTGCATGGACTGGCGGCCAGTTGTGTGAGAAATCCCTCGCCATCGTGGCCGGCACGGCCAAGCGGCCCAGTTTCACCCTGAGCGCCTTCACGGCCTCGGCCTGCGGAACGGATACCGTGGACCTCATCGCTGAAGTCCGCGATGCCTTCAGCAACTTCGTCGTGGACGAGCGCGTGGATTTTTCGGTCGCGGACCGCCAGGCGACCTATCAGGACTACCTCAGCAACGGCGCGCTCGTCAAGGATTTCGCGCGCACCGATAGCAGCGGACAAGTCCGGGTGAAGTACAAGGTCGGCACCGTTCCGGGCCGCACCCTCTTGCGCGCCGCGCTCAACCGCCTGCCCAACGAGAAATTCACTCCCGAGACCGTGGTGCTCGATGAGCTTCCCTGTTCGCCGGCCATTGACTTTGAAACATCTGGCGATGGCAAGGGGCGCAACCTCGACGCGGCGGTCGTCACGGCGGGAGAAAGCCTGCAGGTTTTCGTGGTTTCCCGCGACAGCTTCGGACGATTCCTCAACCCCGAGGCGGTGAGCTTTACGCTCACCAACCTCACGGGAGGCGTGACCGCGGCGAACATCACCGCCGCGTCCGACGGCCGCAGCGTCACCTTCCGTCCCACCAAGCTGGGCAGCGCCACTCTCGTGGCCAGCCATCCCTCCTTGGGCAGCGCGCGGATGAGTCTCGAAGTCAGTTCCGCGCCCGCCAGCACCTTCGTGCTGACGGGGCCGGCCAGCGTGACGGCGGGTGCAAGTGCAGCCCTCATTCTGAGCGCCTTCGACAGCTTCGGAAATCCAGCTCTCTCCTACGAGGGCTCAAAATCCGTCGTCTTCAGCGGGGCGGGAAGCAGCGGGGGATTTCAACCCACGGCCCAGGGGACGGGCAGCAGTTCCGTCTTTGGACAGCCCGCTTTCATCACCTTCACCAAAGGCGTTGGACAGGCCACGCTGACCCTCTATCGCCCGGAAACGGCCACCGTCCACGCCCGCGCGGATTCGCTGGCCAGCGACCTGCCCCCGGGCTCAGGCTGGAATGTGCGGGTGCTCTCGTCCCAAACGCTGGGGTTCTTCCGCATGGCCTTCGCGCGCCTCGCTGGCCGCCTCGACGTGCACATCGTGGTCACGGCCAATGATGAGTTCGGCAATATCTTGAGCGCCTACGATCCCTCGTCCGACATCGTCTTCAGTCTGGCCAGCGGAACCCAGAGCGGAGACAACATCGTCTATACCGATCTTCCCG
The DNA here is from genome assembly GCA_023261545.1 of bacterium. GTDB lineage: Bacteria > Planctomycetota > JADGBV01 > JADGBV01 > JADGBV01 > JAHFOS01. Next base: position 15,197 of record JAHFOS010000087.1, read on the forward strand.
CTGGCGGCGTGGACAACCGCAATGGGACGGCGCGCATCGCCGCTTCCAGCTTCGGGACCTTCGACAAAAACGGACAGATCCTCATCGGTTACGCCAACACGCTGGCCGAAGCCAACGTCATTCGCGTCGTCCAAGGCTCGGTGAGCAACGATTCACCTGTTTTTCGCTGGAATCCTGGGGATATCCAGGCCATCTTCTTCCTGGTGGAGCCGCCTTCCGTGGCCGCCGAGAATGCCGCCTTGCCGGTTTTCAGCGCGCGCGTGGTGGATGAACTGGGCAACACGGTGACCGGCGATCAGGGGCGTGTACTCACGCTCACCGTCACCTCGGGATCCGCGCTGTTCGCCAATGCCACGGCGGCCACGGTGAATGGCGTGGCCACCTTTACCGGCGTGACCTACCCCAAGGCCGAAAAGGTCAATTTCGCGGTGACCGCCCCGGGACTGCGCTCCACCTCCGCGCGCACGCTTGTGGTCGCGGGCGGCACCATCTCCTCCTTCAGCGTGGAGCCCCAGGCCGGCTCCGTCGCAGCTGGGACGCCCGTCAATTTCAAAGTCACTGCGCTGAATGCCGCCGGGACCACGGTGAATTCCTACACGGGCACGGCGGCCTTCTCCGCGAACGACGCGGCGGCGGCGCTGCCGGCCAACACAGCTTTCGCGGCCAGTGATCAGGGCATCAGAACCTTTGCGGTGACGTTCAAGAGCGCGGGCAGCCGCACCCTCACGGTGCGCGACGTCGCCGCGCCTTCCGCCACGGGCACGTCCTCCGCCGTGAGCGTCAGTCCCGCGACCTCTACGCGCCTGGCCTTCGTGGGCTTGCCCGCCAGCGCCGTGAAGGGCAGCGCGCTCAAATCTTTCACCGCTGAGATCCGGGACGACTTCGCCAACCGCACCGGCGCCGGCGGGGTCATCACCCTTGAACTCGCCGCGGGCACCGGGGCCCTCGGCGGCACGCTCAGTGCCGCGGCAACGGCGGGCGCCGCCACTTTCAGCGGCATCACCTACAATACGGTGGAAAAGATGCGGCTGCGCGCCATGGGCGGGGGCCTGCTCTCCGTCGAGAGCGGCGACATCGAAATCGCCGCGCCGGGACTGCATCACTTCGCGATGGATCACCCTTTCACCACGGTCCTCAAAGGCGCGCCGCTGCTCTCCGCCGTCATCAAAGCCGTGGACGCCGACGGAGCGGTCCTGGAAAACTACAACGGAACGGTGCGCTTCGCCGCCAGCGACGCGCTCGCCGCCCTGCCCGCCGACACCGCCTTCACGCCCTTCGACGATGGCGTGCGCGTCTTCGTGAACGCCATCACCTTCAATACCTTGGGAACACAGACCTACACGGTGCAAGACACCGCGCTCAGCGCCACGCTCACGCGCAGCGAAGCCTTCAGCGTCGTCGCCACGCTCAGCAAACCGCTGCTGGCCAAGGCCGGATTCCTGCTGCCGGCCGTGGAGGAGCTCCGCGTTATCCCACCGCGCTTCATCCCCGGCGAGTCCTCCGGGGAAACCGCGGCGGTGCACCTTTCCGGTATTCCAGCGGCGGCCATCGGCGGCAGCGCGGTGCTGCAGATCTCCACCGGCGCCGCGCTCGTGCGCCTCTATCACCAGCGCATCGCGGATGCCGGGCTCACCTTCACCTGGAACGGGCGCGACAACGACGGGCGGTGGGTGGCCGCTGGCGTGTACGACGTCAACGCCGTGCTCTACGATGCCACGGGCCGGCCTTCGTATCCCGTCCACGGCAACGTTGAGGTGGATGGCAACATAGATTTCGGAAAATTCGGGCCATGATTTTCCGTCCCGCAACTTTTTTCGCAAGCGTTCAGCCCATTTGGTGCCACGACAGGGCTTTCCCCGCCGTTCGCCCTGAGCTTGTCGAAGGGCGGACGGCGCTGATGGCACAGCCCGTTCATGCTTCGACAGGCTCAGCACGAACGGGCCTGGCTGATGGCAGCGCAATGCGAAGACGCGAATCATGTGCTGAACGCTTACCTTTTTTCATTCTCTTGACGGCGCTGCTCGCCCTTGCGCCCGCCGCCAGCGCGGGCACCACGGCTGAAACGCGCCCGCGCATCTATCTCGAATATGCCACGCGCCGCGCCCCGGTGGAAATTTCCGCGGCGCGCATCTACCTCGACGGGGTGGACGTGACCTCCAAGGCCGAAGTCACCACCTCCATGATCTCGTACATCCCTGCCGAGCCGCTGGCCCCAGGCGAGCACGCGGTGCGCGTGGAGCTCGCCGATAGCGCGGGCAGCCGCGGCGAGAAACGCTGGAGTTTCATCGTGGACCCCCATGCGGAACACCCGGTCTGCTCCGCCACCTTCATCCCTCCCGCGCCCGCGAACGGCGCGGTGCTGGCTTCCGGCGACGTGGCGGTGGCCATCGAGGTTCAGGGTATTTCCGCCCAGGAGCTCACGGGACAGCTCTTTATCTCAAACTCTGGAGGCCCTTGGCGCCTCGCGGCCACGGTCCTGGACGCTTCAGGGCAGCATCTCGGCGCGCAACTCCAGCTCCAAACCCAAGGCCCCTGGAGCCTGCTCGCCAAGCTGCGGCCCCGGAAGGGTGGCGACGGCATCGAGCTCCAAACCAGCTTCGCCGTTGACTTGGACGCTCCCGTCCTGGAGGAAGTGCTCATCGCCCCGAATCCGCTGCTGCCCGGCACGGCCCGCGAGCGGTCGCGTATCAGCCTGAGCTTTCGCGATCCGCCTTTTGAAACCCTGGCCATGGTGCAGGCCGTTATCTCCGGGCCCACAGAGCCCCTGCGCTTCGAGCAACGCGACGCGCGCGGGCGCGTGGATTTCGAGCTGCCGGCGGACCAACTCTCCGCCTGGCCGGACGGACTCTACAGCGCCGACGTGCGCGTGCGCGATTACGCCCAGCGCGAGAGTTCCTGGCACCGCCCCTTGTTCCTTGAGATCCGCAAGAGTTCCGACGCCGGCGCACCGCCCCTGACCCTGGACCCCTATCCCGACGCGCTGGCCAGCCGTGAATTCGAGCTCTCGGGCCAGACCTATCCCAGTGCTGCACTCCTGTTGCTGCGCGCGGGCGCAATGCCAACCAGCGCTCGCAGCGACAGCACGGGTCGCTTCACCATAAAAGTCAGGG
>JAHFOS010000234.1 GCA_023261545.1 bacterium
CTATCTGTACGGGGACGCCGCGAGCATGGACCCCCTCACCGTCCTGTGCCTGGACCGGGCGTTGCCGCTCCTCAAGGACGAGTCCCTGGCCCTGCAGGTACGGGAGGTCCTGAAAGGCACTCAGGAAGCAGCGCCCCCTGTTTTGCAGTTGGCGCTGCGCTTCGGGAAAGTGGAAAAGGGTCTGCTGGCGGAGAAAGAGGCCGCGGAAAGAGAGCTGCGCCGGCAACAGCCGGACGGCTCATGGTTCTACGAGCCCTCGCAGATAGGGGAGGGAGGGCTGGCCGGCCTGATGGGACCGCCACGGCCAGGGGCCATCGGTTGCGCGGGGGATCGCAGCCAGGGCATCACCGCCGGGCATGTGGCGCAGGTGATGCGCTACGCCCTCGTCTCCGGCAACGAAGAAATGCTGCGGGCGGGGCTGCGCGGTATCGAGGACATGAACCGCAGCACCATCCCCTTCACCTATGCGCAGGACGAATGCCCGCAATCGCCATCTTTGCACGGCTCCTACTATGCGTCGCGCAGTTGCCTGGACGCCTATCTCATCACCGGCGACAAGAAGCAGCTCGAGCGCGCTGCCTACTGGGCGAAAACCGGCCTGCCTTTCATCTACCTCTGGGCCCAGCCGTCGCGGGAAGTTCAAAGCGGCCAGGTGCATACCGCGGACAAGACGGTTCCCGCCGGCAACGCCCTGTACCGGGATACGCGGCGCGCGCCGATGCTCTACGGCGCCCTCTACGGCTACGGTTCCAGCCAGTTCATGCACCACTGGTACGGCTTGCTGGTCCACTGGATCGGGCTGGTGTATTCGATGGATCTGGAGCGGCTCGCGCGCCATGACAACACGCTTGACTGGAAGAAAATCGCCGCCGGGATCCGCAACAGCGGAGCATGGCAGACCTTCGACCAACCGCCCTTCGCCGGCTACTTTCCCGACGCTTTCAGCGTGGAAACGTGGATGCCAAGCGGACCGGCCTTTTCGCCGCGGCTGTTGTTGTCGGCGCTGCTGGAGGGCCATTACGGTAGGCCCATGGAGCCGCGGACCATCGTTTTAAGCAACGGTGGACGCCGCCATCACGTCACCAGTCTGGCGCGCATTGAAGCCGCGGCCATCACGGAACGCGGCCTGGCTTTCGCCGTCTCCGATCCAGCAGGCGATCTCGCCCGCATCATCATTTCCGGCCTGGGCGAGGACGCTAGGGTGTCCGTGGACGGCCAGCCGCTCGCCAAGGCGCCGCACCTCGAAGCCGAAAACGAGTGCTGGGCCGCCGGCCCGGATGGCACCGCGCTCGTCAAGGTGAAGCTGAACGGCAGCCCGCGCAGAGTGGAAATATCGCCGCAAGGAAAGTTGCATCGGAAGATTGAATAAGACTCAAGAATTGTTCATATAGACTCACTAGAAATTCCATGATAATTAGCCCATGCGCTTTCCCTGGTGGTCGGGCTTGAGGGGTGCGTCCGCGTGGGCCCGTCAGGCCGCCTTCGTGTCCATGCGCAAGCGTTTCCTACGCGTTGCTCCCCTCCTGTTGCTGCTGCCGATAGGCACGGCGGATGTCAAAGGGAGCGGCTCCATTAATTTTGACTCCGATGCCAACGGCACCGCGGAAGCCACCCTGACCACCACGGGCTTGGGTATTGGCACCGCGAGCCCTTCGGCCAACCTCCATGTGCTGGGCAACGTCGCCATCTCCAACAATCTCGGCGTAGGGACCACGGCGCCCGCCTCCTCCCTCGATATCCTGGGCACCCTGGGCCTCCTGACCCAGACGGTTTCCGCTAACGCCACCCTGTCAGGCAACAGCGTCGTGCTGGCCAACACCGCCAGCGACAACGTTCGCATCAGCCTGCCCTATGCGGGAAATGTGACCGGACGGACGTACTACGTGAAGAAGACCACCAACAGCAACATGCTTTGGGTTGACGGCGCCGGCAACACCATTGACGATTTGGGCGCCGCGGAGCTAAGCTCCACCAGTGGCGGCTATCCCTTCCTCGTCTTGGTGAGCGACGGGCGCTCCTGGTACATCACCAGCCAGTCGGGCACCGACACCATCGCGTCCAGCAATCTGGTGGGCTGGTGGAAGCTCGATGAGAGCGACGTTTCGGGAACGGCCCAGGACGCGAGCGTCAACAACAACACGGGCACTTACAACGGCAGTATGACCCAGGCCAGCGTGACCACCGGAAGGATTGGCAAGGCTTTGAACCTCGATGGGGTGGACGACTACGTGGGGATGGGAAATTCCTCCTCCAACGAGCTGTCCCTTGCGCGGTTCAGCGTCTGCACGTGGGCGAGCTTTGACACGAACTCGACCACCCAAAAACTGTTCTATCGCAGGGGCTCGACGGGCCTCAACTATGGTCTTTTCTTCAACGATAGTAGCGACCAGAAAGCTGGTTTGGTTTTCGTCAGCACGGGGTTGCAGATCCATATCGTGAAAAGCAACGTCACGCTCAGCACCAATACCTGGTATCACTTGGCTGGAACCTATGACGGTACCAACACGAAAATCTATGTCAACGGCACGGAACAGGGCAACGGCGCACCCTCCTTTACCCCGGCCACCGGAACCATGCCCACCGAAATCGGCAGGGATCCTTATGATGCGGCGAATCGCCTGTATATGGACGGCCTCATTGACGATGCGCGCATCTACAGCCGCGCCTTGACGGGGGCGGAAGTCCAGGCGCTCTACCAATCCGGCAAACTTTGAAAAAACGCGGATCGCTGCTGGGCCTTCTCGCTTTCCGATCCTGACAGCGCAGAGTGGAAATGACAACGTAAGAAGAATTACACCGCAAGGTTGTATAAGACTCAAGAATTGTTCATATAGACTCACGGCAGATTCCATGATAATAAGCCCATGCGCGTTCCCTGGTGCTCGGGCCTGAGGGGTGGGCCTGCGTGGTCTCGCAAGGCTTCATTCTTATTCCTGCTCAAGAGTTGCTGGCGCTGGGCCCCCCTGCTGCTATGGCTGCTGCCGATGGGCACCGCGGATATCAAAGGGAGCGGCACCATCAATTTTGACTCCGATGCCAACGGCAGCGCGGAAGCCGCCCTGACCACCACGGGCTTGGGTATCGGAACCGCGACGCCGAGCACCAACCTTCAGGTGCTCGGCAATGCCGCCGTTTCGAACAACCTCGGCATCGGCACCACGGCGCCGGGATCCTCTCTCGACATCTCGGGAACCTGGGGCCTCAATTACCAGACGGTGTCCGCCAACACGGTACTTTCCGGCAACAGCGTGGTGCTGGCCAACACCGGCAGCGATAATATCCTTGTGGATTTGCCCTACTCCGGCAATACGTCCGGCAGGGTTTACTACATCAAGAAGACCTCCAACATCAATAAACTCTGGGTCACGGGGGGCGGCAACTACATTGACGACCTGGGTTCCGTCGAGGTGTCCACTTCAACGCAGGGCCTGCCTTTCATTTCCGTCGTCAGCGACGGCCAGAAATGGCAAATTACGGGCAGGTCCAGCGACGGAACGGGCAGCGTCGCTTCCGGCAACCTCGTCGGCTGGTGGAAGCTGGACGAAACCAGCGGGACCTCGGCGGCGGATTCCAGCGGCAGCAATCTCTCTGGGACTTTAACCAACATGGATGGCGCTTCGGACTGGGTTGCCGGAAAAATAGGCAAGGCCCTCGACTTCGACGGCCAGAACGACTACGTGACCATGGGCACGAGCAGCGTCCTCAACCCTTCGTATATCACCGTGTCCGCTTGGTTCAAGTACAGCGCCTCCAACTCCGTGAGCGGCGGCAACGTCATCGTCAGCCACTGGACGAGCGGTAGCAACTACCCGTATATCCTCTACATGGACAGCGGCACCATGAAATACGCTATCACCAATGCCGCTGTTTCCAACGCCATCACCACTGGATCCGCCGTGTCCTCGGGGAACTGGCATCACGCGGCCCTGGTTTACGACGGCAGCCTGGTGCGGGGATATTTGAACGGAAACCTTGATGGAACACCTACGGCACAGACGGGAGCTATTCAGACCCTAGCCACCTCCACCATCATCGGATCGCGAGACAGCGGGTCCTTCAGTTTCTTCAACGGCGTCATTGACGACGTCCGCATCTACAACCGCGCCCTCACGGCCGCCGAGGTCCAGGCGCTCTATAGCCTGGGCCACTGAAAGTGTTGCCGCGCTTACGCTGAGTCGCGCGCCAGGCGGCGCAGCGTGGCGAAGTCAATGGCCGCGGCGCCGAAGTGGCCCACCACGTAGCCGGCGGCGAGGTTGCACAGGCGGCACATGACATCGTGTTCCACGCCGTTCGCGAGACACAGGGCCGCCACGGCGACGACGGTGTCGCCGGCGCCGGTGACGTCAATGACCTCCTGCACGTTTTCCACCGGGAAGTGGCGGCGGCGCAGTCGTCCGCCCTCTTTGCGGAAGGTGGCGATGCCGTCCTTGCCCAGGGTGACCATGAGGAAGTCGAGTTGCGCCTTGGAGATGAGCTCCTCGGCGACCTTTTCGAGCGGCGCGTTCTCCAGCGTCGAGGCGGCGTGCGCCTCCTTGAGGTTGGGGGTGATGACGGTGGCGCCGCGGTATTTGGAGAAGTCCTTGCCCTTGGGGTCCGCGATGACGGGCAGCCCGCGCGCGCGAGCGAGGCGGATGATGTCCCCGATCAGGCTTTGCGTGAGGAATCCCTTGGCATAGTCGGAAAGCACCACGGCGTCGAGGCGCGGCAAGTCGCGGCGGAAGCCGGCGAGCACGCGCTTTTCTTCCCCTGGCGTGAGCGGCAGCACCGCTTCCTCATCCAGGCGCAGGAGCTGCTGGTTGTTGGCGACGATGCGGTTTTTGACGATGGTGGGGGTGCGCCCGCTCCGCAAGAGCCGCGCGCTGATGTGCCCGCGCTTGCGCATGAGTTCGAGCAGGCGCCGGCCGTGGGCATCCGCGCCCACGCGGCCGTAAGCCACACCCTGCATGCCGAGTTCGGCGATGTTCATGAGCACGTTGCCGGCGCCGCCCACCTTCCAGTCCACGTGCCGCACTTCGAGGATGGGCACCGGCGCCTCGGGCGAGATGCGGTGGATCTCCCCGAAGGTGTATTTGTCCAATATGAAGTCGCCGAAGACGGCGATGCTCTTGGGACGGAGGCCGCGGAGGATGTGCTTCACTGCTTTTTGAGGACCATATCTGAAATATAGCCCGCGATGGGCAGCGAGCAGGTGAAGGCCGGCGAGACGGCGTTGAGGACGTGGAGGGAGTGTTCGCCGGTTTCGACCACGAAGTCCATTTCGAGCTTGCGCGTG
>JAHFOS010000235.1 GCA_023261545.1 bacterium
GCCGCCAAAGGTGAACCCGCCGATCAGGGTGCCCGTGTTGCCCTGGCCGCTGTCATCCGCCGCCGAAGTGCCGCTGGACTCGTTGAACTTGTAGTGGAGCTTGAGGCCGTCGGAAAGGCTGCTATTGCCAGTGCCCGTGGTTGATATCGCCCCGCCGTCCATGCCGGTCAAGAGCCATGAGTTCCCGCTGCTCACCACGCTGACGAAGGGCAGCACGTTGGTGCTGGAGGTCGCCGTCAGCGTCACCGTGTTGCCGCTGTCTATCACGGAGCCGACCACGGAAACCTTGTTGGAGGCTGTTGTTTTCTTTATAAGATACTCCCTTCCCGCGTTTCCAGAGGGGGAAGGCAGGTTGACCGTGAGGTTCCCGGAGGCGCTATTGGCGAGAATGGTTCGCTGATCACCTGCGTTGAAGTTCCCCGAGGAGAAAGTGGCCGTGCCGTAAGCGACGCTACCCGCGACCTGCAAGGTGCTGTTGGGGGTGGAGGTCTTAATGCCGATGCCGGTGTCGCTGGCAAAGATGCCCTCGTCAGCGGCCTCGACGCCGCGCCCCAGGGCCGCCAGGCAGCCCAGGAACAGAACAAACAGAATTTCCTTGCTGCGCATTTTTCGTTCTCCCTCAGTTCTGCTGCTGCGGCAGTGCCGTGCCGGCGTTGGCGGCTCGCGCCCTGAAAATTTCATCCTGGGTAAGCCGCGGCGTTCCCGTGAGCGCGTCCTCGATGCCGGCCTTGAGGGCGGCGAAATCCACGGCGGTGCCGGCCTTCTTCATATTCTCCGCGTACTTGCAGCCGCGCGCGTAGGCGTCCTTATCAGCGGCATCGGGCAGTTCTTTGAGGGGGACGCGGTCCTCAAGAACGTCCTGCATCCCACGCAGCAGCGCCGCCAATCGCACCTTTCGGCCCTGAATAGCCTGCCCGATGTCTACGCCGACTCCGTAGCTCAGCTTGGCTGGAAGCTGGCTCAGATCCAGGGCATCGGCGTGGACGAGGGGAAGAAAGCAAACCACCGCCAAGGCAGTCAGGATCCAGCGAACCGGCAACCGGCGCCGGGCTCCTTTGAAAAAATCAAAACCAAGAGTCTCACCGGCGCAATTCATGGCGGTCTCCGAAGTGTCGAGCCCACGAGGAAGGTAAGTGATCCCACCCCAAGTCAACAAAAATAGTCCCTGTGAGGAAATCTTATGTCGAAATCAACGAGCACGTCCATGATCCGAGAATTTTCCATACTCGCGGCTCAAGGCTGAAAGCCCAGGATTTCCTTGCCGGTGCTGGAGGCGATGAGCAGATCCCCGGATTTGAGGAGCGGATTCCAGAATTCCCCGGCCCCAAGCTGGAGGCTGCGGTGCATGGCTCCGGTAGTTGGGGCAAACTCAACCAGCCTCCCCTCCTGGCTCAGGCCCCAGGCCCTATCGCCCTCAACAACAATGGGTCCGCGGCAGAAGCCCCAGGTTCCGCGATCCTCCATGCGCCAGAGCACGGTTCCCTTGGCTGGGTCAATGGCGTAGAGGCCTCCGGCGGCTACGAATAGCCTGTTGCCCTTTAAAATCAATGAGTTAAAACCGTAGCCGTTTAGGGGGGTGGTCCACAGCACCTTGCGATCCCGCAGGTCCAGGGCCACCAGCTCCTTTTCGGTGGTCGTGCAGAAGAGCCGGTAGCTTTCCACGGCCAGGGAAAGCGCGTAGCCCTTGGGAAGCTGAGTTTGCCAGCGTTTTTTCTTGCCGTCGGCGCTGAAACACAGGAGTTCCCCGGCCACGTTGCCGTAGATGACATCGCCGTTATAGAGGACAGCGGGGGTGTTGATTCGGGATTCGTAGGATACGCCAGGGTCGGCCAGCATGTCTCCGGTGGCGGCGTTCAGGATGTAGAGGTTGCCCCAGTGCTTGCTGGCGTAGAGGTAGTAGTCTCCCAGGACCACGGCGCCTGAAATGGAGATGTCCAGCTTGCCGGGTGGGGCTTCCACGGCCAAGCGGCTGCTCCAGGTGCTTTCCAGGGTGGGGCCTAGTTTAAAGGCAGTGAGTTGGCCGTTGCGCTGGGGGAAAACAACGGTGTTCTTAAAGAGCTGGGGGTTGCCGATGGGCTGATACCAGAGCTTTCCCTTGTTAACAACTTTTCCTGTGGCCGTCTCGACGACAAAGATTTGCCGGTCGTAACAGGCAAAATAGAGGTTGTCGCCGTGAACAACGGGTTTGCCGCAAACGCTGGCGTTGAGCTTGAGCTTCCAGGCGGTGTTTTGCCCTTGGACCAGTTCCGGGGCGGGCTGGGCGCCCTTCACCTTGTCGTCGGTGTACTCCATTAAATAGTATTCGTCCGCCTCCGTGATTGGAGCTTTACGAACCTTGAAGCCGGTGCGGGAGGGCTCCATGGCGAGGTCAGAGGGTGGTTCTTCGGGGGCGGCGGTAGGCGGGGTAGAGGGCTGGATTGTGGCCGTTGGAGCCTGGGAGGTTGGGGGTTGGGGCGCTGGTGTGGGTGCAGGGGCGGCAGCGACGGTAGGCTTCTCAGGCGGGGCGGGCGGAGGCACGACCAGCTCCTTGCGCTCCTTCTCGATGTTCCAAAGGGCCGCCCCGATGATCACCGTGAACGCCACGAAGACAACGATGGCGACGAGGGCCAGCTTGGTTTGCCGGGTTTGGCTCATGGGACGCTCCTGTTCTCCATGTCAGAAATAAGCCGCAACTCCGCCTCTACGGCCTTGACCTCATCCTGCCGGCCTAGAGCTTTCAAGGTTTGGATGAGGTTTTTGCGAGCCGTCGGATAGCCAGGGTAGAGGTCGGCGGCATGGCGCAGGATCGGCACGGCCTCTTCCTGAAGCCCGCGTTCTCCCATGGTGGCGCCGATGTTGTTGAGGCCCTCCTTGGAGATAGCGCTCCAGACAACGGCTTGGCGATAGTGCTCCATGGCGCTTGGCCGATCTCCGGCAACCCAGGCGTTCTCCGCCTCCATGAGATGCACGGATGAAAGAATGGAATTGCCGAGATCGTCAACCGGAGTGGGGTTTTCTGCGTTGCTCATCTTCCCCATGCCGAGAACAGGTTTTTTTTCAGGAAGCGGTGTTGCCGGGGTTTCAAGCCGATAAACCCAACCCCAAGGGTGCAGTCGGTATTTTCCCCGAATGCGGCAGTCGCTCTTGTCCGTAAAATAGATGGGCCGGCTGCCATTCTCTGCCATAAGGGCTTGGGCATCCGCCATAGTGAGCGTATCGGCCTTGGGGTTCAGGGTGCGCGCGTAGGCCAGAGCTTCCTGGGAAAGGGTGCCCGTGATGTCCGCCAGCAACACGTCAGGTCGCACTTTTTCCACGGCCTGTAAATAGAGCAAGGGAAAAGCGTTGTAGTCCCCTGCTGGAAAATAAACGGCGTTCTTTTCCAGGCTTTCCAGGATAGCGTGGTTATAGTCGTAAGAGAGGCGGTTTTTTGAGTAATCACATTCCTTATGATTTGCAAGGAAAACCAGCAGCGCCGCCGCCAGGGGCAACCCATAGCGCCAGGAACGAGCAAGTCCTCGAACGTGCTCTTCTAGTCCCAAGCCTATAAGCAGCGCCACACAGCCCCAAGCGGGAAGATAGTATTCCTCCACACGGCTGCGGTTCTCCTCCTCGAAGGTGAAGTGTAGAATATAAATGAGTAGCGGTCCATTGAGAAAAATGATGGCTGCAAGCAGAAGCCGCTCTGCGCGTCTGACGCCGCCGCAGGACACGGCGAGAACCAGCCCTGGTACAACCAGATAGGGTGTGTACTGCGTGCATAGCATCCTAATGAAATCTAGAAAGAAAAGCAGCTTGGTGCCAATCGTTGGAGCAGCGCCAAAGTCGAGACTGCGGTAGGCTTTGCGGCTTAGGACGGCCATGAAGCGCTCCAGGTTGGAAGGGTCGCCCCAGTTGATAGGCGGATTGCGTGATGCCGCCCAGGGCAGGTAGAGATAGAAGAGCAGACCGGCACAGGAAGCCAGCATGGCGATCAAAAGCTGTATCCAGAAAGGGTGACTTATGGGAGGAATACGCCACTTTTTCCCTTCCTGGTTTCCAGTTATCAAAATCAAATATCCGACTAAGGCTGGGGATACCAGCAGCATTAACATATAGTGGTTGGCGAGGCCAATACCAAAAATTACACCTGCCATTCTGAGATCGCGATTGGAGCGGCTATCTCTGTAGCCGAGCAGAAAATAGATGCAGGTGAAGAACAGAAAGGAATTCAGGGTATAGACTTCGGCAATCACCGCCTGTGACCAGAAGCGTTCGGAAAAGGCGTAGATGAGGCCCACAGCGGCGGCCATGCAGCGACCGAGCCCGAGCCGAAGCCCGCAAAGACAGAGCGCGCCAGCGGTGAGGCTCCCGAAGAAAGCCGACATGAGGTTCACGGCTTTGGCCGGATTGTCGAAGGGGAGCAGGGAAAAGGCATGCGCCAGCAGGGTCCATAGCGGATAGCCTGGGGGATGGGGAACGCCGAGGGTGACGGCGGCGGTGATGAGTTCGCCGCTGTCCTCAGAGGTGACCGTTGGTGCGAGGGTGAGCAGGTAGCCCAGCCCTGAGATGAGAAACACGGCCAGGAGGACGAGCCAGGGGTTCCCCGGAAAGTTCGGGCTTTCCTCTTGTTCCCGCCGCGAGAGTGGCGCTGGCGAGGTCTTCATGGTGCTCGCACGCTCCGCCATAGCGCGGGTGCCAGGAGCAGGCCAGCCATGGCGAGGGAGGCCAAGGAGACGATAGCGGCAGATTGAAAGATAGCGCGTGAGAGGCGAAAAGCTACGCGATGAGGGCCAGCAGGGAGCGCAATTCCACGAAAGAGGTGGTCTGCTGCGAGGATTGGCGCGGGTTGGCCGTCCACCGCTGCTTTCCATTCGGGATAAAAGGTGTCTGTCAGGATCAGCACGCCAGGGCTTTGAAGCTCCGTTTCGACAACTACCTCTTCGGTCCCATACGTCACGATTTTGGCTGTGTCGGGCTTTGAACCTTGCGGCGGCGGGACTGGCGCGGGGACCGGCGGTTGCTCAAGGACCACCCCGTTCCAAGGGTCGAAATCTCCACGAACTATTTTCTTGAGTCGCGCCTCTTTGTCGGCAATCACCTGAGCGCGATGGACGACGAAGGCTCGTGGCGCCGGCCCGTTCAAAATATCGAGAGCATAGCCCCCATCCTTGTAAACCCGCTTGGCCCCTGGGTAGGTGGGTTTCCCTGGCGAGAGTACGACTGCTTGTAGGCCGGTGAGGCGCAGCAACGGTCCAGGTCGCAGGGGTTCCGCGATCACCATTTCCGAGCCCATAGGCTGGC
>JAHFOS010000088.1 GCA_023261545.1 bacterium
AGGATCTCGCTCACCTGATCCACCGAGCCGCAGGCCTCCTTCACCGCCTTGATGTTGGGGTGCTTGGCGAGCTCGGCAATGGTGGCGGGGCTGATTTTAGTGCCGGTGCGCCCCGGCACGTTGTAGACCATGACCGGGACGCGGCTCGCGTCCGCCACGGCGTAGTAGTGCGACTTGAGCCCCGAGGGCATGGGCTTGTTGTAGTAGGGTGTAATCACCAGCACGCCCTGGATATCCACCGTGCAGGCCTCCGAAGTCAGCTCCACCGCCTCGCGCGTGCAGTTGCTGCCCGTGCCGGCGATGATCTGCACGCGGCCCTTGACGCGCTCGCTGGCGAAACGGATCACGTCGAGCTGCTCCTCGGCGCTGAGCGTCGCCGCCTCGCCGGTGCAGCCGGCGGGCACGATGCCCTCCACGCCGCCGGCGATTTGCCGCTCGATGAGGCGCTCGTAGGCTTCGAAATCAACGCGCCCTTGCTTGAAGGGCGTGACAATGGCGGTGTAGGTGCCTGCAAACATGGGGGTGATTCTAACCTTTCAGGTGGCGCAGCACGTCCATCATGGTGTAAGGCGTCTCGGGCCGCTCCAAGCGGCGGGCCGTCAGGAAACGCACGGCGTGCACCGTGCCGGCGGCGTAAGCGGCGCGCCCGAGCACGTTGTGCGCGAAGCTCAGGGTGAGAGCCCCCTCGTACCCGGAAAGCTCGTAGGTGTGATAGGCGTGGCCGCCGAGATGCTCCTTGGGGATGTCCCATTCGCGCCGCTGCTCCTCGGGGTCGCGGCACATGGCGAGGTCGCTCTCATCGAAGGAGGCCCCCATGCGGCGGAACAGCTCGATGAGGGCGCGCGCCGTGCCCGAGGTGTCGGCCTTGCCGCGCTGGTGGCTCTCGCGCACTTTCAGGCGGAACCCCGACAGCATGCCCGGGTACGCACCCGCCCCGTGCTCAAGCATGGCCGTCAAGGCCACGATGGGCAGGGCCATATTGGGCGCGATGACGGCGGGCAACTGCGCCCTTGACGCGATGGCGATTAGCTCCTCGCGGTCGCCGCCCGTCGTGCCCATGACGAAGGGCACGCGGTACGCGGCATAGAAGCGCGCGTTCTCGGCCACCGCTCCGGGCAGCGTGTAATCCACGGCGATGAAGGGGCCGCCGGCTCTGGCGGCCGCCAGGAAGTCCTCGCGCTGCCCAGGTTCGTAGAGCCGCACCTCGACGGCTCCAACCCGCGCCACCCCGCCCATCCCAGGTCCCGTGAGGCCGAAGGGCAAAAGCTCCAGGTCTTCCGCGGCGGCGATGGCCTTGGCGGCGGCGGCGGCCATGCGTCCGGGCAGCCCGCTCAGGGCCACGCGCGCACGCGCGCTCATAGGCCGAGGGTGGTGCGCACGGCCATCAGGAACTCGGCGTTGGTCTTGTACTTCCTGAGCTGCTCGATGAGCCGGCTGATGGCCTCGGTGGGGATCATGCCCACCAGCGTCTTGCGGATCCTGGAGACGATGGCGTATTCCTCTTCCTTCATCAGCAACTCGTCCTTGCGCGTCCCGGAAAGCGGGATGTTCACCGCCGGATAGATGCGCTGGTTGGCGACGTCGCGGTCGAGGTAGAGCTCCATGTTGCCGGTGCCTTTGAATTCCTCGAAGATGACCTGGTCCATGCGGCTGCCCGTGTGCACCAGCGCCGTCCCCAGAATAGTCAGGCTGCCGCCGTTCTCGATGTTGCGCGCCGTGCCGAAGAACTGCTTGGTGGCCTGGAGCGCCGCCGTGTCAACGCCTCCCGACAGCAGCCGCCCGGTATTGCCCGCGGCGGAATTGTAGGCCCGCGCCAGCCGCGTGATGGAGTCGAGGAACAGGACGACGTGCTTGCCGTTCTCCACCAGCACCTTGGCGCGGCTGATGGCCGTGGCCGCCACCTGGATATGGCGCTGCGGGTTTTCATCGAAGGTCGAGGAAATCACGCGCCCGCGCTTTACGGCCTCACGAAAATCTGTCACCTCCTCGGGGCGCTCGTCAATGAGCAGCACGATGACCTCGACTTCGGGATGGTTGGTCTCGATGGATTGCACCATCTGCTTCATGAGGATGGTCTTGCCGACGCGCGGCGGGGCGACGATGATGCCGCGCTGGCCCTTGCCGAAGGGGGCGATGATGTCAATGACGCGCCGGGTCATGTCCTGGCCGGGCAGGCCCACAATCTCCATGAAGAGCCGTTCCGTGGGAAAAAGGGCCGTCAGGCTTTCAAAGGATTTGCGTTCCGTGACTTTTTCCGCGTTGATGCCCTCCACGGTATAGACCTGGTTGACCACGAGGTTGCGGTCGCCGCCGCGCGGGGCTCGGAGGACGCCTGTGACGTCCAGCCCGCCGTAAAGCCTGTACTGCCGCACCATCTGGACGGGCAGGAAGGGGTCCGAGCTCTGGGGCTGCAGATGGTTGTCCTCGCTGCGCAGGTAGCCGTGGTGGTCCGGGGTGAGTTCCAGCACCCCGGCACACTCGATCTGCGCGCCGCGGCGCAGTTGCTGCTTGATGATCTCCATGACGAGCTGCTTGCGCGGGGTGGACCAGAAATGGCGCACGCCTTCGAGTTTGGCGATGGACTGCAACTCGCTCACTTTCATCTGACCAAGCTGCCGGACCTGATAGACGGGCGTATCGCTCGGCAACCCCGCTGGGTGCTGACGAGGGTCGCCGCCTTGCTTCCAGCGGTCGCGTCCACCGCCATTCCCATTCTCACCTGGCGCCGCGCCCTCCCCGGACTCGTTGCGCTCTTCGTTCGTTGGATCCATGCTTCAAGGCCCCGGATGGGCCAATTCCTCCTTCCAGGAAAATTCATCTTCCAGCGTGCGGATAACGGCCGAAGCCCACACACCCACTCGCGGATCGCGCCACATATGGCTGCGCAGGGCCAATTCAAGCTCGATAATTTTTTTTTCAAGAGCCGAAGACGCCAGCGACCCCACTTCCAGCTCTCCAGAGCAGTCCAGGCGCAACTGCGCGCGGCGCCGCTTCAAGGCCTCGTCGTGCCCCCGCTCGCGACGCCCGAGTTCGATTTCATCCCAGCCGCGGGAAGCGAGGCGCCCGAGGCGCCGCGCTCTGGGCGCGTGCAGGCTCACCGTGAGTTGACAGATGTCCCCAAAACCGGACTCGAAAAGCAACGGAGCATCGAGGACGAAAAAGCCGCCCGTTCCGGCCCCGGCGGCTAAAAGTGCCATGACTTTGGCTCGGATGGGAGGATGGCAGATAGCGTTCAAGGCGGCGATGCCCTCGGGACTGGAAAAAGCCTGGGCGGCGAGCGCGGCGCGCTGAACTTCGCCCTGTCGAATCACCTCCGGGCCGAACCGCTCACGAACCTGGCGCACGACTTCTTGCTGGCGCAGAACTTCATGACCCAGCGCATCGGCGTCAATATGCACTCCGTAGCGACGGGCGAACCACCGGGCCACCGTGGTTTTTCCCGCCCCCGGCATTCCCGTTATCCCGACGACAGGGTTCAACCACCCCGCGCCATCCATGCCGCCCCCCTTTCTATGCGCTCTTCAGGGTCCTCGGAGTCTTCTGTATCACGTAGGGCTCCAAGATATCGCCCGCCTTCACGTCCTCGTAGTTGTCCAAGCGGATACCGCACTCGTAGCGCTGATCCACGCGCTTGACGTCGTCCTTGAAGCGCCGCAGCGACTGGATGCGGCCCTTGTAGACCACGGCCCCGTCGCGGAGCAGGCGCACCGGCATGCCGCGCTCGGCGTAGCCGCTGTTGATGTAGCAGCCGGCGATGATGCCCGCGTTGGTGATGCGGAAGACCTGGCGCACCTCAATCTGGCCTGCCACGGTTTCCTCGGTATCGGGATCGAGGAGCCCTTCCAGGCGCCTGCGCACTTCGTCCAGCAATTCGTAGATGATCTCGAAATGCTTGATCTCGACCTTCTCCTCCTGAGCGAGTTTGCGCGCCTTGCCCTCGGCTGTCACGTTGAAGGCCACGATGAGCGCTCCGCTGCTCCTGGCGAGCAGCACGTCGGACTCGTTCACGGTGCCGATGCCCTTGTGCAGGATTTTGAGGCGCGCTTCCTCGTTGCCGATCTCGCCGAGCGCGCGTTCCAAGGCCTCCACCGAACCCTGAACGTCACCCTTGACGACGAGCGCCATCTCCTTCAGCTTGCCATCCGTCTTGCTGAGCAGGCTTTCCAGCGTGAGCGCGGGGCGCTCGGCCAGCGTCTTTTCCTTGAGCGCCTGCGCGTGCTCCTCGGCGATGTCCTTGGCGCGGCGGATGCTTTCGACGACGTGAAAGACGTCCCCAGGCGTGGGGCAGGTGGACAAGCCCGTCACTTGCACGATGCGCGCCGGGGCGGCCTCCTCGACCTCGCGTCCATCCTCGTCCAGCATCTGGCGCAAGAATCCATGGCCCAACCCGCACAGCATGGGCGCTCCCTTGCGAAGTATGCCGCTGCGCACCAGGACGCTGGCCACCACCCCGCGCCCCGCGTCCTGGCGCGCCTCCACGACCACGCCCTCGGCCGGGCTGTCGTGGTCCGCCTTGAGTTCCATGACCTCGGCTTGCAGCAGGATCATCTCCAGCAGGTGATCCACGCCCTCGCCCTTGAGCGCCGAAACCGGCGCATAAACGGTGGAACCGCTCCACTCCTCGGGCACCAGGCCGAGCTTGCCGAGCTGTTCCTTGATTTTGTCCATCTTGGAACCGGGCAGATCCATCTTGTTCACCGCCACCAGGATAGGCACGTTCGCGGCCTTGGCGTGGTTCACCGCCTCCTCGGTCTGAGGCATCACACCGTCATCAGCGGCGACTACGAGCACCACGAGGTCGGTGATCTGCGCTCCGCGCGCGCGCATCCCGGTGAAGGCGGCGTGCCCCGGCGTGTCGAGGAAGGTGATGCGCTTGCCGCCCCGCTCCACCTGGTAACCGCCGATGTGCTGCGTGATCCCGCCGGCCTCATGCCGCGCCACGTCGCTCTTGCGGATGCTGTCGAGCAGCGTGGTCTTGCCATGGTCCACGTGGCCCATCACCGCGACCACGGGCGGGCGCGGGCGCAGGCCGGCGGATTCCGCCTTGCCGGACGTCTTGGCGTCGAGGAATTCCTCGGCCTTGCTCTTGGCCTCCTCGAAGGTGACTTCTTTGCCGAAGTAATTGGCGATGCTCTCGGCCATGGGCCGATCCAAGATCGCGGTGATGGTGAGGAAGGTGCCCTGGGACATGAGGTACTTGATGACGTCCGGCGCCTTGATGCCGAGGCGCTCCGAGAGGTCGCGGATGTTGATGGGCAGCTCGACGACGTTGTCAGCCTCTATTTTCTCGCGCTCCGAGGTGCTGGCGCGCACCTTTTTGGGAATTTCGTGGCCATAAACCAGTTGCATGCGCTGCAAGCGCGAACCGCGCGTCTCGTGCTGGACCTTCTTCGGCAGCGCGGCGGGTATGACGACGGCCTCGACGGGGCCAACGCTGTCGAGTCGCTCCTCAAGCGTGGGCTTGATCCTGCGCCGGAATGATCCAGGACGGCTGGCTCCGGGTTCATCCCCGGGTTTGGCTCCCGTCTCCCCGGGGGCCGGAAGCGGCAAACCGATGACGACTTGGTGGACCACGGAACCCTGCTGGGGCGCGGACGGGTCCGCAGCCTCGCCCGCCGCCGTCGCAGCAGCCTCCTGAGCAGCCTCGGCTACGGCGGCGGCCTCGGTGACCGCGGCAGCGGCAACATCTCGCGCCTTTCTCTCCTTGGCCGAAAGCTTCTTCTTCGCGGGCTTCTTGGCCTTCATCTTCTGGCGATCCAGGGTGGACTTCTCGTCCTGCGCGCGCGCGGGGAACAACTGGCGCAGCGTCCGCTGCGCATCCTCGCTCAAAAGTGAAAGCCCGCTGGTGTAGCGCAGATCGCCGACTTTGCGGGCGAAGAAATCCACCAGCGGGTGGTTAAGCTCGCGCGCGAGTTCGTAGAGACGCAGGGGCATGGGCCGCCGCAGAGAGCCTTAGGCTTTCGGCGCCTCCTCCGAATGTGGCGACTCCAGCGCCGGGGATTCTTCAGCGGAGGTTCCCTTGACTTCAGCGCCGACGACCGGCTCCGAGCCCTGGGCCGCAACAGGTATCTCCTTGCCGTCGGCGCCAACGGCAGCCACGGCCGGCGCACCGCCCTGTTCAATGCGGCGCTCCTCCTCGAACTCGACTTCGGATTTAACGTCCACGTTCCAGCGCGTGAGCTTGCAGGTCAGGCGCACGTTCTGGCCCTTGCGCCCAATGGCCAGGCTCAGTTGGTCGTCGGGCACCACCACCAGCGCTTCGCGCGCTTCGCGGTCGAGATACACGCGCGAGATGCGCGCCGGAGCCAGCGAGTTGGCGATGAAGGTTTCGGGGATGGGGCTCCACCTGATGATGTCTATTTTTTCGCCTCCCAGTTCATTGATGATATTGCGGATGCGGGTGCCGCGCGGACCCACGCAGGCGCCGACGCAGTCGATGCGCTCGTCATCGCAGTGGACGGCTATTTTGGTACGGTAACCGGGCTCGCGTGCCAGCTCCTGCACCACCACGACGTTATTGGCAATCTCGGGAACGTCGGCGATGAAGAGCTCATGCACCAGCTCGGGCCGCGCGCGGGAGAGGATGAGCGTGGCCTTGGAGATGCGCGTATTCATGCCCAGGATATAGCAGCGCAGGCGGTCTCCCGTGCGGTAACGCTCGATGGGCACCTGCTCCTCCTTGGGGATGATGGCTTCGACGCCGCGGATGGAAACCACGACGTTGCCGCGTTCCATGCGCTGCACTTCGGCGGTGACCAAGGTGCGGAGTTTGTCGGAGAACTCGCTGATCACCATGTCGCGCTCGGCCTCGCGGATCTTGGTCGCCAGCGATTGCTTGGCCGTCTGAGCCGCGATCCGGCCAAACTGGCCCTTGTCGAGGTCCACGGGCTGACCGCCGACGGTCACGCGGATATCGCCGGTTTCCCTCTGAATATGGGCTTCAACGCCTTCGGGATCTATCCCCAGAACCCGGCCCGCGGCCTGCTTCAAAGCATGCTCCAGCCCCTCAAACAGCACGTCCTTGGAAATGGCCTTGTCCCGGTGCAGGGTATCAACAAGGCGCAGGACTTCCTCTTTCTTCATCAGGGGGCGGATTTTCAGGATTGGAACCGCGCAATTTACCGAAGTGGGCTTCTTGTCAACTTGCGGGAATAACCCGCGGCGAACATGAGGCACGCAGGCGATAATCCCTGAAAATTCGCGGATTTTCCGTGCCTACCGTCGCGTGAGCCGCGACGATACCGCAGACCCTTGGGTCAGGAAAAAAGCACAAAAACACGAACTGACCCCAGTGTCGCCCCCCCCCAATACAGAGCGAACTTTTGTTACGCCGGTGCCTCGTGGCTTGGGGCCAAAGATCGCGCCCCAAGGTGAAGCGGGAATTTAGGGCTGCTCACTTTCCCATATAAGCCATGGCATCGATCTCGACTTTAATCTTCCCGAGACCGGCCTGAACGGTGGTGCGGCAGGGCTTGACGATGCCAAAAAACTCGGCATAAACCTTGTTGAAAACCGCCCAATCGTTGATGTCGGCGAGATAACAGGTGCACTTCACCACCTGGTCCATGGTGGCTCCCGCGGCCTCCAACAACCTTTTAACATTCGTGAGCGTGAGCCGTGTTTCCTCCTCGATACTTCCCGACTGGACCTTGCCCTGGGAGTCGAGGGGACCCTGTCCCGAGATCATGACGAAATCACCGAATTTGAGAGCGGGCGTATAGGCGCCCGCTGGGAACGCGGCACGCGAATCGCGAATGACTTCCATGGGATGGCTCCTGAAAATGATGGCCGGTATTCTGCCCTGACCCTGAGCCCCACAAGGTGGTCTGGGGACACCGTTTTTCAGCCCATGTAATCTGAGAAGTATTGATCCGGATATTCCGGATTCAGGCGCAGGAAATTGAAGAAATTGCGGGCACCGGTGAAAAGTCCCACGCCGCGACCGAGGATGGCAATCTGGCGTCTGTCGCTGATATCACGAATGAGATAGGACTCTGGCGCAGGATAACAAGAGGTCATGCCAAGATCGAAGTTTTCTGCGATCCGCCCCAGATATCCGCCGTCTTTAGGGTGCCCAAAAACGATGGCGTCGCGCTCCGGTGCCTTCCCTGCTAGAAATTCGATTTCGATCCCGGTCTTGACGCGCACGCTGCATTGAAATTCTTTGGCCGCCTCACAACCCCCGGTGTCGGCGAAAAGCGCAAAACAGGGCTGGCCCTCCTTGATGATGGGCAGGTCATGCCAAAACAGCGAAGGTCGCACCGGTGGGACAGTTTGGCGCATATCGAGCAGCAACTCGAAAATCCCGCAACGGGCCGCGCGAATCGTGGCGGCATCTCCTTGATCCACGGAGCCCGCGATCCTTTCAAGGCGCTGTCGAAAGTCCTGAGCCTCATCAGCTTTTCCGGCTTTTTCCACAAGCGTCATTAAACTCATGGCGGCCCTGATGAAGTTAGCGTCTTCGGCCCCGTCGCGCAGGCCTTCCCAGGCGCCGCTGCTCCAAGGCCGTCCGTCCTCGTCAAAGACGATGGACTCCAGAGGCCGGCGGATGTAGCATTGCACCCAGAAGACATCCGTGCCCGCCAGCGCCCGCCGCCACAGGCTGGCGCGCATGTGGCTGTATTCTCTGAAAAAAGTGCCCCAGCCGTCGTAGGAACCGATATAATCGCGCGCCTTCATGAACCCGTCGCGCTTGGCCTTGGCGATGCTTAGGGCGTTCGGATCGCCAACGGCCCATAAATCCATGTGCGGAGCCGCCAGCTCGTAGAGTTCCTGGTTCTGGAAGAAGGAATCGGAGATCGTCACCCCTGGCAGCCAGCCGAGCGCGCGCGCGTCATCAGCGGCCTTGATCCATTCCGGAAAACGATCCGCGGCAATCTCGTCATCGAGCACGGCGTGAACATGGCGAAACCCGCGTTCCTTCAGGTAGCGGGCGGTCTCGGCGCTGAGCCAGCGGCGCAACTTTTGTGGATCGGCCCCCACCCGCTCGGCGAGTTCGCGGTCGCGCTCAAAATACGTCCCGCCTCCGCGGTCAAGGTAGGTCTCGTAATAGGTGAAACCGCGGTCTATCCACACTTGCAGCCAGGGATCCCAGAACGAGAGGTCGAGGGCGGGCGGCGACTCGCGTTCAGGCATACGCGGGTCGCGCAACAGTGCTGCGGTGAGGAGCTCGCCGCTGGCGCGCAATCGCATGCCAGCGTAGTTCTGGCCCGGAGCGGTGTTGCGCCCGTAAGCGCGGATACGGCGAGCGCCATGGGCGGCAAGATCGTCGGCGTAGCGGGCCGTGCGGTCCGTGTTCCAGCGAAAGGGCACGCACGCGTCGCCGTCTTTGGTCAGGCAGAGTTCATCGAGGGGTGGCTTGGTACCTGAACTTGCGGGGCGGTCTGATTTTCCGCGGGAGGCGGCGCCACCGTCTGCGCTCGGTTTCAGGCCGAGCTCATCGAGTGGCGTGTTGGGGTCGAGATGGAAGTGGCGATCCCGTGGGAGACGCAGGGCCCAAACCTTGAGGAAGAGGGGGAGAACGCAGCGCGGACCTTTTTCCGGAATAAAAACGAGTGCGCCGCTATAGTCTCCCGGCGGCAGCGCGGCGGCGTGAACGATGAGCCAAATCCGCGGGTCCGGCGCGCCGGGTTCAACGGCGAAATAAGGCTGCTCGGATAGTTTCCAGCCTTCCATTTGCTTTCCCCAGATTTCCGTGGTGCGCCGCTCCGTGGCGGAGACGCAAATAGAGCCGGGTTGCCAGCCGGAAGGCATTTCAACCTCCAGGCCGATCCTTCCGCCCAGATCGTTCAAGGCCATAAAACGCAGCTCCATGGATTCATATTCATCCTGGGCGAGATCGAGATGAATTCCCGTGAGCTGGGTTTGGTGAAGCTGACCCTCGCTGGCGTACACCAGATAGCCACGCTGACGGTCTTCCTCGGTTGTGACCACCTCGGTCATCATTTTCGGCTTCCAGCCCGGAAGATCGGTGAATTCCAGGGGTTCGGAAAAAGTGGGACGACGACGGTATTCGTGGCCCGCCGGCAGGTTCCAGGGTACTTCCACAACCTCCGCGGAACGATAGCCTGGAATGCGAACCTCCTGGCGCACCAGCAGGGGTTGACCTGTTCCTCTCCAAGTCAGCACTCCTGCTTGGCGGCGGTCCACTTCAAGATCGCGCAGGGCCACCGCTTCCAGGCGCGCAATCTCGTGGCCGTCCAGATCCAGCAGCAGGGTCGTCAGGACGGCCTCTTTCAGGTCAGGGTCGGTGGTGGCAAAAGCCCAGCCCACTTCGATGCCGCCATCAACGTTCCGCGGTTCAAGGTCGGCAACGAAAGTTTCGCCGACGTGGGCCAGGCGGCTGAATCCGTGGACGATCCAGGCCCACACCTTGGTGGACGCCGATTTCCCCTTGGGCACGTCGCGGTAGAACCATTCAAAGGTGGGCCGGGTATGGCTGCCAGCCCAGTCTGAGCCGCCTTGGAAAAGTTCGTTCGAAAAGGCAAAAGCTACGGCGCGTTGATCCCGCAAACTCAGAGCAGCGCGCCACGGCGCGCCGAAGACGGCATCGTTACCCACGGGCGCGCTTCCCACGACGATCCCTTCCGCCAGCGGCGTGACGTAGCGCCAGTCCTCTGGTTCCGGACGCCCGCGCGGCCAGATCACGTTGCGCACCAGCGTATTTCCACCGTCTTCCTGAAAAATGTTGTCGAAGGTGTAACGCACTTCGATGCCAGGCTGGCCGCGCCTCAGCAGGATTTCACGGCGGTAATGATGCTGTTCAAAAGGCCAAAGCTCCAAGGCAACGACCTCGGGACCGGTGGATTTCAAGTTATAAACGTAGTTGAATTCGAGCAGGCTGTTGTTGACGCTTTGTTCCACCCACATGTGGTCATCGAGGAGTCCGCCGTAGTTCTCAGCCCGCGCATCATCCGGCAGGCTCAGGACGTTCACGCCGTCGCGTTTGTCCCACCACTCGGCGATACGCCCGCCGCGTTCCGGAACGACGGAGACGCGCACGAGATCGTTTTCGAGCACCAGGGTCTTGAGTTTCCGGCTTCCAAAAAGAAGCTCGCCCGTCGAGAAACGCGCACTGGAATCCACCGTCATCGCAGCCTCCCGCGGACAAGATCCAACCTACGGGCGATCTCTTGCAACACTCTCCGCCTTCAGTTCGTCTCCTCGCGTTGCCATTGAGCTTCGGCGAGAGCAGAGCCCTTGAGATAGCCGGCTTTGGTGCATTTCCAGCGCCCGAGCTCGCGGCCCGCGTCGTCGAGCTCGCGGTAAATATCGTTCATCAGCCCGTGGGTGGCCGCTGTCGGCGCTCCCCGCCCTTCGATGACACGCTGTCCCGAAAAAACGCTCTTCTCCAGGCCGAGGGGGGCGCGCAACTCATTCCCTTTCGCGTCCAGCACCGCGTTTTTGAGCACGAAGGCATGGGCGGCCCCGTCGTTGTCGAAGGCGATGCCGTGACGGCTGTTCCGCGTGACGCCGTCCAAGACTATTTCGCTGGGCCGGCCCGCGCCAGGCCCTTGGAGCAGCAGCCCGGCCTCGCTGGAAACATCCTTGACCAGCCACTTCCCGCCATCTCCCATGACCAACCCCACGTCGAAATCCTTGGAGATGGTGCCACCCTCGACCGTCAGCACGTTGTTGTTGGATGCATCGTCGTAGAGCGTGTGGACGGCGTGCACGGTGTCGGAGGGCAGGATTGAGGCGTCCGCGCTGAACTTGCAGCCCTTGAAGGTGACCGCCTGATCCTTGTAAATCAGACCGGCCTCGGGATAGGTGGGGTGGTTCCACCAGATTTCGATGCCGAAGTAGTTGACCTTGGCGCTGGCGGCGTCGAGCAGTTGTTTGTTGGACACCTCCTTTCTGCGGACCAGGAACTCGCAGTTCTCAAAGGTCAAGTTTCCGGGATGCATGATCCTGTTGTAGCCGTCGGCCCCGCCCACCGCGAACAGGCAATCGCTGAACTTCATCGTAGCTTTTCCCAATCCACTGAACGAGAAGAACTCTCCCCGCGGGCAACGGATGCCGCGCCCCGTCACCACGGAACCGGGCTTCACCTGGGCATAGAAATCGCCATCGGCCAAATCCAATCCCTCCATCCTGAGCCGCAGGGCCAAATCGTCCTGGTACCCCTTGCCGTCAACCTCTATGGAAACCGCCCGGCGGTTGGGGCCGGCACCGGGGAGGTTCCTGAAGTTGATCACCTCCACTTCGGAATGTCCTCCCGTCGCGACGAAGCCCCCGCGAAAAATGCTCCTAGATTCACAGTTGAAGATGGTCGCCCGCACGTTGGTATAGACCGAGATTCCGTCGGCGACGCAATTGAGGAAGCCGCAATCCTCGATGAAGGCGCGCAAACGCCCGGGACTGGCCGGCTCTCCGTACAAGAACACGAGGTGCGCCTGTTCCAGTTCGTACTTTTGGTAGTCGCCCTGGTTCGTGCAATTTCCGTCGAAAACCAGCCCCTTGACGATCACGGGACGCGAGTCCGTCGCCCCGGAGTAGGCGGTGGTGAACGTCCTTGTAAATTTCGGCTGCAGCGGTGGCCGCCGGATGACCGCACCCGCAGCCCCCTGACAGGTGACGCCCTCCTGCAGCGTCACGGAGACGATCTCGTAGATACCCTGGGGAAAAAGGATGACGCCGCCACCCGCGCCATGCGCTGCGTCTATGGCATGCTGGACGGCAGCCGTGTCATCCGTCTTTCCGTCGCCACGTGCGCCATAATCCATGACGCTCTTCAGGAGCTTACGATCATCATCCAGGATGGTGCAGACGTGCGTCGCGTAACTGCCCAAAACCGCGCCACGGGCATTGGCAAGGCGGATCTCCAGGGTCTCGTCCGCCTCGTTGATCGCGTCATTGACGAGGGCTAGAGTGATTTTTTGGGTGATGGCGCCAGGCTCGAAGGTGAGCGTGCCGGGAGCCAGCTCATAGTCTTGGCCGCTGCCGAAGAATGGACCCGTGGACGTCTTGAATCCTGCCCCGTAGGCCGTGCCTCCGCCAGCGGTGAAATCCACGCGCACGGTCTCGCGGGTGGCGGCACTGAGCTTGACCTCCACCGTCAAGGTGCCGGCTGGCTCACCGACGCTGGAAGAGGGGACTGCGAAACCCACTTCGGGCATTTTCGCGGCAACCTCGTCGGCACTGGCCACACAGGCGAGGGCCAGGACGCCGCGGCAGGTCCAGCCCAAAAGTCCCGCGTTATGGCTGTTCGCGTTTTCAGCGTTTCTGGACATGGGATTCCCTCCAAAAATCTTGAATTTCAATATTAATTTTAAGGGGGTTGCTCTGGAAAAATAATAGGTCATTTCACAAAAACCTGTGCTATTTGATCGCGGCCTTTTTCCGGAGGACCTCCCAAAAAACTTGGTTCTCCGGCGTCCGTCGCGACCTGGCCGTCGCGTCGCTGACCCGGCTTGAGCGTTCCCTGCTATTAATTCGCCGCGTTATACAGCGCCAGGATTTCCGCCGGAGTGAGGACGCGGTTGTAGATGCGGATGTCGTCGAGGGAGCCGACAAAAGGGTTCGAGCTGCCATTGCTGTGGATGCCGATATAGGCGCCTTGGGAGGAATTGGTAATCAGCCCGCTGGGACTGGTGTTCGGGCTGTTGCTGGCCTCCACCGCATCTACATAGCATCGCGCCGTTTCGTTGTCATAGGTCCCAACGGCAAAATGCCAGTTCCCGTTGGCCGAAGCGTTGGCATTAGCGTTGTAGGCCTGGTAGTAGGTTGAATTGACATAAACGACGAAGTTAACCCCGCCCCACGTCGCGCCTGAGTAACGCAATGTCCAGAAATCATTGTTTTTGTTGGCGATGATCTCCTGGTCGGCGGTGCTGCTGGTTTTGAACCACGCGGTGAAGCTGAAGCCATTCGGGTAGGGGTTGATCGTCGGAATGGTGATGTATTTGCTGCCAGCGAAAACCAGTGCCTTGCCGATCTTGCCCGTAGTCGTATTCGCGGAAAAGGTAAAACCCGCTCCCGTGAGGGTGCCCGTCATGCCGTTGCCGCTGGAGTCCGAGGCGGAGGTGCCGCTGGTTTCATCCAGCTTCCACCATCCGATCAGGTTGCCCGACGCGGAGCCGACTTCGCCAACGCCGCTCGCGGATTGCTTCAGGGCATACCACTGGCGCCCGTCCGAGATCAAATCCGCAAATGGGTAACCCGTCGTCGCCGAAGTCAGCTCCAAGGCCGTGTTTCCGTCCAGGAGGTTCCCACCGCCGAGGACCCACACTGAATTGCTGTTGGTCGTCTTTTTTATCGTGTAGATCCTGCCCGAGGAGTTGCCAGCATAAGGCAAGGTGACCTGGACGTTGGCGCTGGAGGAGTTCACCACGATGACGCTGTTCCCGGAAAGCGTGGTATTTGAGCTGACGCTTTGGGTGGAGAATCCCAAAGACCCTGCTATTTCCAGGGTGGAACCCGGTGAGGCTGTGGCAACGCCGACGTTCACGGTCACGTAAGCATTGCCGAGCACATGCAGATTGGTCGAAGGCGAACTGGTCCCCAAACCCAGCCCCGCGGTGCCCAGGGTCAGCTCGTTCGTGCCATCGGCGTTGGAATCAAAACCGACGTTGCCCGTGCTGCTTTTGATATCAGCATGAGTGAAAGAAATGCAAAGCAGGAATATGCCGACGGCTATCGCTGTCCTAACGCTGAATGGCGCGGGCTGTGTGCGGGTGCCGAAAAACTCAAATAATCTATTTAATTTCAATTAGATACCCGCAGCGAGCGCTTCCTGTGCGATTTTTTACATACACTTCCTGATTCCGCCATCTTGAGCATCCTGCAACCCCTGAGCCATTATATCTTTAAATGTGTTTTTTAAAGGGCCGGAGCACAGCATCGCCACGCTGCGAATCCTCAGTACGCGTACCGGGGAGAACAATAGAAACGCGTCCTTTTCAGGTCGCCGGAAGCCGTGAATTGCGGGCCGCTCAATGCCTTCCAATCCCAGGTTTCGATGCTTTCCACGTGGCCGTCAAAACAGGTGATGACGCCGCGGTAGAAATGGTAGGGCGGCAGAAAATTCTGTCGCTCGTCGGTGGCCTCATCGGGGGCCGACGAACCGTCGTTCCACACCCAGATTCCCGCGGTGGCTATCTGGTCCGCCGGGGACTGCATAGGTTCGAACATCAGGACGTCATCGGCCTCAAACTTGTTGATGGAGTAGGTGCTGTCGGTTTTCCAGCCCCAATCGTTCACGACTCCGTTCATGAGGTAGCTGGTGATGCGGTTGGTCCCGACGACGAAGGGCGGTGTAGAGGCCGGGCAGTGATAGATGCCTTCATTTACCAAATACGGCCAGAACAATCCCTCCCGCATGCGCTCGTTGTCTTCAGGCTTGGGAGCGCTAAAAATCCACTGGACGGACTTGACTCCGTTATAGAGCCAGCCCGTCTGGTTGTCCATGCTCGCCCAATTGCAAAAAGCCGTGAACGAGTTGTAGTCGTCGGCATACATGGCCTGGGTGAAGCCAATCTGATGGTGGTTATTTTTACATGAAAGCAGCAGCGCATTGGTGCGAGCCTGCTTCAAGGCTGGGAGAATCATGGATATGAGAACAGCGATGATGGCGATCACCACTAGAAGCTCAATCAGGGTAAACCGCCGGGCGCTCCTGATTTTTCCTGGTTTCATGCTTTCCAGATTCAAATTAACTCTTCGCATTTTGGAACGGCTGAACTATTGCGAGAACTATTTATATTCTGCATTATAGAAGCGTAATTCATTGATTAAAATAGTTTATTTTTAAGATAAACTGTTATATTTGAATAGTTCACTTAAGTGAAAAAACTGGAGGTCATGCTTTTGGCGTTGGAGGAGGCCGCTCCTCAACCGCTTCATGTAAACGCGGCAGGTTACAGCGCTTGGCTGATGGGCCAGTCGTTTGCGAGGCGCAAGTCGGTCATTTTCGCCATTGAACAAGTGGTCGCCGGCAATTGCGAGTTCGAGCAGAACGGCAAGCGCTATCTGCTGGGTCCTGGGGAAATTTTCCTGCTACAGAAGGGGGGCCGGCACCTTTACCGGGTGGGTCCCGCCGGCTTCCTGCTCAAGCGTTTCATTAATATCAGCGGCGGCGCGCTGGAACCGATGCTGAGCGCCTGCGGGCTGGCCGGACGCAATGTCGTATCCCCAGCGCGTCCGCGTGAAATCGAAAGGCTGTTGCGCTCCATCACGGCACTGCTCAGAACCAAGCGCGAAAACTACCTCTTGGAAGCCGGGGCTCTGGCCTACCGCCTGTTGGTCGGGATTTCCCTCCAGGGGCTTTCCTCAAGTCTCTCGCCCCCCTTGCGCAAAGTTCTGGAATTGATGGATAGCAGTATGCCCGCGCCCTTGGATTTGGCCGCGCTGGCCCTGGCGGTGGAACTCAGCCCAGGACACCTCAACCGCATCTTCCGCCAGGTGCTCAAGATGACACCCCTGCATTACTACGCCCAAAAAAAAA
Organism: bacterium; assembly: GCA_023261545.1. Lineage (GTDB taxonomy): Bacteria > Planctomycetota > JADGBV01 > JADGBV01 > JADGBV01 > JAHFOS01. The sequence goes on from JAHFOS010000088.1 coordinate 16,445, forward strand.
TGTCTTGGGCCTGCTATCTGCTCCGGCAGACGCGGATCCCCGTCGGAGAGATCGCCGGGCGCGTCGGTTTCGAGGACCCGTTCTATTTTTCTGCCCGCTTCAAAAAACTGTACGGCATTTCTCCGCGCCGCTTCCGGCAAGGAGGCCCGAAGGTCTGAAACGGCGGGAACTTGGCCAGTCTTTACAAAATGAAATAATTGTGATAGCCCAGGGTCGAGAACCCATCCAGAGGATCCTGGCTCAGCACCATGTCGAAATTGCCCACCAGGTTCTTGCGGCCAAGAACATCCACCAGGTTTTTGCACAACTTATTATAAATAGGGCGGAAATGGGAGCGCATTTTCGGATGGCCCCAAACCTGATTGGCGCGAACGGGCTTTCCCCGCACACAAAAACAGTACCCCATGGACTGGTCAACGGCCATCCAACCCTCGGGCAATAGGACCTCGGTGATCACGTGGCCGTAGCTTTTCTTCACATGCGCAGCGAAAACCAGCCTTGAGGGGATGCTGGCCACTTGCGTGAGCGCGCAGAGCACCCGCGCCTGCTCGTTGCACCACCCGTAGCCCGAGCGGATGAGCGCTTCCTCCGCCAAGGCGCGATCCGTGGGGAGCCGGCCTCCCTTGGCCAAGCGGTAAAAGCCGGCCCAGCGCACCTCCCGCGCCACGAAGGTCGCGAGCCGTTCCACCTTTTTCAGCGGTGTTTTCGCCCCGAACACCAATCTCCTGGCCAGAATTTCCAATTCTGGACGGTGCCCTCTGGTGTAGGGCAACCTGGAGCCTGTAAAGCGCTCGTAGATAAAGTTCTCGCCCACATCGGCCAAGGCCACATAGTTCAGGGCCTGCTCCAGGTCGATCCCTTTGACGGACGGCAGGTATCGTTGATCAATCGCGCGCATCCCGGCACCTTTTACTTCGCGACGCGCGCCGTCACGCAGCGCGGGGCGCCGCGCCCGTCAGGTCGCGCAACACCGCGTAGCTGGAGGCTTGGGAGGGCAGCAGGGTCTTGAATCCCTCGGCCAGTTGCAGGCGCGCCTCGGCGCCACGGAAACGCCGCCATTGCAGGGCCGGCAGCAACAGCCGATCCTCCGGGTTCTGACAGACATGGCAACGCACGGCGGCCTCGATGACTCCGGCGAGACGGCTCACGTCCACGTAGATATCGGGGTGGAAGTTGGCGGTCTGCTGTCCGGGGAAGGTTTCACCCATGTACAGCTCCGCTTTACAACCGGAAAGGTGCAGCGCCTTGCGGGCGATCTCGGAGGTGGCCGCGTGGTCGGGATGGAAATCAAGGGGCCACTGGCAGAAGGCGGCGGCGGGGTCAAGCCGGCGCAACTCCTCCGCCAGGCTTTCGCAGACGCGGCGCTCCGCATAGACCTCGGCGTCCATAAGACCCAGGAAATGCAGCGAGGCTCCCAGCAGGTCGCAGGCGGCTTGCTCCTCGCGCACGCGCAAGGCGGCGGTCTCATGGGGATCCCGGCCGGGCAGGCCGCGTTCCCCCTGGGTGGCGCAGAAAACATGGGTGCGGTAGCGCTGCGCGAGCAGGTGGGCCGTGCCGGCCATGGCGGCGGCCACGTCGTCGGGATGGGCGACGATGAAGACGATGTTGCGCCTTTCCGCCGGCATCACGCGCTTCAGACCGGCAGACCGCCGCGGGACTGGAAACGAGTCATGGCGCCCAGGTTCGCGACGGCTTCACTTCGCCGCGCGCACCGTCACGTACTGCGGGGCGCCACTCAGGTCCAGGCT
>JAHFOS010000236.1 GCA_023261545.1 bacterium
GGTGAGACGACCAGTGATTTGCTGAAGTTCGACGGCAATAACTGGGTGCGCACGCCGAGCGTCAGCGGCAACCAGATAGCGGCGGGTGCCGTCGGCACGACGCAACTGGCCACGGGAGCGGTGACGACGGCGGTCCTGGCGGACAACTCGGTGGACGGCGCCAAGATCATGGTCACCGCGGAGACCAGCGGCGACTTCCTGACCTTCGATGGCAACAACTGGGTGCGCACGGCGAGCGTGCCACTGGTGGATAACAAGATTGACGGCACGCAGTTCGGGGTTTCCGGCAACGTGAGCGGCGACTTCCTGAGCTTCGACGGCAACAACTGGATCCGCCGCGCTCGTCTCGACGGCACGCAGTTTGGCGTGACGGGCAACACGACTGGCGATCTGCTGAGCTTCGACGGCAATAACTGGGTGCGCAAAGCGCGGATAGACGGCACGCAATTCGGCGTGACGGGCAACGTGACCGGCGATCATCTGGTGTTCGACGGCACGAACTGGGCGCGGCGCGCGAAGATCGACGGCAGCCAGTTCGGGGTTTCTGGCAATGTGAACGGCGATTACCTGACCTTCGACGGCAACAATTGGGTGCGCACGACGGGTGTGGCGCCGGCGGATGATTCCGTGACGGGGGCCAAGATCGCCGTATCCGGCAACGTGGCGAACGACCTGCTGACCTATGACGGCAACAACTGGGTGCGCACGGCAGGCTTTACGCTCTCTGGTACCGGGAACTTCAGCGGTAACGTGTACCTGGGCGACTCGACGTCGGACACCATCAAGCTGGGCGGTGACTCGCTGGTCTTCGAGGGTACGACTTCGGACAACAACACGCTGACCCTGAAAGTGGCGAATCCGACGGCGGCGCGCACGCTCAATATCCAGGATGCATCCGGCACTGTAGCCTTGCTGTCGGACATTTCATCGAGCCCCTTTACCACATCAGGCAATGACATCTACCGAACCACCGGCAACATCGGCATCGGCACCTCGATTCCCTCCAATCTGCTGGACCTCTACGGCAGCGGCAACACCACTCCGCAGTTCCGCATCTATTCAAGCGCGGGCAATGCCACGGTCAGGCTCCAGCCAAACTCTGGAAGCACATGGGATGTGATTTCGGGATCGGGGAACCTGTCCTTCAAGACCGGCACCATCACGCCCATGACCCTGCTCGATACCGGCCGCGTTGGCGTCGGCACCACGGTTCCGGCTTCCACGCTGGAAATCAAGGGCTCCCTGGGATTCGGCGTGCAGTCCGTCACGTCCAACTCGACGGTGACCCTCAGCGACAACACCCTGATCCTCGCCAACACCGCGAGCGGCAACATCACCCTGCACTTGCCGACGGCGGCCAGCGCCTTGGGCCGCGTTTACCAGGTCAAGAAGACTAACTCGGCCAACCAGGTGACTGTGGACGTGACCAGCGGCGGCAACATCGAGGACGGCTCAAGGGTGCTCCTGGATCAGGAGACCTCCGCGGGCCATCCTTCCGCGGATTTCGTCAGCGACGGGACCCGGTGGTACGTGACCTCCATCGCCGGTGGGCGCGTGGCCAATCCCGACGTAGCTTCGGGCAACCTGATCCTGCATTGGAAGTTTGACGATGCCTCGGGTGCCTCCGCGTCGGACTCGTCGGGCAGTGGCTACACAGGCACCTTGTCCGGCAATCTCTCCTTCCAGGAGAGCAGCATCGTGGGCAAAGTCGGCAAGGCGTTGATCTTTGAGAACACCAACGACTACGTCAGCAACGCCTCCATTACCTCAAACTCCGGCGATGTTACGCTCAGTTGCTGGGTGCGGACGTCCTGGTATCCCTCGTCTGGGGTTTCCATCCTGCACCTCGCTCCTGGGGGCGGGCCCGGAACCTATATAAGGATGAGTACATCCGGCAACGTCCAGGTCAGCATCTCATCCAACAGCGTCTCATCCAACAGGCCCATCAATGACGGCCAGTGGCACCACGTGGTTCTGAAACGCTCGGGCAGCGACCACGTCCTGTATGTGGACGGCAAAAATATCGGGACCTTCAACTACGGCGGCACGAACTTCACCAAGCTCTTTGCCGGCGCCGACTATTACCCGCAGGAAAACTTCAACGGCGCCATTGATGAAGTTCGACTCTACAACCGGGCGCTCAGCGACGCCGAGATTATCGATCTCTATAATCCGTAGGAGCAGCGTCCAGCGCCGGATCGCTGAGATTCGGGGCCTTCGGGCGACTACCCGCTTGGCGGTTCAGGTGGTTTGTTCCCTTTGATGGGGAAGGGAATAGCAAACTGACAAGATAGACCCGGAACGGTGGATAGGAGTCTTCTGGACAGGCTTATAGGCACGGCAGGATCCGCTCGTCATGGGGAAAATGAAGCCCGGCTCCGGCCCATCAGAAGTTGTCCTTGTTCCCCAAGAATCCATCTACGGCCTCATTTACATCATTCGGGGCATGAAGGTGATGCTGGACCGGGATTTGGCAGCCCTTTATGGCGTTCCGACTAAGGCATTGAATCAGGCCGTGAAGAGAAACTCAGAGCGGTTTCCCGGCGATTTTATGTTTCAGATGAACCAAGCCGAGTTTAAAAATTGGAGGTCACAATTTGTGACCTCCAATTCGGACAAGAAAAATTGGAGATCACAATTTGTGATGTCCAATTCGGACAGGATGGGGCTAAGAAGGCCGCCGTTCGCTTTCACGGAGCACGGGGTTTTGATGCTTTCTTCCGTCCTAAACAGCCCGCGAGCCATCCAGGTCAACATCCAGATCATGCGGACCTTCGTGAAGCTGCGGGACATGCTGAGGACGGATGACGAGCTGCGAAGGAAGATTGAGACCCTGGAACGGAAGTTTGACCGTCAAAACGAGGAGAACGCGGAGAAGTTCACCGTGGTTTTCAATACCATCGAGAAGCTGCTGGGGCCTCCTCCCGAGCAGCCACGGAAACGGATAGGGTTTTAGGGCTGACGCCGGACTTCGGCTCAGGGGTTGATCACGAAAGTTCCTCGGTGAGTTTGGCGGCCACCCCATGAGCATCCTCATCCAGGTTTCCGACCTCCACAAGAACTACGGCATGAACGTGGTCCTCGAGGGTGCCTGCGCGGCCTTCGCCGAGGGCCAGAAAATAGCGGTGATCGGCCGCAACGGCGCGGGCAAATCCACGCTGTGCCGCATCCTCACGGGGCATGAGGAGCCGGATGGCGGCACGGTGGCCCGCAGCGCGGAGCTGCGGCTCAGTTACCTGGAGCAGCAGGATCCCTTTGCCCTGGACGAGACCGTGCTGGCGTTCCTGACGCGCCACAGCGGCAGGGAGGAATGGCAGTGCGGAAAGGTCGCCGGACGTTTCCAGTTGAAGAACGTGACCCTGGACACCCCCATCGGCGAGCTTTCCGGCGGCATCCGCACCAGGATCAAGCTCACCGCCATGCTGCTCAAAGAGCCCAACTTCCTGATCCTGGACGAGCCCACCAACTATCTGGATCTGAAAACGCTGCTGCTACTGGAGAAATTCCTGCAAGGATGCAGCATGGGCTTCCTCATCGTCTCCCACGACCGCGAGTTCCTGAAAAAGACCTGCGAGGAAACCCTGGAGGTGGAACGAGGTGGCCTCACCCTGTACCCTGGGGACGTCGAGGCGTATCTGGAGTTCAAGGCCGAGCAGCGTCAGCAGAACCTGAACTTCAACCGCAACGTCGAGGCCAAGCAGCGCCAGCTCCAGGACTTCGTGGACCGCTTCCGCGCCAAGGCGACCAAAGCCGCGCAGGCGAAGTCCAAGATGAAGCAGATCGCGCGCATGAAGACCATCGAAATCGGACACCCGCTGGACAACGTGCGCATCCGCATTCCCAACGTCGAGACCCGCAACAGCGTGGCACTGCGCTGCGACGACCTGGCGGTGGGCTATCCCGGCAAGCGGGTGGCCGAGGGCATCCGCATGGAAATAGACCAGGGCGCCCACGTCGCGGTGGTCGGGGAAAACGGGCAGGGAAAAACCACGTTCCTCCGCACCCTGGCCGGCGAACTGCCCCCCTTGAGCGGCGCATTCAAGTGGGGGCACGCGCTGCGCGTGGCCTACTACGCCCAGCACGTTTACGTCTCGCTGGAAGCCGGGTCCAGCGTGCTGGATCACCTGACCCGCGTGGCCGCGGACTCGGTGACCCGCCAGGAGATCCTGGATCTGGCCGGCAGCTTCCTGTTCAAGGGCCAGGACGTGGAGAAAAAGATCCGCGTCTTGAGCGGCGGCGAAAGAGCCCGCCTGTGCCTGGCGGGCCTGCTCTTGACCCGCAGCCAGGTGTTGCTGCTGGACGAGCCCAACAACCATTTGGATTTCGAGACCGTGGAGGCCCTGGGCCGCGCGCTCCGGGAGTTCCGGGGCACGGTGTTCTTCATCAGCCATGATCGAACCTTTGTCAACCTGCTCGCGACTCAGATCATCGAGGTCCACGGCGGCGCGGTGCGGCTCTACCCGGAGCGCTATGAGGAATACGTCGCGCGCCTGGAGCAGGCGCTGGCCCGGGAAGAAGATGAGGGGGGCAGCGGCGCCAAGCGCGGCGCGAAGGGCGAGGGGCACGCCGCCGCGGTCCCGGAAGGCGAGCTGGACGCGCGGCGTCGCAAAGAACTCGAATCCGAGAAGAAGAACCTGGCTTCGCAGATCAAGAAGGCGGCGGATCGCATCGCCACCCATAAAAAAGAGCGCGACGTCATCCACGACGACTTCATGAAAAACCCCACGGCCTGGTCGCGCGAGCGCAACCGACGCTACGAGGAGCTGGCGCGCCTCATCAAGGCCGGCGAGGACCAGTGGCTCGAATTATCGGAAAAACTGGAGCTGCTGGACGGCCATTGAATCGGCGCGTCAGCTCCCTTACGCCCTCTCCCAGGTTGGAGAGCGGTTCCAGCTATCCCTGTCCCCCCTCTCCCTCTGGGAGAGGGTCGGGGTGAGGGTCTTGTATCCAGGATGCCGCCGTTGCTACGCGTCCTTCACCACGCACGCAAGGTCTGGTTCAAGACCTTCCCTTTCAACGGCCGTTTTTAGGATAATGCGTACTTTTCAAGAGTTTTTACATGGGGTCACGATCTGGCAAGGCGGGAACCCAATCGCAATACCGGGGGGATTTTTCCACAGATGACACAGATTAACACTGAAAACAATCATTCAGGGCTGGTCTCTTTATCAGTGCCCCTCGGTGCAATCTGTGGATAAATCCGAGTTGAGAGCACGGAGCATTGGAGAAAATTGGGG
>JAHFOS010000089.1 GCA_023261545.1 bacterium
GAGGTTTCTTCTGATGAGCCTTAATTCTTCGCATTTCGGACCGGATGAACTATTACAAGGATCTGTGGGGAGTTTAGGACACCCGCTTGAACAGCCGACTCGGGGCTAAGATCAACGCGAACCCCAGGAGGCCTGCCATGGCGCGCGTCAACGAAAACTTCCTCAAGCTCAAAAGCGGCTATTTATTTCCCGAAATAGGCCGGCGCGTGACCGCTTACGCCGCCGCGCATCCGGGTGAGCGCATCCTGCGCCTGGGCATCGGCGACGTGGTGCGCGCGCTGCCGCCCACGGTCATCCGCGCCTTTCACGAGGGCGTGGAGGACCTCGCGCGCGACGAGAGCTTCAAGGGCTACGGACCCGAGCAGGGCTACGCCTTCCTGCGCGAAGCCGCCGCGCGCGCGGATTTCGCCGCACGCGGCGCGCGGGTGGAGGCCGACGAAATTTTCGTCTCCGATGGCTCGAAGTGCGACTGCGCCAATATCCAGGAGATCTTCAGCCTCGACAGCGTCCTCGCGGTGAGCGACCCCGTCTATCCGGTCTATGTGGACAGCAACGTCATGGCGGGCCGCACCGGGCCGGCGGACGAGTCCGGCCGCTACGCGGGTCTGGTCTATCTGCGCTGCACCGAGGCTTCCGGTTTCCGGCCACCGCTTCCCGACCACCACGTGGACTTCGTCTGGCTCTGCTCCCCCAACAACCCCACCGGCTCGGTGCTGCGCCGCGCCGACCTGGAGGCCTGGGTAAGCTGGGCGCGCCGCGAAAAGGCCGTGCTGCTTTTTGACGCCGCCTACGAGTCCTATATCCGCGAGGAGGGCGTGCCGCACTCCATCTACGAGATCCCGGGCGCGCGCGAGGTGGCCATCGAGTTCCGATCCTACTCCAAAACCGCCGGCTTCACCGGCGCGCGCTGCGCCTACCTCGTTATACCCAAGGACCTCAAGGGCTGCGACGCCGCGGGGAAGGAGGTCTCCCTGCACTCGCTGTGGAACCGCCGCCACAGCACCAAATTCAACGGCGCGAGCTATCCCGTGCAGAAAGCCGCCGCCGCCATCTACACCCCGGAAGGCCGGCACGAAGTGCGAGCTATCGCTGACTTCTACATGGAGAACGCCAGCCTCATCCGCGCGGGGTTGCAGAAACGCGGCTTCACGGTGTACGGCGGGGATAACGCCCCGTATATCTGGCTCAAGACCCCCAAGGGCCTGGGAAGCTGGGAGTTTTTTGACGAGCTCCTGAACCGCGCCCAGGTGGTGGGCACGCCAGGAGCCGGCTTCGGAGCCGCAGGTGAAGGCTGGTTCCGCCTGAGCTCCTTCGCGCAACGCACCACCGTCATCGAAGCCCTGGAGCGCATCGGGCGCGTTTTTTGAAGTTGGGGTCCAACCCCACCCCCATTTTTCGGCTTTATAGGACGCAAGATTCCAACAGGCTTAACACCTCGTTGATGATCTTTGCCGGGGCCTTCTCGACGAACTTCATGCCCCTTGATCCATAGTCAATGGACTTCATCTGCTCCACCATCACATAACCTGTGATCCCACACCCTTCGATGGACACATGAAAGGGAATGTTTCTATTCGTATGGGTGACGGGACAGACCACGGCGAGTCCCGTATGTTGATTGAACAAGTCATTGCTGACCACCAACGCGGGCCGCCGGCCTTTCTGCTCGTGACCGGATTGGGGATCGAAGGTGATGATGACGAAATCGCCCTTATGCGGAACGTAACTTTTCACCAGAATTCCCGCCCCACGGGCCGGCCCCAATCGAACTCTTCGACCCGGTAATTTTTTGGCATCTTTTTCACCAATTCTTCCAGGTTGATTTTTTTCCGCCGACCCGGTGATGGCTTTATAATGATTTTTCCCATAGCTACTTGCAAGTCCACTACTTCCCCCGGAGACACTCCGATCTCCCGCAAGATGGCCTGGGGGAGCCTCACGCCATGACTGTTTCCCCATTTCTGGACTTTTGTTTCCATGGCATTCTCCTGGATATCCGTAGTATATCCATCGTGCACTGGCAGCAACTGGATTTTATTCCTCCATCATCAACTCATGCCAGCTTGATCGCCCCGTCGGATACGCGCTGCCGGTGGGGCAAGTTCATTTGGCGTCGGACCCAACGATCTCGCTGTTGGGCAAACCGGAGACGCGGAGCGCGCGGAGAAAACGGGAACGCCTGAAATCTTGGCCGAGCTATGATAGATTTTTTAGCCTGGGACTAATTCCCCCGTCTTGCTTCCTTCACCTCACGGGCAAGGCCTTATAGTGGATTCCCGCCACTGCTAGAGACCTCATGGACCGCCACAAAAACGCCACGCCCAGCACGACCTCGCGTATCACCCACCAGGGTTTTCCGGGTTCTGAACGCTTTCATGTGCCGGGAACGCTCTACCCCGAAATCCGCGTGGCCATGCGCCGGGTGAGCCTCAGCCCAACGCCCGGAGCCTCGGGGAACCCGCAGGCGAATGAGCCCGTGGTGCTCTACGACACCTCGGGACCCTACAGTGATCCCAAAGCCGATATTGACGTGCGCCGGGGCTTGCCTCCTCTGCGGAGCGCATGGATCTCCCAGCGCGGGGACAGCGAAGAGGCGGCGACCCTGGGCTCCTTTTACGCCCGCACGCGCGATGGCGACGTCAAGCACGCGGCCATCCGCTTTCCGAGTCCGCGCCGGCCCAGGCGCGCCAAATCCGGGGCCAACGTCTCGCAACTGCACTACGCGCGGCGCGGCAACGTCACCGAGGAGATGGAGTACATCGCCGTGCGCGAGAACCTGCTGCGCGACGAAATCGCCGAGGCGCGCGAACAGGCCGCCCGGGCTGGCGCGGGCCATCCGGTTTTCCACCGCGGGCAGTCCTTCGGAGCCGTTATCCCCGCGCGCATCACTCCCGAATACGTGCGCGCGGAGGTGGCGCGCGGTCGGGCCATCATCCCCGCCAACATCAACCATCCCGAGCTGGAGCCGATGATCATCGGTCGCGGCTTCCTCACCAAAATCAACGCCAACATCGGCAACTCCGCCATCGCTTCGAGCATCGAGGAGGAAGTCGAGAAGATGGTCTGGGCCATCCGCTGGGGCGCCGACACCGTGATGGACCTCTCCACCGCCGAGCCCATCCATGAGACGCGCGAGTGGATCCTGCGCAACAGCCCGGTGCCCGTGGGTACGGTGCCCATCTACCAGGCGCTGGAAAAAGTGGGCGGTAAACCCGAGGAGCTCACCTGGGAACTCTTCCGCGACACGCTCATCGAGCAGGCCGAGCAGGGGGTGGACTACTTCACCATCCACGCCGGCGTGCGCCTGGCCTACGTCCCGCTCACGGCGCGCCGCCTGGCCGGCATCGTCTCGCGCGGCGGGTCCATCCTAGCGCGCTGGTGTCTGGCTCATCACCGCGAGAACTTTCTCTACACCCACTTCGGCGATATCTGCGAGATCATGAAAGCCTACGACGTGAGCTTCAGCTTAGGGGATGGCCTGCGGCCCGGCGCCATCGCCGACGCCAACGACGCCGCTCAGTTCGCGGAACTGCGGACGCTGGGCGAGCTCACGCGCCTGGCCTGGGAACAGGAGGTGCAGGTGATGATCGAGGGTCCGGGCCACGTCCCCCTGCAGCTTATCAAGGAGAACATGGAGCGCGAGCTCGCCGAATGCTTCGAGGCGCCCTTCTACACCCTGGGCCCGCTCACCACCGACATCGCGCCGGGCTATGACCACATCACCTCGGCCATCGGCGCGGCCAACATCGGCTGGTACGGGACCGCCATGCTCTGCTACGTTACCCCCAAGGAGCACCTGGGGCTGCCGGATCGCGACGACGTGAAACACGGCGTCATCGCCTACAAAATAGCCGCCCACGCGGCGGACCTGGCCAAGGGCTTCCCCGGCGCGCAACGGCGCGACGACGCGCTCTCCAAGGCGCGCTTCGAATTCCGCTGGGAGGACCAGTTCAACCTCGCCCTCGATCCCGATACGGCGCGCGCCTTCCACGACGCGACGCTGCCCGCCGACGGGGCCAAGACGGCGCATTTCTGCTCCATGTGCGGCCCGCGCTTCTGCTCCATGCACATCACCCAGGAACTGCGCAAGCTGGCCAGCGAACAGGGCGTTGACGAGGAGCGCCTCCGCGCCGAGGGCCTGGCGGAAAAGGCGCGCGAGTTCCGCGAAAGCGGTGCCGAGGTTTACGTCGCCGCGAGGCCGCCGGGGGAGCGATGAAACACCAAGGCTGGTTTTGGTTCCCCGCCTTCGTTCAACCTTCTTGAGAACATAAAATCCCTAGCCCTTTCCCCCCCTTGCGACCGGGCCAGGGGGGGATAATAACGGCGTTTCTGGAGGACCCTTTATGTCCCGCACCCGCCTGCGCTGGGGGCTGCTCGCCGCCGGCAATATCGCCAAGGCCTTCGCTTCGGCTTTCGCCCAGACCGACTCGGGAGAGGTGGTGGCGGTGGCAAGTCGCAAGCTCGCAGATGCCGAGCGTTTCGGCGACGAGTTCAAGATCCCGCGCCGCTACGGGAATTACGACGACCTGCTCGCGGACCCGCAGGTGGACGCCGTGTATATCTCGACACCCCATCCGCTGCACGCCGTCTGGGCCATCCGCGCGGCGGAGGCGCGCAAGCACATCCTGTGCGAGAAACCGCTCACCATGAATTTCTACGACGCCATGACGGTGATAGAGGCGGCGCGCAGCCACGGGGTCTTCCTGATGGAGGCCTTCATGTACCGCTGCAATCCCCAGACCGCGAAGATCGCGGAGCTCATGCGCGCGGGAACCATCGGCGAGTTGCGCCTGATCCGTTCCTCTTTCGGCTTTCGCGCCGGTTTCAATCCCCAAAGCCGCATTTTCGATCTGGAACTCGGCGGCGGCGGCATCCTGGACGTGGGCTGCTACCCGGTCTCCATGGCGCGGCTCGTGGCCGGAGCGGCCCGGGGCCGTGATTTCGCCGATCCCCTGGAAGTCAAGGGCACGGGCGTCCTGGGAGCAAGCGGGGCCGATGAATGGGCCAGCGCCGTCCTCAAGTTCGAGGGGGGGATCGTGGCCCAGGTCTCCACCAGCGTGACCTTGAACCAGGACAATACCACGACGCTTTTCGGCACGGCGGGCCGGTTGCATATCCCTTCGCCTTGGTTCTGCAATGGCCGCGAAGCCGGACGCACGACGCTCATCCTTGAACTGGACGGGAAAGAGCGCGAAGAAATCGCCGTGGAGGTCCCCAAGGGCATCTACGCCATCGAGGCCGATGTCGTGGCCGCGAGCCTTCCGGCCCTCCAGGCCAAGAGTCCCTCCATGGGCTGGGAGGACAGCCTGGGCAATATGCGAACCCTCGATCTGTGGCGCAAGGAGCTCAAGTTGAGCTATCCCGCGGAGGAACCCAAGGCCTACGCCCTGCCGCTCGGTGGCCGCCCGCTCAAGGCGCGCGCCGGCACACAAATCCCCAAAGGGGAACTCCCCGGCGTGGGCAAGCCCATCGCGCGGCTGGTCATGGGCGTGGATCACCCGACGGAGGTTTCTCAGGCCACCGCCCTGTTCGACGACTATTTCTCCCGCGGCGGCAACTGCTTCGATACGGCCTACGGGTACGGCCCCATTAAAGAGAGCGTCATGGGGCAGTGGATCCAACTGCGCGGACTGCGCGAGCAGGTGGTGCTGATCGTGAAGGGCGCCCACACTCCCCACTGCAATCCGGCGGCCCTGCGCCAACAATTCGATGAAAGCCTGGAGCGGCTGCAGACCAACTATGCCGATATTTATTTCCTGCACCGCGACAACCCCCAGATCCCCGTGGGCGAATTCATCACCCCTCTCAACGACTTGGTGCGCGCGGGCCGCCTGCGCGCCTTCGGCGGCTCAAACTGGAGCCTGCGCCGGCTGGAAGAGGCGAACGCCTGGGCCCGCGCCCACGGCCTCCAGGGTTTTTCCGCCGTCAGCAACAACCTCAGCCTGGCGCGCATGGTGGACCCCGTGTGGGCGGGCTGCGTGAGCGCCAAGGAACCCGACTACTTTCGTTTCCACGAGCGCGAGCGCTTTCCACTCTTCGCCTGGTCCAGTCAGGCGCGCGGCTTCTTCGTGCCCGAGCGCGCGCACCCCGACAAGAAGGACGACGGCGAAATCGTGCGCTGCTGGTACAGCGAGGACAACTTCCGCCGCCAGGAACGCTGCTTCGACCTCGCCCGCCGGCGCAGCGTTGAGCCCATCCAGATCGCGCTCTCCTGGATGCTGCACCAAGCCTTCCCCGTCTTCTGCCTCATCGGCCCGCGGCGCATCTCCGAAACCCTTTCCTCCTGCGGCGCCGTCGAAATCTCTCTGAGTCCCGAGGAAATCGCGTGGCTGGATCTGCGGGCGTGAGTAAAATCCCACAAAGGTTGACAAGGCGCCCGGCGGGACTAGCATCGCGCACCCCACAGGCCTATAGCTCAGGTGGTTAGAGCGCACGCCTGATAAGCGTGAGGTCGGTAGTTCAACTCTACCTAGGCCTACTCCCCGGAGCCCGTTCCGGAAGCTCCTTGCGACACGGGCCTTCCAGCGGGCCCCCGCGGGGATGTAGCTCATCTGGTAGAGCGCCTGCTTTGCAAGCAGGAGGCAGCGGGTTCGAGCCCCGCCATCTCCATTTCCCTATTCTTCTTGGCGTCCTTGGCGGTTCAATTCTTTCGTTCTTTTCAAATAAAGATAAACCGCCAAGAGCGCCAAGGGGGAACTCTATGAAATAATGTTGAAACTCCATGGCATTGGGTTCCGGCTTAGCTGACCCGTGATCCTCCGCTCCATCCTTGAGGTCCTCCCGCGGCGCCAGATCAGCCGCCTGACGGGCTTTTTCGTTCAGGCACGGCGCCCGCGCTGCTTCGCCTCGGCCCTAAAGCATATCCTGGTGAAGTCGCTGCGCATCGACATGCGCGAGTCGGAGCTGCCCATCGGCGCATACGCCAGCTTTGGCGAGCTCTTCGCGCGCGCGCTTCGACCTGGCGCAAGACCCATCGGCGCGGCGCCGGTGGTTGCGCCCTGCGACGGACTGGTGCAGGAGGCCGGAAGGATCGAAAACGGCCAATTGTTGCAGTGCAAGGGCAGGCACTACCGCCTTGAGGACCTCGTGGGCGAGCCGGAACTCGCCGCCGCCTTCCAGGGTGGCGGCCAGGTCACCCTCTACCTCGCCCCGCCCGATTACCACCGCGTGCATTTTCCTTTCTCAGGGACCATCGAATGCAGCGGCCGCATCCGCGGCGATCTCTACCCGGTGAACCGCGTGGGACTCGAAATGGATGGCCTGTTCTGCCGCAACGAGCGCTGGTGGCGCCTGGTCACGACTCCGCTGGGGCGCGCCGCGGTGCTCATGGTGGGCGCTCTCAACGTCGGCGACATGCGCCTCGATGGCCTGCCGCCGTTGCCGGCTCACGCGCTGGCCGCGCACCGTTATCTGCTGCGCCACTCTCCCCCCGTGCCCTGCGCCAAGGGCGACCCCTTCGGCACTTTCAACATGGGCTCGACGGTCATCTTGCTGTTTTCTCAAGAAATGTGCCAGCGCCTGAACTGGATCGTGCCCGTGGGGAGCCGGCGGCGCATGGGCGAGGATCTCCTGCAAGGGCTATAATGCACCGTTCATCCCCCGCGTTGACATGGCTGCGCGCGCGGGGATAATCACTTCATGAACTGGTGCCTTGGGTTATTGTCGGTGTGCGTCTTGGCGCTGAGCGTCAGCGCCATGGATACCGCGCCCCAAAAGCCGCAACCGGAGGCGCTACAGCCCACGACGCCGGCTTCCGCGAATCCAGCCCCGGAAGGCAAGGAACAAAAATGGTTCAGTTATGAAAAACTTCTGAAAGAAGTGAAACTGATACTCTCTGGCTCCAACCAGGTCAAAGTCAAGGATGAGCTCCAAAAACTCAACCAGGCGCTGGCCGGCCACCTGTGCGGGATTTTCGCCGTGGTGAAGTTAAAAAGAGCCCCTCAGGCCAATAAGGAGAACCACGTCCTCTGGCTGGAAAGCGACATCGGGATGGACGTCATGCTGGTCATCGACCTCGCGGAGGAAAGCGTCTTCGACAAGATCGGCGAGTGGGACTTCATCTCCGCCGTCGGGCGGCTTGAGAAAATCCAAAATGAAGTCGTGTTTCATCTCGTCACGCTGAACAAGGTATTGCCCTTCGAGGACCCACTGCCCGTGGATGCCATGGTGGCCTACAATAACGTGCTCCAGCAGTTGGACCGCATCAAGACCGACAAGCGCAACTTCGACAGCAAGGGCATGGTGGAGCTGCTGTCCTCGAAATACCACAACAAGCTGGGCTATATCGTCGGCAAGGTACGATCCGTGGAAGACCCCCCCAAAGGCGAACTGCTCCTCAAGCTCACCGTGGAAGGGCGGGAAACCGAGGTCGTCTTCATTGATGGTTTCCGAAACCAGTTGAAGCAGGTCGAGAAGGGCAACACCGTGTCCGTGGCGGTGCGCTGCAGCGAGTTGCCTTACCATGACGCGCCGAAGTTCTTCCGCGGTTGCTTCATCGAACTGCCCGAGTCCAAACCGGAGGAAAACCCGCCTCCAGCGACGGAAGCCCGCGACCATGGACCCGAAGATCAGGATCCTGCACCTCATTGACAGCCTGGACCTCGGCGGCGCTCAGGAGAGTCTTGGCATTCTGGTGCGCTATGCCGATCACGCTCGTTTTGATGTGCATGTGGCGGCCCTGCACGGCGAAGGCTACCACCTCCAGCGCCTGGAAAAAGCCGGGGCGACCGTGCACTCCCTGGCTTCCAGCCGTTACGACCCGCTTATCGCCCCGCGGCTGTTCGCGCTGCTGAAACGGCTGCGGCCGCGCGTCCTGCACACGCACCTCGCGTTCGCCAACTGTTTCGGCAAGCTGTGCGGCAAGCTGGCGGGCGTGGAGGCCATGATCACCCATGCGCGCAGCGAGAACCCCTTCCGCTTCCAGCAGCGCTTGCTCGCGCCCTTCGACGCCTGGGCCAGTCGCACGGGAGATGCGGCCATCGCGGTATCACAACAAGTGGCGGAATTCCTGCGCGACGTGCAGCGGGTTCCCGCGGAGCGGGTGCGCCTCATCCCCAACGCGCCCAACCTCCCTTCCCTGCGCCAGCCGAGCCCGGAGGAGCGCCGCGCCTTCCTGGCGCGGGCCGGCGTGCCGCCCGGGGCTTACAGCGCCGGCTGCGCGGCGCGCCTTGATCCCAACAAGGGTTTGCTGGATCTGGTGCAAGCGGCACGGCTCCTGGCCGAAAAGATGCCGGAGCTGCACCTGCTCATCGCCGGGGAAGGATCGCAGCGCGCGGAGTTGGAGCGCGCCAAGCGCGAGGCTGGCCTCGGAGAACGCCTGCACCTCCTGGGCTACATCGCCCACGAAGGCGACTCCGGCAAGGATTTCGCGACATTCATCGGCTCCCTGGACGCCTACGTGCTGCCCTCCTATTACGAGGGGCTGCCCGTGAGCGTGCTGGAAGCCATGGCCTTGGGCGTGCCCGTCATCGCCACCCGCGTTTCTGGACTGGAGGGTTCCTTTACAGACCGGCGCGAGATATTCTTCGTGCCCATGCGCGACGCGCGGGCCCTGGCCGGCGCCCTGGAAGAACTGCGCGGCTGCGATGCTCCGCGGATTGAGGCATTGCGCAACGCGGCTCATGACAAAGTGCGGCAGCTCTATGATCCCCACCGCACGGCCCGGAGCGTGGAAGCCCTGTATCTAGAAGTCCTCGACTCCGCAACCCATTTGCAGACGGCTCCTCCAGGCTAGGCTCGCGCCATGGATGTCCGCGCAGCGTTATTCCGCAGGCGCTCCATCAAGGCCTTCGATCCCGATCACGAAATAGGCGAGGCAGTTCTGAGGGAAATCATGGCCCTGGCCCTGCTCGCGCCCTCCTCTTACAACCTCCAGCATTGGCGCTTCGTGGCGGTGACCGACCGCGGCCAGAAGCAACGGCTCAAGGAGGCCGCCTGGGGACAGGAGCATGTGGGGCAGGCTTCGGCCGTCATCGTAGTGTGCGCCGACCCGCGGGCGCACCTCCAGGCCGAGCGCTGCTGGAGCGCGTCCTCCCCCGAAACGCGCGCGCGCCTCGCCGCGCGCATCCGCAACCTTTACGATGGCGATGAAAGGCTGCAACGCGACGAAGCGGTGCGCAGCGGCGCGCTGGTTTCCATGGCGCTGATGCTGGCGGCCACGGAGGCTGGCTACGACTCCTGCCCGCTCATCGGCTTCGAGCCCGGGCGCGTGGCCCAAGTGGTGGAAATGCCAGGGGACTGGATCGCCGTGATGCTCGTGGCCCTGGGGAAGCGCACCCGCGAACCCGCGCCCAAGCCCTACCAAATCCCGCTTGAAGAGGTCGTGAAACTGCAGAGTTTCAAGGGCCGCGGGCTTGGGGCTTAAATTGACGCCCGGCAATATCGTTTAGAACCCCGCGACGTGAAGAACTTCAAAAATCTAGCTGTCGCTTTGTTGCTGTGCGCCGGAGCCTTGCGCGGAGAAGAAAAAGGGCCGCAACGCACGGATGAAGGCCATCCCCTGCGCCGTCATCCAGCGCGGGCGGTACAAGGGATGGCGCTAGAACCGCTGGACGGCCTCTCGGAGCGCCGGGCGCGCGAGACCCGTCACTACCTGCGCAGTCCCGAGGCCATCGAAAATCCGCAAGAGCGCGTTGATCTGCCCATCTTCGTAGGCGTTCCACCCATTCCGGCGCTGGGTGAACTCGGTCCGGAAAAGCGCGTTTTCTTTCCGAACGGCCGGCAATCCCTGCACGGCATGGAACCTCTGCCCGTTCCCGTCAACCTGCAACTTTATCCCTTCTCCCTGCACGTCCCCACGGAAGGGGGCAGCCTTTTGAGTTACAAGGAAATGGAGGCTTTCCTCACCCATGTTTATTCCAAGGGCAGCCTGCACGACTCCAACAGCGTCTTCCGCCTCGACATGCACCAATGGTTCCTGGAACAGGACTTCGGCATCCGCATGGGGCTGCCGTGGCGCGCCAACATCAGCCTCTCCGCGCCGCTCTACCACTTCAACGGTCCGGCGTCGTTCACCATGAATGGCGTCGAGATGATCGGCCTGGGGAACGATACGCGCAACTTCTGGGGCGGGACCATCCTCTCCGTGAAGAAGCTGCTGCTCGAAGCCAGGGAGGGGCGGCGGCGCTTTCTGCTCTCAACTTGGTTACAACTGCCGGAAGGCAATCAGCGCGCCCGGGGAGGAACCACTTCAGGGCATTATGCCTTGAACGCCATCTTGGAGGAGCGGCTGCACAGCTACCGCGTCGGCTTCAATGCCGGCGTGGTAGAGGCTGGCGAGCTGCGCATGCTCAACGACGTCAAATTGCGCCAGACCCGCGAGTTTTTCGCCGCCGGCATCCTCAGACGAGAAATCACTTCTGTGATTTCTCTGGAAATGCAACTGCACACGCGCCGTTCTGCCTTGGAATACACGGGTTTACACGATCTTCGGGAATGGCAGTCCTGGATGGCCCTGGGAGTGCGGGGAAACAAGGCGCCACTGGAATTTTCCCTGGCAACTCTGGCGGGTGCTGACAGTTTCCCCAAGCTGGGTTTCGCGGGCGATGTGAGTTTTAAATTCTGAAAAAAATATTTCGGGACCCGGCCTCTTGACAATCCACGTAAGCCAGCTATACTTGGGTTCCCCAATCCACCCAACCTCCAGTCTCCCCACCCTTAAAAGTGGGGAGACTTTTTTTAGGGGTGATTTTGGCGTATGCAGTGCTGTTGTTGGTGGTTTTTTCGGAGAGATGGCCTTACTTGGTTTCGTTCCCCGATAGCGACTCGGGCATTTCGGGTTGATGAACTTCTTGAATGGGCGCAAAGCCCTGATCCGGCATGATTTTTAGGTTCGTGCGCGGGTTCAAGGTGGCCGGGTCGAGGAAGCGCACGCCGAAAACCCAGCCTCCCCAGGAGTTATCAACCTTGAAGTTGAACTGGTTGATGCCCTTCTTCAGGTGAATGGCCGCGGTGTCCTGGTCCACCCATTGGACCGCTGATCGCGCCACTTCGGCGTGCAGCACAAGGCGCCCGTTCACCCAGGCCTTGAAGCCGTCGTCGGAGGAAATCCCCATGAGCAGGTTTTCGTCGTAAAGCGCGTCCACCTGGAATTGGACGTAGGCCACCACATAGTTGCCGAGCCTGCCGGGGTAAAGATCGGGCCGCATGAAGTTCAGGAATCCGTTTTCGGAGACCACTTCGCGCCAGGTGATGCGCGCGCTGCCGTCCAGCGCCGGGTAGTCACCCAACTGGCGGGCCACGAACAGGTTCTCACCGCCGAGATGGGCTAGGAAATCCTTGTTGTAGCCGTAGTACATCTCCTCGTTGTGGATGGTCTTGTTGGACAGCGCCAGTGGGAAAGTGTCGGAAACCAGCAGCCCCTTCACCTGCCCCCCCGCTGGGGGGATGCGCTCCCGGGGCTTGAGTTCCAGCTTCAGGGCCGACGCCTCGCCCTTGTTCTCGAAATCGAATTCATGGTTCTCGAAAGCGGCCGACTGCACGCGGACGTGGTAGAGTCCCTGGGCCAGATACAGGGGATCTGAAACGACACGCCCCCAATAATACACCCCGCTCTTGAGCTGGGCGAGCAGGCCGGATTGGCGGTCCTTCCCGTAGATCATGAAATCCCACTCCTGGCCCTTGGTGATACTGGCGGAGGCGTCCAGGGTGAGCGGTCCCACCTTCTCGATGGCGATCTCGATGATTTTCTCGAGCTCGGGCTGGTAAGGGCCGTGCAGACCCGAACCCCAGGGGTCGGCCAGCGCTCCGACGTAGATCCAGAATTTTTCACGCGGCGGAACCTCGAAGAGGATTTCCGGGCGCGTGAGCGTCTCTTCGTATTCGTTGCCGGTCTTGTAGTCCGGCACAATGAGGCCGTCGCGGTCCAGCACGCCGATCCAGGAGCGCACGTGGATCCCAGGAGTGAAATCAGGTCCGGCGAGCCGCACCTTGATGCCGGGCCGTGGCTCCAGGACGACCTCGGCGCGCAGGGCCTTCATGTCGGGAGCAAAGGGGTCCACGACGCGCGGTTCGTAGAAAGGATGGAAAACCTTGAGGGTGTAGGCGGCCCCGGCCTTGAGCCCGGAGAGCGTGGCCAGGCCGGTCTTGTCGCTCAAAAGTCCCTGCTCGTAGCCCTTGAGCGGCTGCTCAGCCCCGTCCGTCGCGCCGCGGTAGTAGAGGCTCACGCGCGCGCCTTCCACGGGCCCGCTCTGGTCTTTGACCACCACGTTGAAGGGCCGATCCGGGACCCAGACCCAGGTCTGGCCGCCCATGAAAGCCTCTTTCACCAAGAGCTCGCTCACCAGCTCTTGTTCCCGTCCCTCGCCGTCCCGGCCCGAGATGCGCACCAGCCGCATGCGCGGCAGTTTGCGCAACACGAATTCGCCCGCCGCGCCCGTAGTGGCACTGGCGAGCTTCTCCCCGGTGAGCGTCGTGGCCGTCACCGCGAGGTCGGGAACCGGCTTGCCCTCCGCCGTGATAATCGTGCCTTGGATCTCCGCGGGGATGAGGATGGTGTCCGCGACGCGCAGCAGGCCAAGGTCGCGCTGCTCCCCGCTCAAGAGCGTGAAGCGCCCGAGGCTCGTCTGCTGCATCAGCTCGTTGGCGTAAAAAACCTCGAACTCCAGGCGCGGAGCCAGGCCTTCGAGGAGCGTCTCGCCCTCCCTGTTGAGGACCGTTCCCTGACCGTCTTGCTCAATCCAAGTTTTCAATTCCGCCGCCGTGAAAACCGGCTTGGTGGCGATGATGCCTTCCGTGATGTTGAAGCCGAGATCGCTCTGGAGGCGCAGGCGCAGGCTCCCGGGCTTGTCACCGCCGAGGTTGACTGTGTACTCGCCCTCATGGAGCTCGCCCTCCTTGAAGGTGTGGCGGCCCAGTTCCTGGACGCCCAGAAGCTGCTGAAAAAGGAAAAGGATGACTTCGCGGCCAGGTTCGATGCCCGGAACCTCGAAGCTGCCATCGGGCCCCGTGAAAAAGACATCCCGGCCCTGCACCGCGGCGGCCAGATTCTCGTAGCGCGTGAAGCTCAGGGGCAGGTTGGGAACCGTGGTGCCTTCCAGGGTCTTGACCACGCCTTTCCAGCGGCCCGCAAGCACGGCGGCTTCTTCGAAAAAGAAGTCAATGCCTTTGAGAATGGCGCCCTCGGCGGGCGCCACGAGGTTTTCGCGAGCCTGGGGCTTCATGCCGGTCGGCGCGCAGGAGATGACCAGCGGCGCGTCGGGCTTGAGGCCAGCCAGCAGGTAGGTGCCGTCGGCGTTGGTGCGGGTGAAAATGATGCCGCCCAGCATCATAAATTGAATTAATTTCTCCTGATTTCCGCTCATAATAAGGGCATCATTAGCCACAAGCACCCCAGCCATAGGTTTGCGCCAATAGTCGAGGACTGTGCCGGAAGCCATGGCTCCACGAGGCTTGGCACCCTTGATTTCGATTTCGTTGCCGTTCCAGGCCGTGGAGGCATTCACGGGACCGAAAAATACACTGCCCATAAAATCACCATATTTTGCGGTAAGCAAGTTGGGAAATTCGGATTCTGGAAGTATAAATTTCACTTGCCCCTGATCACCGCTGCTTCCCACTAAAAGGGGCGACGTGATGGGTACAAGCAGACCACTATTCTGCGACTCCTGGGGGTCACTGCCCACCCCACCCGGACTGCTACTCCAAAGAATCTGCACCCCCGGCAGCGGAACCTTGTTCTCCCCCACGAACCGCGCCGTGAAGGGGATGCCGCGCTCGGCTTTGGCCGCCTCTGCCCTGCCCTCCCGGTCCGTACCCTCCGCCAAGTTACCCTTTCGAGAGCCCTCCCCATTCCCCCCCGGCTGGAGATGCTTCTCCCGCCACTCCTGCATCTCCTTTTTGAGCCGGCCGCTCACCTCGTCGCGGCGATCCTCAAAACGCGACGCTGCGGTATTTCTGGCCGGCACAGCGGCGCCGGCGATAGCGGGAGCCACGGTTGCCGCCGGCGCTGAAGGCACGGACGCCTGGGGTGACAGCGCTGCAGCGGTTTCGGCCTTCACTCCCTTACCCCCCGCCGACTTTTTAGCGTTACCCGCGGGAGTCGTCAGCGCGGGAGCGGGCGAGGCTGCACTCTCGGCGCCGGACGGTGTGGGCAGCTTTGGCGGAACCCCAGGAACAGAAACAGCGGAATCTGGCTTCCCCGATGTCGAAAACTCGCTGCCTTGCATCAAGAAAAGAAACGCCAAGCCCCCGAGCGCCACGGCGAGGATCAAGACATAAAGCAGGCCGGGTTGCTTCATTTGCCGTGAGGTATCATCGCGAACCAGAAAAACTCGGCAGAATCGCGGGGAATCCCCGGGCCCCGGAATTCAAGCCTGAGCTTCGAAAATCCTGTCGTAACGCCTGAATTGGGCGTTCATGGCATCAACGCTCATCTGGATGGCCTTGATGGCCAAAGCCACCTGGATGGGGTCCACGGACAAAGGCGAATGGGCACCATCGCTAGACGTCAGACCCTTGGCGTAGTCGCCCAGGCTCGCGTTGGGATTGGCCGACGATTGAAGGTTGAGTTCCAAATGCAAGTCCCGGTCGCCCATTATTACGGGATCTCCTGAGCATCAATCACCAGTTGCGTCCCCCGGTTTTAGGCTAGCCTGAAAGTCCACTCAGTTCCGGATGGTCGTCCCATGCCCCTCATCGACTCCCACACCCATTTCTTCAGCCGGCCTTTTTTTGCGGCTTTGGCCAAGGTTTCGCCGCACCCCGGCGATATCGAGCACAAGCTGGCGGCGCTCTCCACGGCCACGGGCATCGAGATCCCTTCGCCCGACCTCGCGGCCCACCTGCGCCGTTGGCTGCAACAGCTCGATTCCAACAAAATTGACAAGGCCGTGAGCTTCGCGAGCCTTCCCGAGGAGGTTCCCGCCGTCCTTGAAGCCGCGCGCACGTCCAATGGCCGGCTCATCCCTTTTTCCGTCCTGGACCCCACTCAGCCAGGCGCCCCCGAGCGCGCCGCCCATCTACTGGGCGATGGCTTTCGCGGCTTGGTGTTTTTTCCGGCGCTGCACCACTACCCCCTGGAAGGCGAAGCCTTTGCGGCCTGCTTCAAGGAAATCGCCCAAAGCCGGGCGGTCGCCCTGGTCCACTGCGGCCTGCTCGAAATCAAGCTGCGCGACCTGCTGGGGCTGCCCAAGCGCGTGGATTTGCGCTACGCCAATCCGCTTTCCCTTATTCCCGCCGCCCAAGCCCATCCTGGGGCCGCTATCGTGTTGCCGCACTTCGGCGGCGGCTTCTTCCGCGAGGCCCTGATGGCCGGAGCGCTGTGCCCCAACCTGCACCTCGACACCTCGTCCTCGAATTCCTGGCTCAAGACCCAACCCGCAGGCCTTGATTTAGCGGGAGTGATCCGCCGCTCCCTGGAAGTTTTTGGCCCAAAGCGCCTGCTTTTCGGCACGGATTCCGGCACCTTCCCGCGCGGCTGGCGCCGCGATATTTGCGACTTACAACGCAAACTCTTCATCGAAGCCGGCCTGGCACCGGAAAACCTCGACCTCGTCTTCGGGGGAAACGCGCTCAGGTTGTGCGGGGCAAATTGATTTCAACCCAATTCGAGCTTCCCAAAGAAAACAGGTTCATCCGAATAATGCGTACTTTTCGAAAGTTTTCACACGAGGCCACGATTTGGGAAGACAGAAGACAAATCGAAATACCGGGGGCTTTTTTTCCACAGAGAACACAGATTAACACAGAAAACAATCGATCGGGGCTGGCCTCTTTAATCAGTGCCCATCGGTGTAATCTGTGGATAAATCCGAGTTGATGACACAGATCACTAGGAAAAAACTGGGAGGAAAAACTACTAGAGGCACGCATTAGTCGGATGAGCCAGAATCAACCCGCTATTGAAACCGAAAGCTCAGACGCCGCAGCAGTTCGGCTTGCGCCGGCTCCGGCTCCTGGATGA
Source organism: bacterium (assembly GCA_023261545.1). Lineage (GTDB taxonomy): Bacteria > Planctomycetota > JADGBV01 > JADGBV01 > JADGBV01 > JAHFOS01. Next base: position 16,901 of record JAHFOS010000089.1, read on the forward strand.
CCCGCAATAACGGAAAACCGAATTCGTGCCGATCGGGGTATTCGCGGCGCAGGCGGTCGAAGGCCTGGCCGCGCGCCGTGGGATCGGCCAACGGCCCCAAGGCAGCTTTCGTGGTTCGCGTGTCTTTTTCCGGGTCGTAAACGGCAAGCACCGCATCTTCCCAGCCGTTGAGTCGTTCCAGAGTTAAAACGGGTGGCGCCACTGCCGGCGGGAGCACTAATTCCGGACGCTTGAAAAAACGCGCCGCCTGGGCGTGCACCATGCTCGTGCCGCGCCAGCGCGCCTGCAGCGCGTAGCCGGCCACGTGCGGCGTGGCGATCTCCGCGCGCGCCAGGACGTCGCGATCCACGCTGGGTTCGGGCTCCCAGACATCCAGGCACCACGCGAGTTGCCGGCCCGCGCTTTTCAGCGCGGCGCAATCCAGCACCTCGCCACGCCCGGCGCTCAGGATGACGGTATCCGATTTCTGGCGGGAAAGCAGCTCCTCTCCGACGAGGTGGTAGCTCGGCCACGGTCCCGCGCGTTCCAGCGGCGCGTGCAGACAGAGCAGGTCGAGATTTCGCAGTTCTTCGAGAGGCAGCGAGCGAAACCCGGGCTCGCGCGCGGCACGCGGCGGATCGTTCAGGAAAACCTCGAAGCCAAGCAGGTTCAAGCGTTCCGCCACGCGCGAACCCACGTTGCCGGCACCGATGACCCCGGCGCGCGGGCGCGAGCCCGTGAGCCACCCGCGGCGGCGGCGCAAATGGGCGACCACGGCGACCACGTATTCGGCCACGGAGACGGCGTTGCAGCCGGGAGCGGCGCACCAGGCGATGCCGTTGTTTTCGATCCAGGCAGTGTCCAGGTGGTCGGTGCCGATGGTGGCGCTGCCCACGAAACGCACGCGGCTGTTCTCAAGCAATTCGCGGCCCACCCGGGTGACGGAGCGCACCAGGAGGAGATCGGCCTCTCTCACTATTTCCGCCGTGATGGCGCGTCCCGGCAAGAGGCGCAACTCGCCCCAGTTGGCGAAATATTCCCCCACCCGGGGCATGTTCTCATCG
>JAHFOS010000237.1 GCA_023261545.1 bacterium
CATGCCGTTCTGGAAGTCGAGGCGCGGGAGTTCCGCCTTCCAGCGCTCGGGGTGGCTCAGGGCATAGAGGATGGGGTATTGCATGTCGGTCACCCCGAGCTGGGCCATGACCGAACCGTCATCGAATTCCACCATGGAATGCACGATGGACTGGCGATGGACGCTCACCTCGATGCGTTCCAGCGGCACATCGAAGAGCCAGCGCGCCTCGATGACCTCCAGGGCCTTGTTCATCATGGTGGCGGAATCCACGGTGATCTTCTTGCCCATCTTCCAGGTGGGGTGCTTGAGGGCTTGTTCAGCGCCGACGTTTTTGATCTCGTCACGGCTGAGACCGTGGAAGGGCCCCCCCGAGGTGGTGAGGATGATGCGCGAGATGCACTCGCGGCGCTGGCCGTGCAGGCACTGGAAGATGGCCGAATGCTCGCTGTCCACGGGGAGGATTTCGCCCCGGCCCGCGCGGGCCGCCTCCTTGAAAAGGTGGCCCGCGATGACCAGCGGCTCCTTGTTGGCGATGGCGAGCCGCTTGCCGGAGCGCAGCGCGTGCAGACCATACTCGAGTCCCGCGGCTCCGCTCACCGCCAGCAGCACGCAATCCACGGCGCCGTTGCCCAAGGCTTCCTTGAGGGCGGCGGCATCGTCCGAAAGCTCGCAGCCCGCCCGACGCGCGCGCTCTTGCTGCTCGGGCCCGACTTTGGCGCCGGTGAGGAAGGCTTGGCGCGGCCGGAAGACCTCGATGCTCCGCAGCAATTCCTCCACGCGCCGGTGAGCGCTCAACAGGTTGACGCGGATGAAATGCGGATGGCGGCTCAAGAGGCGCAGCGCGCTCGCGCCGATGGAGCCCGTGGCCCCGAGGATGGCGAGTCCGTCCATCCCCCGCCTCAGAGGGCGCGTTTCATCACTCCCGCCAGCAGGACCACCAGCTCCATGCCGATGAGGCCGTGGGCCCAGTAATGCCAGGTGATGCCCGTCTTCTCGACGAGGTAAGGCCGGAGTCTGGGTTCGACGCGCTGGGCCACCAGGCGATAGATCGGAGTGATCACGGCCATGGCCGCGCTGCTGCTGAAACGCAGGACACGAACGCGGAGCGGCGTCTTCACGACGTACTGCGCCACCTCGACTTTTTCCTCTTTCTCTTCGAGCTGTTGCAGGTCCTCGTCATTGGAGAGGGATTGCAGCAGCTTGGAATATTGATCGCCTGAAACGGCGGGCTCGGCTTCGGGCGCTGCCGCGGGGGCGGGCGCCGCGACTTTGGCGGGCGCTGCCGGCTTGGGTGTCGGGGCAGTTGCCTTGGCGGGGGTGGGCGCGGGTGGCGTCGCCGGCGCGGCGCTGGCCGCCTTGATGGGCTCTGCCGCCGCCGCCACGGCGGCGAGAGCCGGTGTTTCCTCCCAGGTCGTGTCGGCCTGCGCGCCCCAGTCATCTTCGTCCGCCGCAGGCGCAGCGCCAGCAGCGGTTGGCTCGGAGGGCTCGGATTTGAGCAAGTCGTCCAGCGCGCTGTCGGCGGCTTGCGAAGTGACGGGGGGAACCGTGGGGACAGGCTCCGCCGCGGCTGCGGGAGCGGGAGTTGCTGGCGCGGCCTCTCCTTGCAGCAAGGCCTCCAGTGCAGCATCGTCCTGCGCCGGGACAGGGGAATTCTCTACGGCTGCGGGCTTCGCGGCGGCGACCTCGGGAACAACGGCTTGGGGTTGCGCGGCAACGGGCGCCGGCTCGCTCAACAAATCCTCCAGCGCGTCGGCAGCGGCAGGCGCCGCGGCAGCGGGGGCCGGTGCTTCCGTCGTTCCGCCCAGCAACTCTTTTTCCTTCGAGGAGACCCCTTCGTCGGCCCAGGCCTCAAGGCCAGCGGCACCGCCCGGGGTCGGCGCGGCGGGCGCGGCGTCCCACTCCTTCAGCAGGTCCTCGATGTCGTTTTCAGCGGCCATGGGATTCCTCCTTGCCCGGCGCGTCCTGCGGTTCCACCCCGAAGAGGTTTCCCAGCTTGTCGGAGAATTCCGAGGCCTTGGGGGCCTCCGGCTTCTCGCGCTTGGCGCCGAAGATGCGGTGCAGCGGGCTGTCGGGATTGGGCGGCGGATCCTTGCGCGTCCGGCGCTTAGGCTCGTCCGCGGGCTCTCCCTTGAGGCTCTTCTCAACGATGCGCGTGAAGTCCACCATGGCGCTACTTCTTGGCCTCCAGGGACATATCCTCCACCACCATCTCGACGAGTTTACGATCCACAGTGGGAGCATTATAGCCGTACCCGGTCAGAAGCGCCATGTCGCTGATGTTGTTGATTTCGCGCGGCACGCCCTTGGAATGCTCGAAGACCGCGTCCTTGCCTTCGGAGGTGAAGATTTCGCGGGTTTGGCCAGCGATGTTCAAGCGGTGCTCGATGTATTTGCGGCTTTCTTCATGGGTCAGGGTTTGCAGGTGGAAGCGCATGCCGAGGCGCTGTTTGAGCTGCGGAAAAGCCGCCACCTTCTCACGCAGCTCCGGTTGCCCCATGAGGATGAGCGAAACCATGAAGGCGTCGTATTGCTGGTAGTTGAGCAGCATGCGGATCTCCTCGAAGGTGCGGTCGTCGCTCACCTGCTGCGCCTCGTCCACAATGATCACGATGGAACGGCCGCTTTCGTGCGTCTTCAGCACCAGTTTGTCGATTTCATGCAGCAGTTCCACCTTGTGGTTGGACTGCTTGTCCACGCCGAGCTGGAACAGGATCTCGCGCAGGAAATCGGTGTCGGAGAGGTTGGGGTTGGTGACGAGCGCCACCAGGAACTTGCTGTCGTTGAGCTCGTTCAGGAAAACGCGACTGAGCAGTGTCTTGCCGCAGCCGTATTCGCCGGTGAGCAGCAGGCCGCCGCGGCCCTCGGTCACGACGTAGAGCAGGCGCACCAGGGCCTCCTCGTGCTCCTTGGAGTAGTAGATGTATTTGGGGTCGGGGGTGTTCTTGAACGGCACCTCGCGCAGTCCCCAGTAGCCACAGTACATTTCAGTGCTCCCGGAGTTTCTTGAGCAGGGACTTCAAGACGTCGGACTGCACGCCTTCGAGGTAATCCACGTTGGCCCGGTCGTTCAAGTCGCGGCTGGCGTTGAACATGCCCTTGCTCTTGCGGATGTTGTTCGTGCGGATTTCGGAAATATCCTTGGAGCGGAACTCTTCAAAGAGGGTCGCCGCGTTCTTCGCGGGGGAAGGCCCGGCCATGATGGCGGCCATCGCTTGCGGGGCGGGCTTTTCGTCCGGGGGCGGAGCGGCGGCGGTGGGGACGGTCAGGGGTTGATGGGCGGCCAGCTCTTCCTCCGCGTTTTCGCCGGGGAGCAGCTCCTCATTGCGCTCGCCATCGAGGTCGAGCGTCATATTGAAACGCATTTTGATGGCAAAGCGGTAGGCGATGTAGGCGATGAGGGGAAAAACGACCCAGGCCAGGACGAAGAAGGTCAGGATGACGACCTGATTGCGGTCGAAGAAGGAGAAGGGCTTCCTCCAGAACTGCTCCGAGACGCGTTGCGTCAGAGCCAGCGTGAACTGCAAGTCCGGGTCGGAGATCGAGGCTTTCAGGATGACCTCCTCGCCCGGCTGTCCATCCCGGACGACCTCCTCGGAAGCGGGAGCTTGGACGTTAAACACTTCGAGGCCCTTGTCCAAAGACTCCTTTTCATGGCTCTCCAGACCCGTGGAGTCCATGCTATTGGCCTTGCCCTGGTAGTAGGGGGCACCACCTCCGAAGCGGAATATGGCCAAGCGCGACATGGGGTTGGGGTTTTCTTTCTCGTAGCGGTGCAGCACCGCCGCATAGCCATCCCCGGACAGGGGCGGGGAGGGCCGGCCAAAGGATCGCAGCGTCCAGGTGCGCTTCTCGCCGGCGTCATTTTCAATGGCCAGCGTGCGATTGGCCAGTTCGAGGTATTCGAGCGGCTGCGGGTCGCGCGGCGCCCCTTCCCCGCTCAAGCGCAAGCGGATGTGGTCGCCCGTGCCGCCTCCGACCTTCTCGATGAGGCCGATGAGCTCGTCGGTGAAGCCCGGCTTGCCGGAGGAATTGATGATGTCGCGCAGCCGACCCGAGGATTCCGGGTTCTCGGCCTTGCCCGGGGGTTTGCCCTCCATGTGGCTAGCGGACGCCTCCTGCTTCCGCATGAGGTCAGCGCAAAACTCCACGGCGGTGGCCACCGACGCGAGTTTCTCCGCGCCGATTTTTTTGAGCACCTCGCGATAGTACTCCTCGCGGGCCTTCTCCAGGTTCTTTACGGCCCGGAGGTCCGTGAGCAGTTTGTAGAGGAAGACCTCCTCCTGGCCCTGGATCCCGCTCAGGACGTTGCTCTTATGGACCCGGTAGAAGTAGAAGCTCGCCGAGGCGTAATAGACCACGAACAGCGCCAAGGTCACCGCGAAATAGCAAAGGGCGAGATAGATGAAAAGGCGCTTGGTCTTGTTGATCATGGGCTCGGGTTCCTGGGCGGTGTTTCAGGGATCCGGGCGGAGCAGCATGGGTGGACTAGGGGCTTACGGGGGTGGCGCCAGACGTCGGCAGGACGAGGCTGCTCCCGATTTTAAGGCGGTTCGGGTCAATTCCAGGGTTGAGGCGCAGAAGCTCCTTGGCCTGGGAGGCATCCCCCAGTTCCCGGCGGGCGATGGTGTAGATGGTGTCCTTGGGCCTCACGTTGTAGGTACCTTGATCCCCGGTGGCGCGGGAGCCCCCGTGGGCGGTGGTTTTGGTCGCATGCGAACGGACCTTGGCCGCTTCATGGGCGCGGGAATTCGCGGTTGCGGGCTCTCCAGCCGCGGTGGGATGGGATGACTTGAAAGCCTCAAGCTCCGCGGCGCTGGGCATGGCGAGCTTGATACCGGGGTAGATCATGTTGGGTTCCACCTCGGGGTTTTTGTCGCGGATGAGGTTCTGGAAGCGCGTGCTGCCCAGGACCTTCTTGGAGATGCCCGACAGAGTGTCGCCTTTCTGGACCGCGTAGGTGGCGGGGATCCCTTGCGGCTCCGAGGGGGGCGCCGTCGTCGCTTCTGGCGCCCAAGCTCCAGCGGGCTCATGGCCATCGGACGCTACCTGGGTGGGCTGACCCGTTGGCGCCCCCCCCACGTTGGCATTATGGCCCGCACCTCCCTGATCGGGGAAAAGAGGCGCTGGCGACTCGGAGCCCGCCGCCGTGGTGGCTACCGTGACCGCCGAACCCGGAACAACGGGCGCCGTGGGGGGCAAACC
>JAHFOS010000090.1 GCA_023261545.1 bacterium
AGTTCCTGGGTGCGCGAGAGGTAGGCCGAGCGCAGTTCCTCGAAGCTCATGCGCAGCTCGCCCATGAGCAGGAACAGGGGGGCCGTGAGGCAGTTCTTGATGAGGTCGTTGCAGGCCGGTTTGCCGAGGTTGCCGCTCTCTCCCATGATGTCGAGCACGTCGTCGGCTATTTGGTAGGCCAGTCCCGATTCGAGCCCGATGCCCCCCATGGCGCGGCGCACTTCGTGGGGAACTTCCACGTCCATCCAGAAGGGCGCCTCGGTGCAGAAGGCGAAAAGCGCTCCGGTCTTGCCGCGCGCCACGTCGAGCACGGATTCGAGCCCCAGGTCGTCTCCCGGGCTGCGGGTGAGGTAGAGGTCCTGCAGGGTTTCGCCGCGGCAGGTGGTCTTGACGCAATCTATGAAAAGGCGGGTGCACTCGCGCGACTGGGTGCGCTGGATCTGCTCCATGGCGAGGGCGAAGAGCACATCCCCGAACAGGATGGCCACACGGTCGCCGGCGCGCCGGCGCAGCGAGTCCTGGCGGCGCCTGAGGTCGGAGTCGTCCAGCACGTCGTCATGAGCCAAGGTGGCGAGGTGCAGGATTTCTATTCCCAAGGCGGCTTCAAAAGCGGTTTCCGCGTTCACGCCGTTTTCTGACGCGACGCGCGTGAGCAACTGCGCGCGGTTGAACTTGGCGCTCCCGAGGTAATCGTCCAGCGGCAGCAGGCGCGCCAGCAGGGGGTCGCGAGCGAGCAGATCCGCAAGCCGTGCGCGCAGGCGGGGAACGAGTTCCAAAGGCGTCTTTCCTGTTGTAGCGGCGGACGCGGGGCTCAGCCCATGTCCATTTTGGGTATTCTGCCGCGCGCCTTCTCCCTGTCGAGAAAGCGGTAAAAGGTGGCCCGGCCGACCCCCAGGATTTTGGAGGCTTTGGTGCGGTTGCCGGCGGTCTGCTTCAGGGCGGATTCCACGCGATCCCAGCTCAGGCGCTCCAAGCCGCGCGCCCCGTCAATGGGCTGAATGACGGCGTCCTCTTCGGTTTCCTCAAAACAGATGACCCCCCCTTGTCCCAGGGAGTGGGGAATGGCCTTGAAGGTGGCCGTGACGTGCACCACTTCCTGGCTGGAGCGCCGCAGCTTGAGCTTGGTCTTGCGGAACATCACCCCCTCGTCCATGACGGCCAGCGCGTGCCGGCTCACCATGTCGTCGGGGACGAGGTAGTGCAGCGGCTTGCCGAGCAGCTCATCGTCCCTGAATCCGGTGATGGCCTGGGCCTTCTCGTTGAGGCCCGTCACCAACTCCTCGCGGTTGAATTTGAGGCAGCCCTGGGTGGGGTCGTTGAAGAAGTCGTCGAGCTGCTGGCTCTGGAGTTCCAGCGCTTCGAGGTAGCCGTCGCTCATGAGGTGTTTGATGCGCGTGACCAGCTCATCGCGCGACTTGCGCAGGTTGGCGAGGATGAGCGCCGGGGAGAGCCCTTTCTTCACCGGGTTTTCCACGGGCCAGTGCAGCACCGCCGGGAAGCCCGGGTAGGAGAGCACCGCCACGCGGAAGCATTTGCACAGCACGATGATGAGGTCGTACTTCTCCCGCGTGATATCCGAGGATTGTTTGACGTTGACCTCGTTGAAGGGGATCTCCACCTCCTGGAGCACGCTCTGGACGAGGTGATCGGTGGCCTCGAAGGAGGCCTGGGTCTGGCAAATCTCCGCGTTCCCCGCATTGAAATGAACGGCGATCTGGGCGGCCAGTTTCCGCTTGGCGGAGTGCTCGTCGTTGAAAAAGAGGACGCGCAACCTCTTTTTCGCGGCGGCGGGGACGGGGGTAAGGGTATCGCTCATGGTGTTTCAGCTCAGCCCTTAATGATACACCTATGTCTCATTTTTCCAGTTTTTTTTTGATTTTTCATTCGAGCGGCCTGCGACGGCCAGAATTGTCTCTAAAGTGCGTATTTTTGTCTCATGATTTCAAATGCTTAGAGAATTTAAAGCAAAACTGGAGGGTCCGTGCGGATTTGGGGCGCCTCTGTCTCACGATGGGGGCCTTGCCAGAGGGCGCTAATCCGGGTTCCGGACCCGGCCAGAAGAGAACGTCAGGAAGCCGCTGAAGTGACGGAAACCCCATCCACCAGGACGCAGGGCAGGCGATAGCTGCCGCTGTCGTCGAAGCGCTCGTCGCTCATGATGAGATCGCGCCGCAACAGCTCAAAAGTATTGCCCGCGATCATCGTCTCCTTGACCGGCCCCTGATCGGCGCCGTTCACGTACAGCCGTCCGCCTTTGGCCAGCCCTGAAAAGTCGCCGGTGATGGGGTCCACGCTGCCGGAGTAGCGCGTGAATTCGAGCAGCGGGCTCGCCGCGCGGCGCAGCTCGGCGAGCGAGCGGGTGCCCTGCGCCAGCAGCGGGCCGTGGGGTCCGCCGCCGTTGCCCGTGGGTTTCGTGCCGCGCCGGCGCGCGGAATAGACGGAATCCAGGTGGGTCTTGAGCACCCCGCGTTCCACCAGCGCCATGCCGCGCGTGGGCACGCCTTCGCCGCTCCAGGCCGTGCAGCCGCGCAGCGCGATGTCGTGGGGATCGTCGGAAAAAGTGACGGAAGGCGAGGCGATGGTCTCCCCCAGGCTGTTGCTGAAGCGGCTCTTGCCGTCCATGATATTGCGGCCGACGATGTGATAGACGATGGGGTCGAGGAGCAGCTCATCCACGGCGCAGGCCGGCAGCAGGACGGCGCCCTTGAAGCTGCGGGCCGGCTTGGCCCCGAGACACGCGAGCAGCCTTTGGGCGAGGTTGCCCGCCGTTTCCAGCACCTTGGATTCGACGCCGGGGAGGAAGTAGGCGAAGTCCGAGAGGTGGTCGAAGCTCGTGACATCGGCGCCTTCGATGGCCATGCCCATCAAATACCAGTTGAGCGACGTCGAATGGTCGCTGGCCAGGACGCCGCGGGTATTGGCGATGACGTGCACCCCGGCGCTGCGCTCGACGCTGGCGCCGTCCAGGCTCACGCGCGCGTCATGCTTGGCGGCGGCGATCATCGCCTCCGCCAAGCGCCGGAGCTCGCCCATGGGCAGCTCCGCCATCCCGGGATCGAAGGTCTCCGGCAGCGCGATATAGTCGCTTTTCTCGGCCATGCCCAGGTATTCGTCGGGAATAGAAAAGCGGGCGAAAGCCAGGGCTTGCCGCACCACCTCATCCACGGCTTCCTTGGAGAAGGTGTTCACGGAGGCCGCGCCCTGGCGCTGGTCCTTGTGGACGGTGATGCCAAACCCGCCGCCCTCGTGATAGGCGGCGAGGTTGAAGTCGTTTTTTTCGTATTGGATGCGCGCGCTGAGCCCGTAAGAGGCGGAAACGAAGGCCTCATCCGCTCCCGCGGCGCGGGCCGCCTTGAGGATGTAACGGCATTGATCTTCAAGTTCGGCGGTCTTGGCTTGCGGGTCCATCAGCCCTCCTGGCGCCCGCCCACCATGAGGCGGCAGCGTATATAGGGGCCGCCGGCATCCACTTTGGCGGGCTGGCCTTTGCCGCAGTAGCCGCTGCCCATATCCCAGCGGAACTCGCGCGAGACGGCGTCCACGGTCTGCAGCACGTCGAAGGCGACACCGGAGAGCGTGACCTCACGCAAACGCCGGCCGAGCTTGCCCTGCTTGATCTCAAAGGCGCTCGAAGCCGAAAACATGAACTCGCCGCTGGCGTCCGCCTGGCCGCCGCCGGCCCCGGTGACGAGCAGCCCGTCCGCGGTGGAGGCGATGATGTCCTCGAGCGCCATCGTGCCGGGCAGCATGTAGGTGTTGGTCATGCGGATGATGGGTTCGTCCGCGTAGTTCCAGGCGCGGGCGTTGCCGCGGGGTTCGGCACCCATGATGGCGGCGCTTTCGCGGTTGTGCAGGTAGCTTTTCAGCGTCCCGTTCTCGATGATGGTCGTGGTGCGGCAGGGCACGCCCTCGTCATCGAAGGGCAGGTAGCCGCCCGGCCCTCCGGAGTAGGGAGGGATGCCGGAATCGCAGAGGGTGACGAGGTCGGAAGCGACGCGGGTGCCGAGGCGCCCCTTGGCCACCGACCCCGACTGCACGAAATCCGCCTCCACCGTGTGCCCCACGGCCTCGTGGCAGAGCAATCCCACCAGCGCGGGCTCCAGGATCACCGTCTTCACGCCGCCCTCCGGGTGGCCCGCCTTGAGGAGCTCCACGGCCTCGCGCGCGGTTTCCCCCACCATGTTCGCGGCGCTGGGATGATGAAAAAGACACTGCCAACCGCCGGTGACGCCCACCCCGCGGCCCGCGACCTGCTGCTCGGAGCCGCTGCCGGTGAAGGCCGCGGTGCGGAATTCCGGGCGCACCAGGCGGCGCGAGCAGGCCGCCCCGTCGCTGGTGGCGATGGCCTTGTGCTCGAAAATCTCGTTGTAGCGCACCACCGCGGTGTGGATGAGCGCGCTCTCCTTCAAGAGCTTCTGCTCGGTCTCCACCACGCGCGCTATTTTATCCTCGATGCTGATGGCCCGAAGCTCCTTATAACCCGGTTCTTCATAGTCCGCGCGGCTCAACGCCATGGGGGAAAACTCGGGGATCTTCTTTTTCTGGCTGCGCGCGAGCTCGCGTGCCGCCTCCACCGCGCGGCCAATGGCGGACTCGATGGCGCCGCGCTCCAGGTTGGAGGTGCTGGAGAAGCCCCAGGAGCCGTTCACCAGCGCCCGCACGCCGACGCCCTGATGGCGGCTGGTGCCGGCCTGATCAATGCGGCCCTTCTGCGCCATGAGGCTGCTGGTGACGTGCTCATGGTAGCGCAGTTCCACATAGCACGGCTGCCGGCGGGCAATTTCCTCCAGAATTTCCTGCATCGCGAAATCGTCCGGGGAGAGAAGATACCGGACAGTATAATCCCGTTCCTCCCTAGTCTTCCCTCTTCAGAAATCATGTTGCCACTTTCCCGCCCCTGCCTCATCCTGGCGACCCGCCTGGAGGCCCGGCCGCTTTTGAAAGGGACGAATTTCACCTGCCTGTGGCGTGAAGGTCCGGCCGTGTTGCTGCGCGGGCGAAAATTCGATCTGCTCCTCACCGGAGTCGGGCCGGTGGCGGCCGCCTACGCTTGTGGCCGCGTTGCCGCTCTCGACCATCGGCGCTGGGTCAACCTCGGCATCGCCGGGGCGCTGAGCCAGGGCGTGGCCGTGGGGGATATCCTGCGCGTGGGCAGCGCGCGCCTGCACGGCTTGGTTTTGCCTTTTGGAGACGACGGCGCCATCGCGCTGGCCCGTCAAGGCGCGCGCCTCGTCACGACGCCCTTCGCGGTCCACGACCCGGCGCTGCGCCGCCGCCTCGCCGCCCATGCCGACATCGTGGATATGGAGGGCTACGCCATCGCGCTGGCCGCGCGCCGCGCGCGCCGCCCCTTGCGGATGATCAAGATCGCTAGCGACCTGGCGGACGGGCGGGACCGCGCCAGCCTGCGTCGGCGCGCGGCGGAACTCATGGCCCGGCTCTGGCTGGAGGCCGGGCGCGCGGCCTTGTCCGCGGGAAAGAGTAGCTAGGCTGCGGGCTATGAGCACGACGGATTGCCCCTTCTGCAAAATCGCGCGCCGCGAGCTCCCCGTGCAGCCCGTCCACGAGACCCCGAACACCCTGGCGTTCCGCGACCTGCACCCCCAGGCCCCGGTGCACGTGCTGGTGATTCCCAAGCGGCACTTCGCCACCCTGAACGACATGGCGGGCGAGCCCGCGCTGCTGGGCGAAATCCTGGCGGCGGGCATGGCGGTGGCCCGCCAGGAGGGCATCGCCGACGCGGGTTATCGCGCCATTTTCAACTGCAACCAGGGCGCCGGACAGTCGGTCTTCCACGTGCACCTCCACATCATGGGCGGCCGCGCGCTGCGCTGGCCACCGGGTTGAGCGCGCGCGGGGTGGGAATCTCCTAAGCGCCAAGCGATTCGCCGCCGCGCGGGACGAACATTTTCCGGGGCACTCCCGTTCGCGAATGACTTTTCGTGTGCATTCACGGTAGGTGCGTCTCAGAAAACTTAAAATGCTAAGGGAAATTAAATTTTTTATCTGGAACTCAGGAACTCAGGAAAAATCGTAAGGGTCGTCCGCTCTGAAAAAACACGTCCTCACATGTCTTTGAAATTTTACTTTCCTGAGTTCCTGAGTTCCAGATTCCAATTAATTCTTTGCATTTTAATTCGGCCAAACGATGACGGGCTTTTCAGCCCAGCTTTTCCTCGGACCATTCCACGGGCGCCGCCACGGTGCCGTGGGAGCGGGAGCGCGTGATGCAGGAAGCGAAGCTGCCGTGGTGGTCGGTGATTTCAAAGGTAAGGCCCGGCGTGATATCGAGATGCAATTCGTGGCTGCCGCCCAAGGCGAAAACGATTTCGTAGGTTCCGCTGTTGAACAGCGGCGCCGGGATGCGCCCGCGCGCGACGTAACGGCCCGGCGCGCGGGGCGCCGCGCTCTCTTTCGCGCCCTGCGTATAGTTGCGCCAATCGAGCGAAAACGAGGAAAGCTGGCACACCCCGTCCAGCGTGTTGAGGTACAGGATGGCCTTCAGGTCGCTCATGGCCTCGCGCACCTCGAAGGCCACCTCGAAGCCGATGGGCTCCAGGATGTCGAAAAACAGTTGCGGCGCGCGCGTCCCGACGGCGCAAAGACCGGCGCGCGTGATGGCGGCTCTGGCGCCTGGCGCGGGCGCGCGCTCGCAAACCGCCAGGCGCTCCTGCCCCGAGAGGTTGCGCTGCTGGTAGCCCTCCACCACCTCCTGCACGGGTCCCCGCTGCACCAGGCGACCCGCCTCCAGCAGCAGCGCCTCGCGGCACAACTGCGTCACCGCCTGCATGTTGTGGCTGACGAAGATGACCGTGCGTCCCTGGCGTGCCGCTTCGTGCAACTGGTTCAGGCATTTGCGCTGGAACTTCTGGTCGCCCACCGCCAGCACCTCATCAATGAGCAGGATGTCGGGCTCCAGATGCGCGGCCACGGAGAAAGCCAGGCGCACGAACATCCCCGAGGAGTAGCGTTTGACGGGAGTGTCCAGGAACTCGCCGATCTCGGCGAACTCGACGATCTCGTCGAAATGCTTCTGGATCTGCCAGCTCCGGAGTCCCAGGATGGAGCCGCTCAAAAAAATGTTGTCGCGCCCGGTGAGCTCGTGCTTGAAGCCCATGCCCACTTCCAGCAGGCTGGCGATGGTGCCATTGTAGAGGATGCGCCCCTCGGTGGGATAGGTGATGCGCGAGAGCAGCTTCAGGAGCGTGCTTTTGCCCGCGCCGTTGCGGCCGATGACGCCGAGCACGCTGCCCGCCGCGACCTCAAAGCTCACGTCCTTGAGGGACCAGATATGCCGCCGCTCCGCGGGCGCCTGCGACGCGGAGCCGAGCAGGGACTTCCATCCCCGGCCCAGCCACTCGGCGAGCGTGCCGATACCGCTGCTTTCGCCTAACGTGTAGCGCTTCGAGAGGTTCTCGCAGCGCAGCGCGACGTTCCCACCGGCCATCAACTAGCTCTTTCTCGCAATCGGGGTATCCCCTTGGCTCTCGCAACTCCAGCATGTCGTGGTGGTGCGTGAAAATTTTTAAAGAATTTGAATCTGGAACTCAGGAACTCAGGAAAATACCAAAGGCTGTTTGCCCTGCATCGGCCCTGAGAACAAAATTCGCCCATGATCGTCAGCATATTCTCTTTTCCTGAGTTCCTGAGTTCCAGATAAAAGATCCTGTGAACTTTTATAAAGTCAGATAACATCGGCGAACTTGCGCTGGGTGTGGTTGAAGAAGGCCAGGCCCCCCATGGCGAGCAGGACCACGGCGGCGTAGGAGCAAAGGCAGGGGGCCGCGAAGGGCTGGCCGGCTCCCAGGATGGAGAAGCGAAAGCCCTCAATAATGGCGGCGACGGGATTCAAGCCGTAAGCCCAGCGCAGCGCTGGCGGCAACCGGCCCTGCACGGCCTCCATGGGATACATCACCGGGGAGAGCATGAAGAGCACCTGGAGCAGGAAGGGCAGTACGATTTGCACGTCGCGGAAACGCACGTTGAGCGGCGCCAGCCACAGGGAGAGGGCGAGCGCGAACAGCGCGGCCAGCAGCAGGAAAACCGGCAACAGCAGCAGGTTCGGCCCCGGCGCGACCCCGCGCCAGGCCATGAGCGCGCCCATGACCAGGAGCGCAATAGCGAAATCGGAGAGCGCCGAGATGATTTGAGCCAGCGGCAGCACCAGGCGCGGGAAATAGATCTTCTTGACGAGGTCCACCTCGTTCACGATGCAGGTGACCCCACCCGAAAAAGCCTTGGAGAAGTAGCTCCAGGGCAGCAAGCCCGCCAGGAAGAACAGATCATAAGGCCCGGAAAAGCGCACGCTCATCCCGCGGTTGCAGACCAGTGTGAAAACCGCCACCATGACCAGCGGCTGCAGCAGCGCCCAGCCCGCGCCGAGCAGGCTCTGCTTGAAGCGGATCTTGAGGTCGCGCAACACCAGGAAGTAGAGCATGTCGCGGTAGGCGAGGAGCTCCCCGACCCCCAGGCCGAAGACATCGGATCGTGGGCCGATGACCTTTTCGAAGCGTGCGGACTCCATGCGCAGGCACGAGTTTAGCCGCATCAGCCAACTCAAAAGGCGGGCGACTTAATTCAGCCCTTCCGAAAAGCCATTGCCGTTCGTGCTTTATCCCCCGCGTTGGGGGATGAGCTTGTCGAAGCATGAACCAAGCACCGCGTCACCTTTGCAGGTCGGCCCAGCAGGCGGCGTTGGCGCCCCGCCCGTCAGGCCTAACATCCTCCCGCGTGCGTCTCAAGGCCGCTATCTTCGACATGGACGGGACGCTCTGCGATTCCGAGCCCTTCATCAACGAGGCCGCCGTGGCCATGTTCCGCGAGCGTGGCGTGCCCGCCCAACCCGAGGACTTCCGGCCCTTCATCGGCATGGGCGAGATCCGCTACCTCGGCGGCGTGGCGGAAAAATACGGCGTGACCTGCGATGTCATCGAAGCCAAACGGCGCACCTATGAAATCTACCTGGAGCTCATCCCCGGCCGGCTCCAGCCCTATCCCGGCGCGCTGGAAGCCCTCGAACGCCTGCGGTGCGCCGGGCTCATCCTGGCCCTGGGCTCCAGCGCCGACCGCATCAAGGTAACCGCCAACCTGCGCGAGTGCGGCCTGGATAAGCCGGGGCTCTTCGCCGCCATCGTCAGCGGCGACGACGTGGAGCGCAAAAAACCGCACCCCGACATTTTCTTGCGCGCCGCCGCGGACCTGAAACTCGCTCCCGCGCAGTGCGCCGTCGTGGAGGACGCGCCCGGAGGCGTCGAAGCCGCCCTGCGCGCCGGCATGCGCTGTGTCGCCGTGGCGCAGACCCACGCGGCCCGCGAGCTTGGCGGCGCGCATCGGATTATTGCGCGGATTGGGGAATTGCTGCCGGGGGATTTCGCGGACCTCATGCCGCCCGGCTGAACAGCGGCGGCGGCGCGAACCCGAAGCCAACGGCCGCCGTCGTCCTGAAATTCATCCGGGGCCATCCTTCTGACCCGGATGGCCCCGGCTCGCGCTGGAAGTGAGCAAGCTCGCGCTGCGCGGCGAATAATTCTTGGATGGCGATGATCAGCCCTACAATAAGGCTGGGCGTCGGGAGCTCCGCCGCCTGAAGTCCGCGCAAAAACTTCTGGAAATCGGCAGCACGCAACAAGGAACACCCATGTCCCAGGAACAGCAGGCGCCTTCCGCCGAGGAAATGGTCATTGACACCTCGCGCATGAGCGAGGGCAAGCGCAACGCCATGGAGGTGGCCGAGGCCGCCCGCGAGGCGATGTCGGCGAGCCCGAGCTTCGGGCGCTCGCTTTTCATGGGCGCTTTCAATCGCGATATGCTGCTGCCCTTTCCGGCCCAAAGCCCCGAAGACAAGAAAATCGGCGACGAGTTCTGCGCGGGTCTCGCCGAC
This sequence comes from bacterium, assembly GCA_023261545.1. Taxonomy (GTDB): domain Bacteria; phylum Planctomycetota; class JADGBV01; order JADGBV01; family JADGBV01; genus JAHFOS01. The sequence continues at coordinate 9,881 of JAHFOS010000090.1, forward strand.
TATCTCTCCAAGCACCTCGACCCCGAGCAGGTGGACGAGACGCGCACCGTCCCCGCGGAGGTCATCGCCGAACTCGCGCGCCGCGGCGCCTTCGCCATGAAGATCCCCAAGGCCTACGCGGGGCTCGGTTTCACCCAGGTCAATTACAACCGCGCCATGATGCTGATATCCTCCTACTGCGGCAGCACGGCGGTGCTGCTCTCCGCGCACCAGTCCATCGGCGTGCCCCAGCCGCTGAAGCTTTTCGGCACCGAGGCGCAAAAAAAGAAATTCCTGCCGCGCTTCCGCGCGGGCGCCATCTCGGCCTTCGCGCTCACCGAGCCCGAGGTGGGCTCCGACCCCGCGCAAATGAGCACCACGGCCACGCCGGTGGATGGCGGTCAGAACTACCTCATCAACGGCCTGAAGCTGTGGTGCACCAACGGCCCCATCGCCGACATCATGGTGGTGATGGCCCAGACCCCGCCCAGGATCGTGAACGGCCGCGAGCGCAAGCAAATCACCGCCTTCATCGTCGAGACCAAGAACACCCCTGGTTTCGAGGTGCTGCACCGCTGCGACTTCATGGGCATCCGCGCCATCCAGAACGGGCTGTTGCGCTTCAAGGACGTGAAGGTGCCGGCGGAGAACATCCTCTGGGGCGAGGGCCTGGGCCTCAAGCTCGCCCTCACCACGCTCAACACGGGCCGGCTCACGCTGCCGGCGGCCTGCGCCGGCATGGCCAAGCAATGCCTGTCCATCGCGCGCCGCTGGGGCAACGAGCGTGTGCAGTGGGGATTGCCCATCGGTCAGCACGAGGCCGGCAGCGCCAAAATAGCCACCATTGCCTCCACCACCTTCGCCATGGAGGCGGTGACGCTGCTCACCTCGCACTGGGCCGACCGCGGCGACATTGACATCCGCATCGAGGCCGCCATGGCCAAGCTGTTTTGCAGCGAGGCGGCCTGGCGCATCGCCGATCTCACCGTACAGCTCCGGGGCGGGCGCGGCTACGAGAAGGCGAGCTCGCTGCGCGCGCGCGGCGAAGCGCCCTACCCGGTGGAGCGCATGCTGCGCGAGAGCCGCATCAACCGCATCATCGAGGGTACTTCGGAGATCATGCGCCTGTTCCTGGCGCGCGAGGCCATGGACCCGCACCTCAAAGTGGCGGCCGACCTCATCAAGAAGCACGTGCCGGTGGGCCGCAAAATACGCGCGGGCGTGAAGCTCGCGGCCTTCTACGGCACCTGGTATCCCTCGCAGTGGCTGAACGCATCGCTGTGGTCCTCGCACGAGGACATGGGGGAACTCGCGGATCACTTCCACTTCGTGGAGATCCACTCCCATCGCCTGGCGCGCACCATCTTCCACTACATCGGGCTCTATCAGGACAAGCTCGAGCGCAAGCAGAACATCCTGGGCCGGCTCATGGAAATCGGCACCGAACTTTTCGCCATGGCCACCACGTGCAGCTACGCGCACCGGCTCAGGGAGGAACGCGGCGACAAGACGCCCATCGAGCTCGCGGGCGTCTTCTGCTTGCAGGCGCGCCGGCGCGTGGAGGCGCTGTTCCACGACCTCGCGCACAACGACGACCCGGAGGAAAACAGCCTGAGCAAGGCCGTGCTCAAGGGCGAGCTCAAATGGCTCGAAGAGGGCATCGTCTGGATCGGGCCGCGGGATTGATCCCGCGCCTGGCCGGATTGCGGCGCGGCGCTTGAGTTCGGATCCATGACGCGAGTCCCCGTCATCTACAAGGCCACCGGTCTCGCGCTGGACCTGCTCGACCGCGTCTTCAAGGCGCGTATTTCCGTGGCGGGGGCCGAGCAGCTCGTGGACCAGCCCACGCTCTACGTCGTCAACCACTTCACGCGCATCGAGACCTTCCTCCTCCCGCACGTGATCTACAAGCACACGGGCCGGCAGTTGCATTCCCTCGCCGACGCCAACGTCTGCTCCGGCAAGCTGGGGGACTACCTGCAAAGGCTCGGCGCCTTCTCTACGCGCGACGGCTTTCGCAACCGCCGCATCATCGGCGAGCTTCTGACCGGCCGCTTCAACTGGGTCATCTTTCCCGAAGGCCTGATGGTGAAGAACAAGAAGGTGATGGAAGGCCGGCACCTCCACCTCGATAACCCCGAGGGCGGCGGCCCGCCGCACACCGGGGCGGCGGTGCTGGCCATGCTCGCCGAAATCACCAAGCGCCGCTACCTCGATGCCCTGCGCCGGGGCGACAAGGCCGCGCAGCGCGCCGTCGAGGAGCGCTACGGGTTCGCGGGGCCCAACGAACTGTGCTTCAAGGATATCGTCATCCTTCCGGTCAACATCACCTACTACCCCATTCGCCACGGCGACAACCCGCTGCTGGGGCTGGCCCGGGCCCTCGTCAAGGAGATCCCCGAGCGCTTCGAGGAGGAGCTGCAAGTGGAGGGCAGCTTGCTGTTCTCGAAGTCCGATATCGCCGTGAGCTTCGGCCAGCCCATCGCCGTGGGCGAGCACGTGGAACCCCTGATGCCGTTCACGCGCCTGCTTCAGCCCTTCATCGGCCAGGAGCGCGAGACGCGCCTCGTAGTCGGGTTGCAGCGCAGCCGGCTTACGCGCCGCTTCATGCGCGAAATCTACGGCCAGGTGACCGTGAACTTCGATCACCTCTTTTGCGCGGGTTTGAAAGCGCTGCGCGGCGCCAGCATCGCGCGCGAGGATTTCTGCCGCGCCCTGGCGCTCACCGCGGCGGATATGGCGGAGCGTGCGGGCCGCCGGCTGCACGCCACGCTGGAGGAAGAGCTGGTGCGCCTCGTGGCCGACGAAACCTATCCGCCTTTCGAGGACGTGGCGCGGCTCGCGACTGAGGAGGGCGTCCTCAAGATCCGGGGCGGGGTCCTGGAAGTGGACTCCGCGCTGTTCGCGGCGCCATCCGCTTTCCACAATATCCGCCTCACGGGGCTGGTCAAAGTCATCTCCAACGAAGTGGAGCCGCTCAAAGACTTGCGGCAGTTGCTCGACTACTATGTCAATTTGCCTTCCGCACGGATGCGCCGGCAGTTGGCGCGGTCGCTTGAGGAGAAAGCCCTCCAGCGTTTTGAAAGCGACTGGCGGGCTTACGAGGAGCCCGGTGTTTCCAAACCCATGGAGGTGGGCCGTCCGTTCTTGCTCAAGGCGGCTGACCTGGAACTCGGCGTGCTGCTGCTCCACGGCTTCCTGGCCGCTCCCGCCGAGCTGCGCCCGTTGGCGGAGCACCTGCAGGCCTGCGGCATCACGGTTTACGCGCCGCCCATCCGCGGCCACGGCACCTCCCCGCGCCAGCTCGCCGAAGTGAGCATGGAGGAATGGCTGCTGTCGGTGTGTCACGGCTACGCTTTGCTTAAAAACCTGTGCCGGCGCGTGGTGGTCGGTGGTTTCTCGGGCGGAGGGTTGCTGGCGCTGGTCATGGCCGCGCGCAAGCAGCCCGCGCCCGCGGGCCTGTTCTGCATCAACGCGGCCTTGAAGCTCAAGGACCGCAAGGCCTCGTTCGCGGGGACCGTCGTGCGCTGGAATGAATTTTTGGGAAAGCTGCACATCGAGAGCGGCCGCCGCGAGTATCTCGAAAACAAGAGCGAGAGCCCTGAAATCAACTACGCGCGCATCCCCGTGAAGGCCGTGGCCGAGCTTGGCCGGCTCATCAGCGAGTGCCAGCGCTGCCTGCCCGAAATAACCTGCCCCAGCCTCATCCTCCAGGGCCATGAAGACCCCGTGGTGGAACCCAAGTCAGCAACTATCATCCACGAGCGGATTTCCTCCACGCGCAAGGAACTCGAGATGTTGTACGCGACCCGCCATATCATCGTGCGCGGTGAAGGCGCGCCCCTGGTCTTTGAGCGCGTGGGCCGGTTCCTGGCCACCCTCAAGGCGGAGGGTGCGGGGAGCGGAGTTCCGAAATGAGGCTCATCCGAAGAATGCGTGCCTCTGGCAGGGTTGCCCATCATTTGTCCTCGGCTCTCGGCGTCCTCAAATCGGGAGCATCCACAGATTACACAGATTTGCTCCGATTAAAAAGGACGGCCCGGATTGATTATTAACAGTGTTAATCTGTGCAATCTGTGGAAAATTCCCCCCGGCAACTCGCTTTGGTTTCAGTCTTGCTCGACCGTGCACCCGTGTGAAAATTCTGGAAAAGTACGCATTATTCGGATGAACCGGAAATGAGCCAGCGCGGCCAGAAGAACAGCCGCCGCCGGGAAGAAGATCCGGCCGCGCCGCGCAAACAAAAATCCGCGCCCTTGTCCCCGACGCTGGACGAGCTTATCGAAATCATGTGGCGCGACTACCGCGCCATCAATCCCCAGGCCGACCGTATTGCCGCCCTGCTCGCGGCCCGGGGCGAGCGCATCGTGAACGACCATGTGGCCCTGCGCACTTTTGACTTACCTCCCGTGGGCTTAGAGGCCCTGGCACGGCCCTTCCTCGAACGCGGCTACCGCTACGGCGGCGAGTACGCGTTCAAGGCCAAAAAACTCTGCGCGCGCCACCTGGAGCACACGGATCCCCTGCGACCCAAGATTTTCATCAGCGAACTGAAGGTGGACGAGTGCTCCGCGGGCCTCCAGAAAATCGTGCGGCGTTGGGTGTCGGCGGTTCCGCCAAGCCTGCCGTCGCGGGCGGATTTCTGCGTCACTGGCCGGCCTTGGCCGCCCCCCAGCCGCGCGGAATACGAGAAGCTGGTGGTCGAGAGCGAATACGCCGCCTGGATGGCGGTCTTCGGCTTCCGCGTCAACCACTTCACGGTGAGCGTCAACCGCCTCACCTCTTTCTCCAGCCTGCAGGAATTGAATCGCTTCCTCATCGGGCGCGGCCTCAAGCTCAACGAAAGCGGCGGGTTGGTCAAAGGCTCGCCCGCGGAACTGCTGGAACAGTCCTCGACCCTGGCCGCCGCGGTGGAGGTGGAGTTCGCGGATGGCTGGGGCCATGTCCCTGGCTGCTACTACGAGTTCGCCCGGCGCTACCCGCGGCCGGATGGCCGGTTCTTCCAGGGCTTCATCGCCGACTCCGCCGACAAAATCTTCGAGAGCACCGACGCCCGCGGTCCGCGATGAGATCCCGCCCGCCCGTCCGGCTTTCATGGAAAGATGAGGAAGAGATCGCCCGTCGCATACTCAGCGGTGAAATTGGCGCCGTGCCCACGGAGACGGTGGCGGGCCTGGTGGCGCGTTCGACAGCCACCGACCGCCTGAACGCGCTCAAGGACAGTCCGGCCGCTAAACCGCTCACGCTCTTCGCCAGTGGCTTTGAACAGGCCCGGGAACTTTGGGGGCGTCCTGCCGGTCCTGCCGTTGAACAGTTGGCCGCGCTTTGGCCGGGTCCGCTCACTCTTGTGGCGGGAGGGCCGCCGCCTGTCGGCGTGCGCGTGCCGGACTATCCCCCCTTGCTGCGGTTGCTGGCGCGCACCGGCCCGCTGGCTTCGACGAGCGCCAACCTCTCCGGGGCTCCCGCCCCCGCCCGGGTGGAAGACCTGGCCCAGGACCTGCTCGCGCGCCTCGACTTCATCGTCAGCGACCCGGAATTGCGGCCCTCAGGCCTGGCCTCCACGGTGCTCGCCTGCGGGCCCGAGGGCGTGAAGCTGCTGCGCGCGGGAGGTATCGCGGAAGTCGCGTGGCGGCGCGTACTGGCGTAAGCGCTAACGCGGATCTTCTCTAGCCGAAAGGCCAAAAGAGCGGAGGTTTCACAATACAGATGCTACGGCGGCCGGGTTAGAGGGATGAAAGCGGGATGGGGAATGCGTCTGAGTGGTTGCCAAGAGGCAACTGGCCCGCACCGGAGCCCCCCGCTCACTCCTCGTAAGCCTCCATGAACGGGATGAGATGCCCGCTGCGGATGGGGTGCTGCAGCTTCATGAGCGCCTTGGCCTCGATTTGGCGGATGCGTTCGCGCGTCACGCCGAACTTGGCGCCCACCTCCTCCAGGGTGTAGCTCTGGCCGCCGATGCCGAAGCGCAGGATGATGATCTCGCGCTCGCGGTCCGTGAGGTCGGTCATGGACTGGTAGAGCTTCTGGCGCAACTGCTTCAGGTCCACGATGTCGTGCGGCTGGCGCACGGCGCGGTCGGCGATGAAGTCGCCGAACTCGCCGTCGCCGTCGCCCAGCGTGGCGTCCAGCGAGATGGGATTGTAGGCGATGCGCAGCAGGCGCTTCACTTCGGCCTCGGGGATGTTGACCTCGTCGGCGATTTCCTCGACGCTGGCGGGGCGGCCGCGGTCGTGCTCGAAGGTGCGCATGACGTTGCGGATCTTGGCGATGGTGCGCAGCGTGTTGGCGGGCAGGCGGATGGCGCGCGAGTGCTCCTGGATGCAGCGCGTCACCGACTGGCGGATCCACCAGGTGGCGTAGGTGCTGAACTTGTAGCCGCGGCGGTACTCGAACTTCTCGACGGCGCGCATCAGGCCCGAGTTGCCGTCCTGGATGAGGTCGAGGAAGGGGATGCCGCGGTTGCGGTGGTCCTTGGCGATGGAGACCACGAGCCGCAGGTTGCCCTCGGCCAGGCCCTTGGAAGCCACCAGCAGGTCGGCGCGCGCTTTCTTGAGGCGCTCGATGCGCGCGAACAGGGCGTCCGCGACCTCGCCCATCTCGTACTCCATCTTGGTGGTCTTGACCTGGATCTGGCGGAAGCGCATGCTGCGCGGCGAGCGTTTCTTCAGGTACTCGACCTCCTGAATGAGCTTGCGCATCTGGGCGGCGCACTTCATGAGGTCCTGAGTCACGGGCCGGAGCTTGACGTTCTTGACGTTGATCTCCTCCATCAGGAAAGCACAACTGTTCTGGCGGACGCGGATGCGGTCGAGCAGCTCGGTCTTCTGCTCGCGCAGGTACTCGGCCATGTCGCGGCGGTTGGCCTCGTGGATGCGGCGGATGGTTTCGGTGTTGGTCTGCATGCGCTTCTTGGCGAAGGACTTCTCGATGCCGATGTCGGGGTTGACGATGAGGAATTTGTCCACGTCGCGATCCGACATGCGCCGCAGCATGTTCATGATCACCGACTGCGCGAAGCTGCTGGTGTAGAGGCAGCGGCGCATCATCTTCTCGGTCATCTCCAGCATCTTGGATAAGCGGAACTCCTCCTTGCGCGTGAGCAGGGGGATCTTGCCCATGTGGTTGAGGTAGTGGCGCAGGGGGTCCACGTCAATGTCCTGCTCGCCGTCGAGGTAGCGCTTGAAGGCCTTCTTAGTCTCGCGGTTGAAGTTGGCCTCCTCGTCCTCTGGGGCGGGGCCCTCGACCTGGGGCACCACGATATTGACGGCTATTTCCTCGAACTTGGCGAGGATGTGATCCACGTCCGATGAAGAGGACATGGTGTTGGGCAGGATGTCGTTCGCCTCGTCGTAGGTGATTTCGCGTTTCTGCCTGCCGAGCTCGACGATGCGCGAGAGGTAGTCGTCGGTGACGTTTGAGGTGGTTTCCGTGACCTCGTCGTAGAGGTCGGGGGCTACGCCCGCGAGATCAATGTCATCGTCGTCTTCGAGGGAAACTATTTCCTCAACCCCCTCCACCGCCTCGAAGCCCGGATCGCCCTCTTTCAACTCCTCCCCGCCGGGGCCGGTCTTTATTTTGGGGCGAGATACCAGCGGCAGGAGCGGCACGACGGGAAGGATGTCGTCCTCCTCCTTGTCGTCGTCCAAGGGGTCATCGTCTGGCTTCATGAAAGATCCCGTGAATTGTTAAATTCTATGCGGAGTCGGAGGCGCTTTCCAGTCACATCCATGTGATTTCCTATACGGCGAGTCCGTGAGCCACTTCCCCGGCGTGATAGGAGCTGCGCACCCACGGGCCGGCGAAAACGGTGGCGATGCCCGCGCGCTCCGCGCTGAGTTTGAGTTCGGCGAATTCGGCGGGTGGCACGAAGCGTTGCACCTCGATGTGCTTCGGGGAGGGCCGCAGGTATTGGCCGAGGGTCAGGATGCCGCAGCCCGTCTCGCGCACGTCGGCGAAAAGTTCGATCAGTTCCTCGCGCGTTTCGCCGAGCCCCAGCATCACGCCGG
>JAHFOS010000091.1 GCA_023261545.1 bacterium
TCGCCCATGTGCCGGGCTTGAAGGCCGTGTATCCCGTGACCCCCTACGATGCCAAGGGACTCATGAACAGCGCGCTCACTGGCACCGACCCGGTGGTCCTCTTCGAAAGCCAGTCCGCCTACGACACTGGCGAGGAGTTCATCAAAGACGGCGTGCCCGAGGGGCATTATGAGATCCCCATCGGCGAACCGGCTCTGCGCCGCGCCGGCAAGGACGTCACCCTCATCACCCTGGGACCCGTGCTCTACAAAGCCCTCGCCGCCGCCAAACAGCTCAAGGAGAAATACCATCTTGAAGCCGAGGTCATTGACTTGCGTTCCATCAACCCCATCAACTACGACCCGCTGGCCGCCTCCGTAACCAAAACCGGCCGCTGCCTGCTGGTCACCGAGGCCTGCGAGCGCGGCGCATTCCTGCACACCGTGGCCAGCCGGCTTTCCAACCTGGTCTTCGACCACCTGGACGCCCCCATCGCCGTCCTGGGCTCGCGCAACTGGATCACCCCCGCCGCCGAACTCGAGGAGGCGTTCTTTCCCCAACCCGCATGGATCCTGGACGCCATCCACGAGCGCCTCCTGCCGCTCCAAGGCCATACCCCGACCACCAACCAGCGCCCGAGCGAGCAGGCGCGCAGGGATCGGCTGGGGGTGTAGGCCACCTTGGTTCGACAAGTCGCTGACGATGCCCGCGTGAAGCGGACGTTGTTTGCGGAATTTGCTGGCCGGGCGCTGGCGGGGAGCAGCGGTAGCTGAGGTTCCCGTTCCTTAATTCAGGTCCGGTGGTGCATTGAAAAATGCCCGCTGGCGGTAAAAACCGCCCCGCCCATGGGCCGCGATAAACTGGATGAGCTGGCCGACGCCTACGATGCCATCGTGATCGGCAGCGGGCTGGGGGGCCTCACCGCGGCCAACCAGCTCGCCAAGTCCGGCCATAAGGTGCTGCTGCTGGAGCAGCACTACCAGCTCGGTGGCCTTGCGACCTGGTTCCGCCGCAAGGGCGGGCATATCTTCGATATCTCGCTGCACGGCTTCCCTTTTGGCATGGTGAAGTCCTGCCGCAAGTATTGGACCAAGGAAATCGCCGATTCCATCGTGCAGGTCAAGGATATCCGTTTCCGCAATCCCCAGTTCAACCTCTCCACCACCTACGACCGGGAAGATTTCGCCGAGAACCTGGTGCGCCTTTTCGGCGTGGGCCGCAACGCCGTGGAGCGTTTCTTCTCGTCGCTGGGCGCGGCGGATTTCTACAAGGACATGTGTCTCACCACGCGCGAGCTGCTGGAACGCTATTTTCCGAATCGCCCTGACATCCTGCGCCTGCTGATGGAGCCCATCGCCTACGCCAACGGCTCCACCTTCGAGGACCCGGCGCACACCTACGCCTTGGTCTTCTCCAATTTCATGCAGAAGGGCGTGTACATCTTCCGCGGCGGTACTGACGCGCTCATCCGCAAGATGGTGGGTGAGCTTGAGCGCAACGGCGCGGTGGTGCGCATCTGCGCCAACGTGGAGCGCATCGCCATCGAGGACGGCGTGGTGCGGGGGGTGAAGGTCGGGGGCCGCTTCGTGCGCGCGGGCGCGGTGGTCTCCAACGCCAACCTCAAGTCCACGGTCCTGAAGCTCGCCGGTCCCGAGCACTTCAATCCGGGTTTCATCAAGGAGGTGGAAGCCGTGCGCATGGGCAGCAGCTCCACCCAGGTGTACATCGGCTTGAAGCACGGCGCGACCATTCCCGCCATCGGCGATCTCATCTTCCATTCGGACGCGCCGGCCTTCAGCAGCGCTTCGCTGCTGGCCCGCAAGCCGGTGAGCCGCACCTTTTCGGTGTACTACCCCGACATGCGCCCGCGCCGTGGCCGCACCACCATCGTGAGTTCCACCAACGCCGAATACCGCGATTGGGCCGGACTTGGCGAGGAGGAATACCAGCGCCAGAAACAGCAGCTCATCGAGGATACCCTCGTTTGTCTGGAACAATACATCCCCGGCGTGCGCGCCATGGTGGATCACGTCGAGGCCGCCACGCCGCGCACCGTGGAGTCCTACACGCAGCACCTTTTCGGCGCCTCTTTCGGCACCAAGTACGAAGGGCTCAAGGTTTCGCGCGACCTTCCCGCCCAGGTGCGCGGCCTGTTTCACGCGGGTTCCGTCGGCATCATCATGTCGGGCTGGCTGGGGACGGTGAACTACGGGGTCATCGTCGCCGACCGCGTGGACCGCTTCCTGCACGCCATCAAGACGGGCCGCGCGCAGCCCGCCTACGCGGCGCTTTAGCGTGGACTTCACGGGGCAGACCGCCGTGGTGGCCGGCGCCACGCGCGGCATTGGCCGTGCCATCGCCACCAGTCTCCTGGAAGGGGGTGCGCGCGTGCTGGGGCTCTACCGCGCCGATGCGCGCGCGGCGGAGGAATTCGCCGCCAGCGCGACCGCGCGCGGCCTGGCGCTGGAGCTCTACCGCTGCGATGTCGCCGACTTCGCCGCGGTGGAGGCTTTCTACAGCGCGGCCGCCGCCCGCATCGAGCACCTGGAGATCCTGGTGGTGAGCAGCGGCGTGCGCCGCGACGGCGTGCTCGCCATGATGCGGCCGGAGGCCTGGAACGAGGTCCTGGCCGTGAACCTCGGCGGCAGCTATCACATGGCGCGTTTCGCCGTGCCCTGGATGATGCGCGCGCGCTACGGGCGCATCGTGCTCGTGGGTTCCTCCATGAGCCACGCGGGTTTCGCGGGGCAAGCCAACTATACGGCCTCCAAGGCCGGCCAGATCGGTCTGGTGCGCTCGCTCAGCAAGGAGGTCGCCAGCCGGGGCATCACCGTGAACTGCCTGTCGCCGGGCTTCGTCGAGACGGACTTCATTGCCGATCTCGACGCGAAACAACGCGAGGAGTACGCGCGCCGCGTGCCGCTGGGCCGCTTCGGCAAACCCGAGGAGGTGGCCGCGGCGGCGCTGTTCCTGTGCTCGCGCGCGGCGAGCTACGTGAACGGCGCCGTGCTCGAAGTGAACGGAGGGCTCTGAGCCATGGGCGACACCCCGGCGCGGCGCGCGGATTCCCGCTACGCTATCGAAGCTGCGATTCCGCACCGGCCGCCCTTTCTTTTTCTCGACCGCATTCTGGAGGAGTCTGATAGCGCCATCGCCGCGACCTTCACGGTGCGCGGCGACGCCGATTTCTTCAAGGGGCATTACCCCGGCCACCCCATCATGCCGGGGGTTTTGCTGATGGAATGCGTATTCCAGGCCGGCGCGGTATTACTGGCGCGCCGGCTCAAGGCCGAGGGCGTGGACCTTGAGGATAGCGTCCCGGTGGTGACTCGCGCGCAGCACGTGCGCTTCCTGCGTCCGGTGCGCCCGGGCGAGGAGTTGCGCGTAGAGGCGGAGCTTTTGGAGCGCAAGAGCGGCGTTTTTTTCATGCGCGGCCGCGTGGCGCGCGGCGCGGAAAAGGTGGCGAGCCTGGACTTCGCCTGCACCTTGATCCCCATGACGCCGTGAATTACCTGGGCGTCCAAGGCGGCCGCTTCCTCGTCTGCGGGCTGGCCAATCGGCGCAGCGTGGCCTGGCACGTCGGGCAGGCGCTCATGGCGGAAGGCGCGTCGGTGGTCTATACCGTGCACAGCGAGGAGCGCCGCCGCGCGGTGGAGGACATCGCGGGCGGAGCGCCGGTTTACGTCTGCGACGCGGAGCGACCCGAGGCCTTCGAGGATTTGGCGGCGGTGGCGGGTTCCGCCCACGGCCCTTTTGCCGGGCTGGTGCATTCCATCGCCTACGCGCGCTACAGCGGCAAGGCCTTTCATGAGACGCGGCGCGAGGACTTCCTGCAGGCGGCCCTGGTTTCCGCCTTTTCGCTGGTCGAGCTGGCGCGCGCGCTGCGCCCGCACTTAGAGCCTGGGGCCGGCGTGGTGGCGGTGAGCATTTCCTCGCTCACCGTGACGCCGGCGGCGTACGGCCTCATGAGCCCCGTCAAAGCCGCCCTGGAGGGCATCGTGCGGCACCTCGCGAAAAGCTACAGCGGCGCGGGCGTGCGCTTCAACACGGTGAACGCCGGGCCGCTCAGGACGCGATCCGCGGCGGGCATTCCCGGTTACATGGACAACTACCTCTACGCCGAGAAACTCACCTTCCGCAAAAAGGCCTTGGAGACGCGGGAGGTCGCCGACGCGGTGCTGTTCCTGCTCAGCCGGCGCGCCAGCGGCATCAACGGCGCCGGCCTCACCGTGGACGCGGGGCTCGGCCTCAACGGTTTCGACGAGGAGGTGGTGCGTCTCGCCACCCGGCCGCATGCGCTTTGAGCACGCCTGCATCGAGGCCGTCGCCACCGCCGTTCCCGACGAGCGCGTGAGCTCGGCGGCCATCGAGGAACGCCTCGCGCCACTCTACGAGCGCCTGAAGCTCCAAAGCGGGCGGCTGCAACTGATGACGGGCATCGCGGAGCGGCGCCTGTGGCCCGCGGGGATGCTGCCTTCGGAAGCAGCAGCCCGGGCCGGCGAGGAAGCCCTGCGCCGTTCATCCGCACCGCGCGAGGAAATAGACCTGCTGATCCACGCCTCGGTGTGCCGCGACCGCATGGAGCCCGCCAGCGCCTGCGCGGTACACCGACGTCTCGGACTTGGTCCCGGAACGCTGCTTTTCGATCTCTCCAACGCCTGCCTGGGATTTTTGGATGCCATGGTGCTGGCCGGGCAAATGATTGACCGCGGAGCGATCCGCCGGGCACTGGTGGTGGCCGGTGAAGACGCGCGGGGATTGCTCGAAGGGACGCTGCGCCGCTTGCTCGAACCCGATATCACGCGCGCCGACCTCAAGGCCCACTTCGCCTCGCTGACCATCGGCAGCGGCGCGGCGGCGGCGGTGCTCGCGCACCGCGCGCAAGTGCGCCGGCCCCTGAGCCTGATCGCCGCCACGGCCGGCGCCGCCACCGATCACGCCGCGCTCTGCGAGGGCGGGCCGGTGGGGGAGGGACGCCTGGAGATGGCCACCGACTCCGAGGAACTTTTGCAGCAGGGCATCGGGCTCGCGTCCACGACATGGCGGCGCTTCCTCGATACAACAGGCTGGGGTTCCCAGTCACCGGCCCGGATCATCACCCATCAGGTGGGCCGCGCGCACTGCCGTGAACTCGTTGCCGCCCTGGGTCTCGAAGAGAAAAAGGTGCACTTGACCTACGAATATTTCGGAAATATGGGATCAGTATCCCTGCCTTTCACGTTGGCGGCAGCTCTGGAGTTCGAGGCCCTCGCCGCCGGGGATCGTGTGGCGTTGCTCGGCATCGGCAGCGGGATCAACTGCCTGATGCTCGCGGTGCGACAGGATTGAGCCCGTCGCTGGGGGACGAATTCCCTTTCCAGGGCCGGCGTTTCACCCTGGAACCCGGGGTAGAAATGCACTACCTGGACGAGGGACCGCGCACGGCCCCGACTTTGCTGTTGCTCCACGGCAATCCCACCTGGTCCTTTTTCTACCGCCGCCTCATCAGCGAACTCTCCGTGGATTTCCGCTGTATCGCCCCCGATCACGTCGGGTTGGGGCTTTCGAGCCGTCCCGCGGGATACGCTTACCGCCTGGAGCGCCACGCCGAAAACCTGGGCCGGTTGGTGGACGAGCTGGGCTTGCGCGAGGTGGTGCTGGTGGTTCACGACTGGGGCGGGGCTATCGGTCTGCTCATGGCCTCCCGCCGACCCGGCTTTGCGAAAGGCCTGGTGATCCTCAACACGGCCGCTTTTTCCGGGCGCATCCCGCTGCGCATCCGCCTGTGCCGGGTGCCGCTGCTGGGCGAGCTGCTGGTGTGCGGGCTCAATGCCTTCGCCCGCGCCGCCCTGTGGATGGCCGTAACACGGAAGCGCCCGCTCAGGGGTGAAGTGGCGGCCGGTTTCCTCGCGCCCTATCCGGATTGGCGCAGCCGCGCGGGCATCCTCGCCTTCGTGCGCGATATTCCGGATTCGCCGGAACATCCGAGTTGGGAAGCTCTCAAGGAACTCGAAAACGCTCTGCCACGCTTCCGCGACTTGCCCGCGCTTTTGCTCTGGGGCGCGCGCGATTTCTGTTTCACCCCCGCCTTCCTCGAACGCTGGCGGCGCGAGCTGCCCGACGCCGAGGTGCGCGTCTTCCCTGACGCCGGCCACTATCTCTTGGAGGAGGCCAGCGCGGAAATCCTGCCGCTGCTGCGCGGGTTCCTTGCCCGGCACGCAGGTGGGATCGGCCTGAAATCAAGGTAAGCGTTCAGCCTTTTTGGTGCCGTGACATAGCCTCCTGCCGTTCGCCCTTGATCCCCCATTTTGGGGGGATGAGCCTGTCGAAGGGCGGACGACACCGACGGCACGGCCCGTTCGTGCTTCGACAGGCTCAGCACGAACGGGCATGGCTGCTGACACAGCAATACGAAGGCACGAATCATGGGCTGAACGATTACGAATAAAAAGCGCGGCACACGCCAAGTCCTTCTTCGCGGCCGATGTTGGCAGCAACGCTCCGTCTCTTGCCGCGATCGCGCCGCGACGATAATGGCGGCTCCGGAGAGTTGGCAGAGCGGTCTAATGCGGCGGTCCTGAAAGCCGTTGTGCCGCAAGGCACCGGGGGTTCGAATCCCTCACTCTCCGCTTTTTGGTGAACGTCAGAAAAGACCGAAGGCTGTAGGCCGTAGGCTGAAGGTAAAAACGTCGCTGGCCTTGAGGCTTTTCCTACAGTCTACAGCCTTCGGTCTACAGCCTATCCTTCGGTCTACAGCCTATCCCCCAAGCCTTCGGCCTACAGCCTATCTACGGCTTCACGTCCCAACGCAGGCTTCCGAGCGGCTGGGAGGTGAAGGTGATGCGCTCGAGTTCGCCCATGTTCTTGAGGAAACCCTGGGCGCCGTAGCCCAGGGCGATGAGCCCCGAGAAAAACCAGCCGTAGCCCTGCCAGGAGAGATCGAGCCTGAGGAACAGGCACGTGAGCGCGATATTGGCGACGCAAAAAAGGACACAGCAGCGCAGCGCCAGGTGCTTCCAGTCGAAATAGAGGATGAAGATCATGAGCACCATGAACAGCGCGTGCACGAAAGAGGCGAGCACCGCGATGCGCAGCAAGGGGAGCTGCGTCGCCTCCAGATTGAAAAAGCGCACGATGGGATAGGCGTAGGCGATGGTGAGGGCCGTGATGGGGCCCTGGAAGACGAGCAGGCGGTACAGGCTGAGGATCAGCGAATCCATCATTTCGCGCTTGCCGGCGAGGATCTCGGCGAAGGGGAACTTCTGCTGGATCTTGTAGTAGTACCTGCGGTAGGAGCGGTAAAAACTGGTCTCGACGCGGATGAGGAATATGGAAAGCGCCGGTACCACGGTGACGTAGGCCAGGTAGGTGGGGGTGTCGTAATACGGGCAGGTCTGGAGCCCCGGGGCCGCCGATTCGCCGCGGAAGATCCAGAACAGGATCTTGTCCACCCAGATGGCCGCGTTGTAGCAGAAGCCGGTGACCAGCAGCACGCCATTGTGGCGGATGAAATGGAAGAGCTCGCGGTTCCACCAGCCGCGTACCGGGAATTCCATGGCGATGCGCGCCAGCAGCATGGCCAGCAACACGACCTGTCCGAGGCCGTAGCCGAAGAAGAAACCGGCGAGGCCGTGGGCCGGCCCGATCTTCGCGGTGGCGACGAAGCTCAGGGAGAAGCCGATGATGTGAGCCCACACCAGGGTGAGGTAGTCACGCGCCGCGCTCAGGTAGATCATGCAGATCCAGATTTCGGAGATGACGGCGAAAAGCACCGCGCCGCCAAAGACAGCGGCCGGGGGCATGCCGCACCACGCCAGGTACGCCGCTCCAGCGGCGATTTGTACGGGAAAGGCCGCGAGGCTCAGGGCCGCGAAGGAGGAGAATATCTTCTCGGCCTCGCCGCGGTAGATGCAATCCGACATGTAGCGCGTGGCCGCCATCTGCAACCCGCCGGTGAGCACGATGCTGGCGCAGTAGCAGTACATCACCCAGGCGCGGAAGGCTTCGTAGGAGTCCCCCAGGCGCGCTTTTCCTATCATGCTGAGCGCGCCGAAACACAGGATGGAGGTGAGCCAGGGTCCGGAGGAAAGCACCGCCGAGTAAAAATAGCCGCGCATCACCCCCCAGTAGGTCTCCTCGGAGAGCAGTTTCTGGATCTTGAAGCCGATGCCGGCCATCACAGCCTCATGAGGTCGTGGTAGTGGGCGGTGTAGCGCGCCAGGACGTCGTCGAGCTTGTAGAAGCGGTGCATGCGCGCCAGGCCGTGCTGCGAGAACTGGCGGTAAAGCTCCGGCTCGCGCGCCAGCCTGAGGATGGCCGCGGCGGTGTCATCGGGGCTGGCGATGCGCGTGATGAAGCCCGAGCCGCCGATGAGGCGGTCCTCGATATCGCGGCCTTCCAGGAGTTCGCGACAGGCACCGACGTCGGTGCACACGCAGGGGATGCCGGCGGCCGCGGCTTCCAGCACCACGAAGGGCAGGCCTTCGCTCACGGAGGTCAACACCACGATGTCGAGCTTGGCGTAGTGTTGCTTCATGTTCACCCGTCCCGCCAGATCGATGATGCTTCCCAGGCCCAGCAGCTCGATGAGCAGGCGGCATTCCTCAACGTAGGCGGGGTCCTCCTCCAGCGGCCCGAGGATGCGCGCGCGCAGCCGCGGCAGGCGATCCGCGGCTATCTTGATGGCCTTGATGAAGGTTTTGACGTCTTTGATGGGCGCCACGCGACCCACGAAGCCCACGATGAAGGGCCGCTCGGGGTCTTCATTCTGGAGGAAGCGCTCATGCTCCTCGAAAACGCCGCTGTAGTTCTCGATATCAATGCCGTTGGGGATGATGGAAAGCTTTTCCGGCGGACAGCCGTCCTTGACCTGCTGATCGAAGTTGCCCTGGAAAAGGGTGGTCACGCGGTCGGCGGCCTGGTAGGCCAGTTGACTCAAGACCATGAACATATCGATCCACCATTGGCGGAAAAAGCCCATGTTGCGGGTGGCGTGGTATTGCTCGCGGCGTTCATCATAGACCCAGTTCGAGTTGCCGATCTCGATTTTGCGTTCGCGCGCGTAGATGCCGTGTTCGGTGAGCAACAGGCGCCCGCCATGGCGCATCTTGGCGATGCACCCCAGCAATCCCGCATAGCCCGTGGAAGCGCAATGGTAAACCATGGCGGGAGGCAGCTCCACGTTGAGCAGGCTCAGCAGCGGCAGGTGGGTGAAGCGCCAGGTCCAGAAGAAATCTATGAAGGATACGCCGCGTTTCCCGTAGAGTTCGAGCAACAGGTCCCAGGTTTCGCGCGAAAAGATGAGCGATTGCGTGTGGATGCGCCAGTCATCGCGCGCCAGCTCGCGCACCATGGCCTCCAGCCGGCCCAGATCGGCGTGCGGCAAGGCGCGGTAGAAGTCGCGGATGGCCCGCCAGGTGTGGCGCGCGGTGTAGGGGTGGCCACGGGAGGCGAGCTGGGTGTCGTGCAGGAAGGCGGTGCGCAGCGTCACCACGTTGTCGGGCAGGGTGTATTTGAATTCGCCGATGGACTGCTCGTTGGCGGCGAGGTTCACGATGGCGAACCGCAGGTGGGCGTTGGCGCGGATCATCTGGTCCACCCAGGTGCTGACGCCGCCCGCCACGTAGGGATAGGTTCCCTCCAGCAGCAAACAGACGTCGGCTTTCACGGCGCGGCGAGCACGATGGCGCGCACGTAGGGGCGGAACAGGACCTGGAGGCCCTCCTCGGCGCGCTCGCAGAACTGGATGAGGGGGGGGAGGAACTCGGGATGGTGCAGCCGCGCCATCAAACGCCCGAGCAGCAGCAGGGTATCCTCCGACTCGCTGCGGCTGAAGCAGTGGATGAGCAGCGCGGGCTCGGTGAGTTCGCCGGGAGCCACTCCCGCGAATTCCAGGGCGCGCACCATCAGGCGGCAGGCCTTGTCCGAAAGGTTGCCGCGCGCCAGTTGGCGCCAGGCGAAGCCGCGGCGCAGGGTGTGGGTGTGGGCGGCGCTGGTGACCAGGTCCTCATCCCAAGTCCAGTCCGCGAATAGCGGCGAGCCATCCAGGATGGCGAAGTCGCTTTCGGCCAGCTCCAGGGGAATGGCGGCGAGCAGGGCTCGCAGGGGATCGAGAAATTCCCCGCCGTCTGCGGAAGTGAGGACTTCGAGCAGCGGAGCGAGCTTGCGGCCGGCGCATTGGGCGATGGCGGACTTGAGGTCCTCGGCGAAAGCCTCCATGGCGGGTTCGCGGGCGCAGCGCAGCAGCGGGCGCAGCGAGCTCGGCCTGCACATGTGGTGCAGCGCCAGCACGGAAAGGTAGCGGATGTTGTCGTTGCCGGAGTGGAGCAGGTCCTCGACGCGCGCGCCCAGAGATTCGGGCACGGGCAGGGTGCGCGCGGCTTCGGCGATGTGCTGCAGGATGGTCTGCTTGATGAGCTCGTCTATATCCGTGCGTTCGAGGAAGGTTTCGTAGTGCTCGAAGACGCGCTCGCGCACGGCGCTGCGCAGCGCCGCCGCCGCCGCGTAGGCCACGGCGAGGTCCTCCTCCATGAGGGCGAGCAGATCGTGCTCGCATTCGCGGTAGCCGATGGTGCCCAGGGCCGCGGCGAGCAGGGAGCGCAGCCCCGGCTCCTTGAAGCGATTCAGGGCGGATTTTAGGATGAGGTAGGGTTTGCGGCCCTCGCAGTGCCCGATCATCTCGATGACGCGCGGCAGTTGGTCGGCGCGCGAGGTCTTCAACATTTTTTCGAGGTAGGGGAGGCGCAGATCCTGATCCACGCCCTCCAGGGTCTGCTGGCAAATCCACTGGAGTTGGCTCGCCGCCAGCTCAAAGAGGAAGTCCATGAGGATTTCGACGGCCTCGGGATCGGCGATGGTTCCCAGCGTGCGCAAGGCTTCGGCTTGCTCGTCCATATCCAGTTTGCGGCGCTCGGCATTTTTGACGAACAGCTTGAGCGGCTTCACCCAGCGCCGTCCCAACGAAAGGCGGGCCCCCGCCAGACCCACGCGGCGCACCTCCTTCAGGGAGTCTTCGAGACAACTCTCGAAGAAAACGGCATCCACGGCCGTGCCGCCCTTGGTGAGGAATATCTGTGCCACCCCCAGGCGCACCGCGTCGTTTTCATGCTTGGCGAGGGGCGCGAGGCGGCTGGAAAAATGCAGGAATTGAATGCGGCTCAGCAGCTCCGCGACCTGGAGCACTTGACGCGCCGGCAACCCCGGCAGGAGTTTCAGCAGTTCTTCGGCGATCCACACGTCATTCCAACTCTCCGTTAGCTTCAGGGCCACCGTGAAATCCGTCTGGGGAGGCGCGACGAGCTCCGCCATCAGTTGCGAGCGCAGGGCTCCAGAGATATCCTCGAGCGCGCGCGTCGTCGCCGCTTCGCGCACCGCCTCATCGGCATCGGAGAGCAGGCGCTTCCACAGCGGCAACGCCACATCGGCTTCGAGCAGCTTCAAGAGCGCCAACCCTTCGACACGCTCGCTGGCCGCCAAATTAGACTCGGGCGCCAAGCGGCGCGCGAGTTCCGCCGCCCCCTGGCGGCGCTCCTCGCGCCGGCGCGACCCCAGGCTTTGCGCCAGGTGTTCCGCGATTTCCGTCAAGGCGCGTTCTTCCTGGGCTGCGCCAGCGCCCAGATATCCTGGACATCCTTGACGGCCCTGAAGGCGCTCAACTGGTGCCGGCTCAGGGCCACCACTTCGCGACATTCGCGGAAACGGCGCCGGTTGAAGTGGTTTTCCGCGAGGTACAGGAGTTGGCCCGTGCCCGGCTGGCTCGCCGCCGCCGCGGTTTCGTGGATGCTCTGAGCCGCGTCGCTTTTTCCGGCGGCGAGGTAGGCCTTTTCGAGCGCGCGCAGCGCCTCGGTATTTCCGGCGTCAGCGGCAACGGCCTGCTCGAAGCAGCGGATGGCCTCATCGAGATAGTAGGAGAGTCCGGCGCGATCATAGAATTCGAGATAGACGAACTCGAAGTAGGTCTTGCCGAGGCGCAGGAATCCCTCGCCGTCGGGTTTTTCAGCCAGCTTGCCGCGCGCGCCGCGCAGCGCCGCGTTCAGGCGCTCCTCGATGCGCGAAAGCGCGCTCGAAGCGAAGAAACGCACCTCGGAGTCGTGGTCCTGCAGGCATTCGCGCAGCAGCTTGACCGCCTGGGGTGACATGAGGTTCTGCAGGGTTTCGATGGCGCCGCGCTTTAAATCCGTGCCGGCGCGCCCGCGGATGATTTCGACGAGCGGCTCCACGTTGAGGCGGCGCGTCACGTCGCCCTGCTGGCGGCGGCTCGCCTCCTGCACGCCGCGCGCGAGATCGCGATCCTCCTCGTGAAAGCCCCCGAGCAAATCCATGCGGCGCGAAAATAACTGGGTCGCCATGACCGCGCAACACAGCACGCCGCCGAACCCCGGCAACAGCAGGTGCAGCGCGAGCAGCAGCGCCCCGCGGCGGCTCCAGGGCTTCCCTCCGCTGAAGCGCGCGGCCAGCGCCGCCTGGAACGGGGCTGCCGCTGCCGTGGCCGCCAGCCACTCCAGGGACCGCCCGTCGAGGAACCCCAGGGCGATCAGCCGTTCCAGCACCAGGAGCGTGAGCGCGAGGTGGACGGCGCAGGTGATAGGGCGGGACATCAAGGACCAGAGTAAAAATTCGCCTTCTCTTTTCGCATTTTGGTTTTACTGAATTGTTACAAACCCGGCGGATGGGGCGCCGCGTGTGCGGCGGCGAAGGTCCGTTTCAGCAGGTCCAAGCCGCGGGTGCGCTCGCGCCGCTGGAGCTCGCTTCCGAATTCCAGGCGGCACGTCACCACTTCGGCCAGGGTGGGGGGGAATCCGTAGCTCGCGAAACGCTCCGGGATTTCAAGTTTCTCCAGGCTTTCCGCGCTGCCATGGCAGGCGAAGCAGTCCGCGCCCTCCAGATAGCCGGCGCGCACTCCCTGGATCAGGCAGAGCTGGGAGAGCAGGATGCGGAAGCGTTCGCGCTGTTCCTCGCGGACCAGGTTCGAAAAGCGGTAGCCCGCCAGCAGCACTTCGTGATCCCCGCCCGCACCCGCCTGGATCTCGAGGTTTTTGAGGAAGTAGTCCTCGCGCTCCACAAGGTATATCTCGTGGTAGGGAGCTGAATGGCGCAGCCGATCCACCTCCTCGATGCGCCGCGCGCCCTGTCCCGCGGCCTTGAGAATAACCTCGAAGAGGCGGAAATGCGTGATGTTGTAGTGGATGAAGGGAATGGCGTAAACTAGGACCATGGCCGCGACGCGATCGCCGCCGCCGAGGATGGGGCCGCAGAAAAAAAGCGAGGCCTGGGCCGCGTTGGAAACGATTTCCTCATCCAGGAATTCAGCCAGGGCGGTGGTTTTCTTGGTGTAGAGTGCCTCGCTGTAGGCGGGGCTGGCCATGAGGGCGGCGAGCTCCTCGTCGGAGGGCAACTGCCTATCCCGGGAGTAAGGCTCCTGGCTGTGGGCGTCCGAGCCAAAGATGAGGATGACGCTGCGATCCACTTGCAGGAACTTTTGCATCAATTCCTGCACGCGGTCGTAGAGCTCTGGATGCGCCCGCACCTCTTGAAGGTCGAGCAAGGCCTGGGAAAAATCCTGGGTGCCGAGCCCCTGGTCCGCCATGCGCCGCTCGAGCTGCAGCAGCGCCGCCGAGAGCTCTTTGTGGGATTGGCCGAGCTTGACGTGGGCCGCGGCTTCTTCATCGAGAGCGGCGCGCAGCCAGGCGGCGCGCTTGAGGCGCGACTGGCTGGCTTCGCCCACCAGCACGCCGACGAGCACCAGGGTGAGGGGCAGGCCCAGGGAATCGAAATTGAACAGCCAGTCCATGAGCAGGCCTTCATCGCGGTGGAAGTACCCCGCGATGACGAGGCCGGCCCCGAGGACGCCGCTCAAAGCCCCCTCGCGCACGCCGTAGCGCACGGCGAAGAGCAGGGTGAGGAAAAGGTAGGGATGGAGACGGACGGAGAGGAACCCCGGGTCCTCCCGCCACCACAGCCAGTTGGCGGCGCAGACGAGGACGTAGGCGAAGGTGGGTTCCAGGTAAGCCCCCTTCACCCCCGTGGACCCTCCTGGTTCCCCAACGCTGCTTTGACCTTGGCCGAAAGGATCTGGGGGAGGACCGGCTTGCGCATGTAGTGGAGGCCGAGTTGGCCGATTTCCACGGTCTCGCGGTGCTGGAGTTCTTTGCTGGTGAGCAGGAAAACCGGGAGGGTTTTGAAGTCCGCCTCCGCGCGCACGGCCCGCGCTACCTCCAGGCCGTTGCGCCCCGGCATCAGGAAGTCGGTGATGAGGACGCTGGCGGCCTCGGCGCGCAGGCGCGCGGGGATGTCCGCCGCGGAAAAACTGTGCGCCACCTCGAAGCCCAGCGGCGTCATGAGCATTTTCATGAGGTTGAACATCTGGATCTCATCCTCGACCATCAGGATTTTGATGGCGCTCATGGTCTGGACCCGTTTCCGCTCTGGCTGACGCCCTTGCCCCCAGCGCTTGGGCCGCCCACATCCTCGGCCAGGCGGCCCAGGAGATCGCGGCACACTTCGCCCGCCAGGCGTCCCAGGGCATCCTCGCCGAACCAGGAGAAGCGCCCGGCCCGGGCCAGGCTTCCAGACCAGATCACGGTTTCGGCGCCCGCGTCGTAGAGCCGCAAGTGCAGGCCGATGGCGGGGTTCTCGCTGAGCCCGCGTTTGTACTGGTACTCGCTCACGGTTCCGAACAGCACGAGCTGGCAGTTGGTGGCGGCCGCGAATTCGCGGGGGGGGAAGGACATCCCGGGACGCGCGGCCTGCACGGCGCGCACCTCGGCCTCTCCGGCCACGTCGAAACGGCGACCATCGCGGTCGGCGAAACCGCCCGCATGGATGCGGCGGAAAAGTTCATTGTAGCAGTGCAGCGACAGGTCGCTTCCCGCCCGCGGATTGGCGGTCAAATTCTCGAACTCCACCACGGCGATGCGCCGGGTGTTCTCCGATGGCAAAAAGGCGCGCCGGGCGGTTGGGAAGTCATCGCCGCGCCCGGCGCAAGAGGCAAGGAACAGGGTCGTCAGCACGGCGATCAGCGCCGGGAAGACCAGGGTTATCGCGAGGTTTACGCCATGGGCACGACGTGAGGCGCGCTTTTGGGCCGCGGATCGCGGTTTTCCTGCTTTAAGGTCGTGCATCATGAGCGCGGCATTGTACCGGATCAAGGCGCCCGGACAAGCGCCGCGCTGGCCGATCACAACTGGATCTGTAGCGCGAGCGTGGTGTCGGTGCTGCGTCCGCGGACGGCGCCGATGTTCTCGTTGCTGTGCTGCACGCCGGCGCGCAGCAGGAAGCGCAGCGAAGGCAGGAAGCTGGCCTCGGCGCGGAACTGGCGGAATTTGCCGAACGCGAGCCCGCGCTCGCTGTCCTGTCCGACGCGGGCCATGAATTCTAAGCCGAAATGCGGAGGGCAGGGGAGGTCGAGGCCGGTCCCCATCGTCAAGGGCAGGGCGCGCCGCGTGCGATGCGCCTGGGCGAAGAAGTCCGGTCCGGCGGAAAAGCGCGTCCAGGCCTGTTGCACCACCAGGTGCGCGCGCAGGGAGTCGGCCTGCTCGCTCATCAGGGTGGGGTCGAAGAAAAAGCCGCCGATATGATCCGCGCCGCGGTGCAGCAACTCGATGCCGGCCCCGATGGCGCCGGACTGTTCCCAGCCATGCGGGGGGCCGGCCACGTCCACGCGCCCGGCACGCAATTCTGCTTGCAGGAAGAGCGCGGAGGGCGCGCGCCAGGTCCCTGCCGCGGCGGCTCCGCTCAGGCTTTCATGCTGGCGCAGCGAGTTCAGGCTGCTGTTCTCAGGGAGCGAAAACGCCGAAACCGAAGCGTAGGCCCCGGCGCTGGGCGCGCCGTTGAGGGTGTACTCCACGCCGCAACGCGGTCCGGCTGTGGCGCGCAGGAAATCGCGCAGCGTGGGGCTCCGTTGGCGCAGCACGCCCACATCCAGCAGCAGGGCGTTTTCATCCGCCGCGGCGTCGCGGTAATGGGTGCGCCGCAGGCCGGCGATCAGGCTCCAATCCACACGAATATGCCGGCGCACGCGCAGGGCCTCCTCGCCGCCATCTTCTCCGCTCAGCGCGCGATGCAGGATGGAAAAGGACGCCTCCGTAGCGTGGGTGGCCTGGATCTTCTTCAGCAGGTTCTGGTTTTGCGCATCGTCTTGGTCCTCCGCGGCCCGGGCGTAGCAGCAGGCGCCGAGAAGGAATAGGACGGTGGCGGATCTCAGGAGCGGCCGCTTCATCGCGCGAAACCCCGCCCCCAGCGGTGCGAGAGCCACAACCACTGATCCGGGTGCTCGCGCACCGCCGCCCCGAGCAGCGCGTCGAGTTTGCGCACCGACGCGGCGACGTCGAGGCGTCCCGATCCATCCACGACGAGTTCCAGAGGTGGGTGCCAGACCAGTTCCAAGCCATGGCTCCCGCGAAACAGGAAAACGGGGAGCAGCGGGCATCCGGTGCCGTGGGCGATGCGCACCGGCGTGTCCCAGCTTTTGCAAGGGTGTCCCAGGAATTCAGAATCAACACCCTGGGGCCCGGCGTTCTGGTCCACGAGCAGTCCCACCGTACCTCCCGCGCGCAGATGGCGCAGCAGGGGACGAAGGCCTTCCTCCTTGGGGACGGGAAGCTGGTCGCCAGCGCGGCGCATTTCCAGCATGAACTCGCGCACCAGGCGGTTGCGGTGCGACTTGTACACCGGCATCATGGGCGGGATCAACAGGGCGGCGAGCTGCCCCAGCAGCTCCCAGTTGCCCAGGTGCGCGGAAACCGTCACCAGGCCGCGGCCCTTGAAGTGGGTCTCCACATAATTCCTAAATTCGACGCTGCCGCGGATGTTGCGCGTGAGCGATCCAGGGGAAAGCCGTCGTGCCCAGGCGATTTCCCACGGCAGGCACCACAGGTTGCGATACATGCCGCAGGCGATGGCGGCGGGGTCCTGGAACCCGCAGCGGCGGGCGCTGGCCGCGCACTCGCGGGCGTGACGCCGGTCGAGGGCGGCGTGAAGCGCGCCTAAAAAGCCGCAACCGGCCTTGAGCAGGGGCAGGGGCAAGCCCAGGAGCGCCCGCCACAACCAGCGTCCCAGCAAAGGCTGAACCCTAAGAGAAAAGGCCCTCGGATCCCCCGAGGCCCAAAAAGTAGCAGCTCACCTTGGTGTCGCACAGCAGCGCGGTGCCGTCTTCCCTGGCTTCTAGGACGGTGCGGCGCGCTTCGTGGGGGGCGAGCAGCAGGACTTCGATTTCCTCGCCGGGTTCGAGTTGCGGCTGGGGATTGCGGTTGTCATCGGCTTGCTCGTCCACAACGACGAAGGCCAGGGCGGTGCCTTCAGACGACAGGCCGGGGCTGTTGGGGCGCGGGCAGAGCACGCGCGCGAGGCGGCCGGTGTATCCCGTCTCCTCCTTGAGCTCGCGCAGCGCGGCCTCGCCGGCGCTTTCCCCCTCGTCCAGCAGTCCGGCGGGAAATTCGAGCAGCCAACTGCCCTGGGTGGGGCGGAACTGGCGCACCAGGATATAGCGCCCCGAAGAGTTGAGGCGCGCGATGATGGCCACGCTGCCGCGCCGCTCCGCGCGTCCCGCGCTTTCGTACAGGTGGTTTTCGCCCCGCGAGTTCCGCCAGGTGATTTCCTCCAGCACCAGGTGGCGCCCGCGCGCCTTCTCATGCCGGGACAGGATGCACGGGCCCTCACTCATCGAGGACCTCGCTGTCCTCGTAGCGCGCCACCGGCTGGATCTCATAGCTCGGTTCGCGGTCCTCGAAAGAAGCGTAACCCTCTTCGAGCAGATCCTTCAGGTCCTTGGCGTAGCGGCGCGAATGGTGGACCAGGGTGAGTTTTTTCACTCCGGCCAGGCGCGCCACTTTGCCGGATTCGCGCACCGTGCTGTGGTAGTGGCGCAGCGCGAAGCCGCGGT